>JADZAR010000191.1 GCA_020852475.1 Nitrosomonas sp.
ATACATTTAGCTTGCACAATCAATCCCGAGGCAGAACAGTATGAAGGTAATCGCTTGCTAC
Source organism: Nitrosomonas sp. (assembly GCA_020852475.1). GTDB lineage: Bacteria > Pseudomonadota > Gammaproteobacteria > Burkholderiales > Nitrosomonadaceae > Nitrosomonas. The sequence continues at coordinate 62 of JADZAR010000191.1, forward strand.
AATATCAAGGGGGGTGTCGGGAAAACAGCGGCGACCGTTAATCTGGCCTATTTCGCTGCGCTTGCCGGCGTCCGGACTTTGGTCTGGGATCTTGATCCGCAGGGCGCTGCGAGCTTTTATTTCCGGATTAAACCGAAGGTTAAGAAAGGCGGAAAAGGTTTGCTGACCAGCAAGAAAATGCCGAGTGATGTTATTAAGGGCACGGATTATCAATCTCTTGATCTCTTGCCTGCCGATTTTTCCTATCGTCATCTTGATTTGCAACTGGATGATTTCAAAAATCCGGATATGCAGTTGCGCAAGCTGCTCAAGCCGCTGAAGACTGAATATGATTATATTTTTCTGGATTGTCCACCCGGTGTCTCCTTGATATCGGAGAATATATTGAACGCCGCAGACTGGATCATCGTGCCGACAATACCGACAACGTTATCTTTGCGGACACTGGATCAGATAGGTGATTTCTGTGAAAAAATAGGCATTGTTTCTTCCAGAGTTCTGGCGTTTTTCTCCATGATCGATCTTCGCAAGAAGCTGCATAGACAGATTGTGGAAAACCCGTCGGTGAATACGCAGCTGTTGAAAACCTGTATACCTTATGCCAGTGATGTTGAGCTGATGGGCATTCATCGCCAGCCAGTAGCCGTATTCGCGAAAAACAGCAAAGCAAGCCAGGCTTATCAGGTACTCTGGAACGAAATCATGAGTCTGTAACCGCTCCAAATAGAGGAGAAAATACTTTGTTACATCAACTTTATTTATTGCGGCACGCCAAGTCGGACTGGAAACAGGCGGTCGTCAGTGACTTCGAACGTCCATTATCCAAGCGTGGCCAGATTGATGCACCCAGAATGGCTACGTGGTTAACCAAACAGGATAATATCCCCACAGCGATAATCAGTTCACCTGCGTTGCGTGCTTATCAAACCGCGATGATATTTGCGGGAGCGTTGCATATTCCCGTCAAGAACATTCAAGTCGACAAACGGATTTATGAAGCCAGTCTCGAGACGCTGCTCGAAGTGATTACAACATTGCCGGAGCAGGCGCAGTCCGTGCTACTGGTTGGTCATAATCCGGGACTCGATTGTCTATTGACGACATTGTGCCGGGAAGCAAAGCCAGGAATCGATGGTAAGCTTATGACAACCTGTGCAGTTGCAAGAATCACTGTTGACGGACGATGGCGAGATATCACCATCGATCAGCGGTGCAAGTTGCACAGTCTGTCCCGGCCAAAGGAGCTTGCTTGATCCGCGGTTATTATCTTGAAAACAATGTGTTACTCCTGTGCATGCAGCTTCTCTGGTCTGCCGTGATGATGTATGCATGGCATACGATTATTTTCAGAGATTTTTCAAAGAGCGCTTTCGGATCAAAAATCGCGCGTTCATTGTCTCTGTTGTGATCACCGTTTTGTACTGTTCTTGACAGTAGTCAAACAACTTCACCAAAGCCCCGCCTGTAAAACTTCGTCGTAAATCCACCTGAAATAGCGGGTGGAAATCTTGTTTTTTTCATCCATTCATTTTGGCTCTCCAGATTGATAATGCGCGCTGATCATTTGGAGTCATGATGGCAGAAGATAGTGATTTGGAACGAACGGAGCAGGCGACGCCTCAGCGCATACAGAAAGCACGCGAAGAAGGCCAGGTTGCTCGTTCACAGGAATTGACGACGTTTATTCTGCTGCTGTCTGCCGCTGCGGGTATGGTTTTCATGGGTAATCACTTGATGAATGACTTGCTGGCCATTATGCGTGAAGGTATGCGCATGGAGCGGGAGCTCGCGTTCCAACCTGGGCTGATGTTCAATCGATTGAGCGAGTTAGCTTTTGAAGGGCTTTTGGCCTTGCTTCCCTTGCTGATTGTATTGATGATTACTGCATTTTTCGCACCCATGCTGCTCAGCGGCTGGCTTATCAGCAGCAAGGCGCTGATACCTGATTTTAAGCGAATTAATCCAGTCACTGGATTGGGCAGAATTTTTTCAGCACATGGCCTGACGGAGTTGGTGAAAGCGATAGCTAAAACCATTGTGGTCGGCAGTGTGGCGGCGCTGGTTGTCTGGAGTAATACAGAGTCGATTCTCTCGTTGATCGCAATACCTGTTAACTCGGGAATTACACGCGCGGGCGAGTTAATGATTCTGAGTTTTTTGTTTATGGTTGCCGCAATGATTTTTATTGTGGTCATTGACGTGCCTTTTCAACTGTGGAATCACGCCAAACAGTTGCGCATGACTAAAGAAGAGATTCGCAAGGAATTCAAAGAGAGTGAGGGTGATCCTCTGGTAAAAGGCCGTATTCGCAGCTTGCAACGCGAAGCTGCCCGCCGCCGCATGATGTCGGCGATACCCGACGCGGATGTTATCGTGACTAATCCCACGCATTACGCTGTCGCGCTGCGCTACAAGGGCGAAACAATGCGTGCGCCGATTGTCGTTGCTAAAGGCGTGCATTTACTGGCGGCAAGGATACGTGAGCTGGGCGAGGAGCATCGCATCCCCATTCTCGAAGCACCGCCACTTGCACGCGCTCTTTATCATCATACCGATCTGGATCAGGAAATACCCGAAAAGCTTTATACCGCGGTCGCGGAAGTGCTGGCCTATGTATATCAACTCAAACGTTATCAGAATTATGGAGGGGATGTACCTGAGCCGATCGGCGCTATTGAGGTTCCCCAGGAATTGGAAGTCACCGCGACCGATTGATTGGGAATTTGAGAATAAAACAGGATTTCAGGCATTCATTCAATGATGAAAATTTTAAAAATACTGTAACTTGGTGCGTATGAATAACACAATGACATTATCCGGTTTTATGACTGGAAACAACCTTAAAACGCTGGCGGGGCCGATACTGATCATCATGATTCTCGGTATGATGGTGCTGCCTTTGCCGCCGTTTATTCTGGATGTTTTATTTACATTCAATATTGCACTGGCCATTATCGTTTTAATGGTCAGTCTTTATACCAAAAACCCGCTTGAGTTTGCGGTATTCCCGACAGTATTGCTTATTACGACACTGTTGCGGCTATCTTTAAATGTTGCTTCAACCCGGGTTGTTTTGCTGGAAGGACATACCGGGCCTGATGCGGCAGGAAAAGTGATCGAGGCATTTGGCCATTTTCTGGTTGGCGGGAATTATGCCGTGGGACTGGTGGTTTTCATTATATTGGTGGTTATCAATTTTGTCGTCATAACCAAAGGCGCGGGACGTATTGCCGAAGTGAGCGCGCGTTTTACTTTGGATGCCATGCCCGGAAAGCAAATGGCCATTGATGCGGATTTGAATGCCGGTTTGATCGGCGAAGAAGAAGCCAGAAATCGCCGTACTGCGATTTCCAGAGAAGCCGATTTTTTTGGATCGATGGATGGCGCCAGTAAGTTTGTGCGTGGCGATGCGATCGCCGGCGTGCTGGTCATGTTGATTACCATTGTCGGTGGCTTGGTCGTGGGTATGTTGCAGCATGATCTCGATCTGGATACCGCCGCACGTAATTATACGTTATTGACAATTGGCGATGGTTTGGTTGCGCAGATTCCGGCATTGATTATTTCCACTGCCGCCGGTCTGGTTGTTAGCCGTGTGACAACAGAAGAAGATCTTGGTGAGCAGGTTCTTGGACAGTTGTTTAATCAGCCGCAGGTGCTGGTGATAACGGCGGGTATTCTGGGTGTTATGGGATTGGTTCCGGGTATGCCGCATTTTGTATTTCTGTTGTTGGCCGGTGTGCTCGGAAGCGGTGCTTATTGGATGAATAAAAATGCATTAACCAGCGCAGAAGAGCAATCTGTGACAAATACCGTGGTGCCTGTTGTGGAGCAGCAGGATGCCAGCTGGAACGACGTGCTTCCGATTGATACGCTGGGTTTGGAAGTTGGCTATCGTCTGATTCCCCTGGTCGACAAAACGCAACAGGGTGATTTGCTCAAGCGTATTAACGGCATACGACGAAAATTTGCCCAGGAAATTGGTTTTCTACCGCCGGTTGTACATATACGTGACAATCTGGAACTGCGCCCTAATGCCTATCAAATTACGCTGAAGGGTTCTGTAATTGGTAAAGGCGAGTCGTATAACGGCATGTACCTGGCGATAAATCCGGGCAGGGTGAGCATGACGTTGCCCGGTACACCGACAAGTGATCCGGCATTTGGTCTGCCGGCAGTGTGGATCGAAGCTTCGCTCAGGGAATCAGCGCAAAGCAACGGTTATACGGTAGTCGATGCGAGCACTGTGGTGACGACGCATATTAATCATCTTATTCACATGTATACAGCTGAATTGCTGGGCCGGCAGGAATTACAGCTGCTGTTGGATCATCTTAACGCCAAATCACCTAAGCTGATTGAAGATTTGATTCCCAAGTTGTTGCCGCTGGCTGCGCTGCAAAAAATTCTGCAGAACCTGTTGAGTGAAAATGTTCATATCCGGGATATGCGCACCATTGTCGACGTGTTGACAGAGCATGCCAGTACGACACAGGATGCTGCGCAACTGACTGCATTTGTGCGCATTGCTCTGGGGCGCGCCATTGTGGAGCAGTATTTTCCGGCGGACAGTGAGCTTCAGATTATGGGGCTGCATCACGAACTGGAAACTATCCTGACACAGGTCGTGCAAAGTGGTGGGCAGGAAGGTGGCGGTATAGAGCCTGGGCTTGCAAATATGCTGTTGAAAGAAGCGGTCGCGGCTGCTAAGCATCAGGAAAGCCTTGGATTGCCGGTTGTATTGCTGGTTCCCGGTCCAATTCGCAGTCTGCTGGCGCACTTTCTGCGCCGTGCGGTACCTCAGCTCAGAGTGCTTTCGCATGCTGAGATTCCTGAATCACGGAAAATCAAAATCACTTCCGTTATTGGAGGTAAACAGTGAAAGTAAGACGTTATGTTGCGGCTACATCGCGAGAAGCAATGCGTAAGGTTAAAAATGACCTGGGTACTGATGCTGTCATTTTATCCAATCGAAAAATCTCGGGTGGTGTGGAAATAATGGCCCTGGCTGATTCGGAGATGACAAACCTGGTTGATGCGCATCAACCGGATCACTCCACGGAAAGAAAAGAACATCCGCGGGAATCCTTGTCGTCTGAGCCGGTTGCTCTGCAGTCTCCTTCCGTTGAGCAATCATCTGCCGCATTTGCTTATGCCGCGCATTCTGTGCCGTCAGGCATGGGAAAGCAGCCGGACAGGCAGCCCGCTATCAATAATCCATTGCCGGAAAGCATTCCGGAGAATATTGTCACCGAGGATTTTGTGCGCAGTCTTATGAGCGAAATTCATACCATGAGAAGCACGCTTGAAGAACAGTTGGCGGCGGTGGCATGGGGTAACGCGACACAGCGCAGACCGGAAAAAATGAAAATGCTCGGCACGCTGTTGAATGCGGGATTTAGTCCGCTTTTGTCACGCCGGCTGGTTGATAAACTATCCGAAGGTTTGACTTACATGCAAAGTCTCAAGCAGGCTTTGTCTGCCCTGGAGTTCAATCTGCAAACTGCTGTCAGCGATGAAATGATTCAGCAGGGCGGTATTTATACTTTACTTGGCGCAACTGGTGTTGGTAAAACAACAACGATTGCAAAAATTGCAGCGCGTAGTGTGATCAGGCATGGTGCGGATAAGGTGGCTTTGCTGACGACAGACAGCTACCGTATCGGAGGACATGAACAACTACGAATCTATGGCCGTTTGCTTGGATTGTCTGTCAGAAATATTCAGGATGCGGACGATCTGCAGCTGACTTTATCCGAATTGAAAAATAAGCATATTGTGCTGATCGATACGATGGGTATGAGTCATCGTGATCAGATGGTGGCCGAACAGATCGCGATGTTTGTTCGTGCAGATGCAAACATTAAAAAGGTATTGGTGATGAGCGCTACTTCAAGCGGCAGTACATTGGATGAAGTTATTTCAACTTACAGTAAATACGGTATTCACGGCTGCATTATCACTAAGCTTGATGAAACAGCGAGCATGGGTGCGGTGCTGGATGCGGTTATTCGTCGCAAGTTAATACTGCACTATGTCACCGATGGACAAAAAGTGCCCGAAGATATTCATCCGGCAAACGGACATAATTTATTGCGGGAAATTTTTAAAACCAGACCGTCGGAATCGGCTTTCACGTTACAGGATGCCGAGTATGCTTTGGTGATGGCGAAAAGCGCCAGAACCGGCGATAGTGTGGATCAGGTTTATGTCGGAGCCGGCAATGACTAGATTGACATACGATCAGGCTGAAGGTTTGCGCGGATTGATGGCGCACAGAATCAATCCGGCAACCCGTGTCGTCACGATTGCCGGTGGCATGAAAGGCGTTGGCAGAACAACCATTGCAGTTAATCTGGCGGCGGTATGGGCGGAGAAAGGCAAGCGCGTTTTATTGATTGATGAAAACGCCTGTCCTGAAAATATCAGCGCCAGACTTGGATTAAAGACGCGTTTTGATCTGCTGCATGTTATTAATCAGGATAGAAGGCTGGACCAGGTTGTTTTGCATGGGACTGAAAATATCTTTGTTTTATCGGCATTCAGGGGCATTCATGCCTTGTCGGGCTTGAGTGCGCTGGAGCAAAGCCGGCTTGTCAAAAGCTTCAGTCAGTATGCCGAGTCGATTGATATCATTTTGATTGATACGGCAATGGCGGGGGATACGCATGTTCTGCCGCTGAGTCTTGCTGCGGAACAGATGCTGATTGTTGTTTCCGGTTCCGCCGCTTCTTTGACCGGGGCTTACGCGTTGATAAAAATGATAAGCCAGAATTATGCGAAGCAGAGTTTTTTGATTTTTATTAATAAAACTGAATCATCGCATACGGCTCATGCTGTTTTTGAGAATTTCTCCCGTGTTGTGCGTAAATACCTTTCAGTTTCACTCGAGATGGCGGGATATGCGCAATCGGATAATAAAATAAGTCAGGCCAATCGTATGTGTCAGCCTGTGATTAATCTTTTTTCAACATCCCTGGCCGCTGACCGATTCAGGCAGCTTGCTGATAATGTGATGTTTTCTCCGTGTATAGAACATTTTCACGGAGAAACTGGCGAGTTTATGCAACGCTTGATTCTCACAAGTCATCTGAGCATGGCTAACTTTACGATTTAGCAACGATATGTATACAGCTACTGGCGTCAAAAATAAAGAGGATTTTCTTGAAGAGTTTACACCGTTGGTAAAGCGTATTGCTTACCACATGATGGCCAAACTTCCGGCCAGTGTTCAGGTGGATGACTTGATTCAGGCCGGAATGATCGGCTTGCTTGATGCGATTACCCGTTACGAGGGATCTTATGGCAGACAGTTTGAAAGTTATGCGGCGCAACGTATCCGAGGTTCGATTTTGGATGAATTGCGCGATGCAGACTGGTTGCCGCGCAGTATTCGCAAAAAGATGCGTCAGATCGAGGTGGCGGTTAGCAAACTCGAGCAGTTAAACGGTTGCGCACCCAGTGAGCAGGAGCTTGCAGACGAGTTACAGATTTCCCTTGATGAATACCATTCGACGCTGCAAAGCGCACGCGGTGCGCAGCTGATTTACTACGAAGATTTTCAGCAGGAAGACGAGGAGCCTTTTCTGGATCGTTTGCTAGTGGATGATGGCAGTAATCCGCTGGATAAGCTGGTTGATGAAAGTCTCAGAAAATCATTGGTGGATGCGATTGAGAATCTTCCGCCGCGTGAAAAGCTGGTCATGGGGATGCACTATGAACAGGAGATGAATCTGCGTGAAATCGGGGAAGTGCTGGGTGTAAGCGAGTCGCGTGTCTGTCAGCTGCATACACAAGCCATAGCGCGCCTGCGTAGTCGTTTAAGAAATCCCTGATAAGCCATCTGATGATTTGAACGCTGCACCATTTTTAAGATAATACTGAGCGAAGTATTGTAATGATTGGAAAAACAAAAATCGATATTAGCAGTATCCTCGGGATTGCCGTGGCATTGGTAGCGATTATGGGCGGGCAAATGCTTGAAGGCGGCCATATCGGCGCGTTAATACAGTTTGCGGCCTTTGTGATTGTCGTGGGCGGTACAGTGGGCGCTGTTTTGCTGCAAAGCCCTGTCAGAACGCTAATCAGCGGGATAAAAATGTCAAAATGGGTTTTTTATCCGCCTGTGAAGCCCTATCAAATACTGATCAGGCAACTGGTCAGCTGGTCCTATCTTTCGAAACAGGAAGGTTTCCTGGTGCTGGAAGCGCATGCCGACACTGTGACTGATCCATTGATCAAAAAAGGGCTTCAGCTGATCGCGGATGGCAGTAAGCCGGAGAAGTTACGCGAAATACTTGAAATTGAAGTTGGGACTGAAGTTTCTTTTCAGCGCCAATCGGCAAAAATATGGGAAGCAGCGGGTGGTTACGCACCGACTATCGGTATTCTTGGCGCAGTACTCGGATTGATTCATGTCATGGAAAATTTATCCGATCCAAGTTTACTGGGGCCGGGTATTGCCGTGGCATTCGTTGCGACCATATACGGTGTTGGATTGGCGAATTTATTGTTCTTGCCTGTTGCCAGCAAACTCAAAACAGTCATCAATGAGCAACTGGTCATGCGGGAAGCGCTGGTTGACGGATTGGTTGCGATAGCCAACGGGGAGAATCCGAGAGAAATTGAGAGTCGGTTAATGAGCTATTTTGTCGATCACTGATCAACCGGAAATTTTCGTCACGCAAAGACAGCAAAGGGTTACATCAGCTTATGACCAGAAGAAGATTATTTAACGACAATGAAACGCATGAAAATCATGAGCGCTGGCTGGTTTCTTATGCTGACTTTATTACGTTGCTGTTTGCCTTTTTCGTGGTGATGTATGCTACATCTTCCCTCAACGAGGGAAAATATAAAATTCTCAGCAATTCCCTGGTGAGCGCATTCAAAAGTACATCTTCGCAGACGGGAACCGACGAAGCGCCTATTCCGGTGTCACTTATCAAGACTGAACCCGATGGGGCGATGATCAAGATCATGGAGAAAGAGAACGGGGAAACCAGGCAAGCCGAACGTGTTGAGAGAAAGGAGACGATGCAGTCCATGGCAAAAGATATACTGCGCGCACTCAGTCCGTTGATTGAAGACGGCAGTGTGACGGTGACGCAAAGTGCGATTGGCATTACGGTCGAGATCAATGCCAGTGTTCTTTTTTCACCTGGTGAGGCGCTTCTGGCGGAAAATTCTATTGAGGCATTGCGCGCGGTAGCCACGGTCATTCAGGGACACAGCCATGAAATTCATGTCGAGGGACATACGGATAATATACCTATTCAAACGGTTCACTTCCCATCGAACTGGGAATTATCGACAGCGCGGGCCAGTAGTGTGATTCGGTTGTTCATTGAAAATGGCGTGGATGCTGCCAGATTGACTGCCATCGGTTATGGCGAAAACCGGCCGGTGGACAGTAACGAAACAAGCGAAGGCAGAAAGCGAAATCGCAGGGTTTCCATCATGATACTGGCGAATGATGCTGATCCTGGTGAAGAAATACCAATCATGTCAGATTAGGTTGATTCGTTAATGACCGATCAGCGTGTGATCGTGACGTATTACCGGGAATCATTCACTTTTGCCGCTTTATCGGGATTTTTAATCAAATCCCGGGGCAACCTAATGTAGAACACGTGGTGCTGTCAATATAAACTCGGGAATCGGAACGTCGAAATGAACACCGTCTTCGGCTGCCATTTGGTAGCTGCCCTTCATGGAGCCGACTGATGCTGAAATAACTGTACCGCTGGTATATTCAAACGTATCCCCAGGCTTAAGTACAGGCTGTTCGCCAACAACACCCAGTCCACGCACTTCATGCACTGAGCCATCACCATTGGTGATAATCCAGTGGCGGCTGATCAGTTGCGAGGCGACCGTACCTTTATTGGCGATGGTAATGGTATAGGCAAATACGTGCTGATCATTTTCCACATCCGATTGATCGGGTAAATAGACTGCTCGCACGCTGACATCAATTTCATATTTATTTTCTGACATGAGTCTTATTCCACACTATTTTTGGGATTGTATCAAGAACAAAATACGGTAATTTCTAAAACAATTTACTTCTCATTAACGTGTAAGTTCATTTGCGGGTAAAATAGCGCATTTGATAATTTGAGAGGTTTTATATGTACCGTATAGCACCGAGTATTTTGTCGGCCAATTTCGCCAAGCTTGGAGAAGAAATCACCAACGTTATCGATTCAGGCGCTGACATCATACATTTTGACGTGATGGATAATCATTATGTTCCTAATCTGACGATAGGGCCGCTGGTATGCGAAGCAATACGCCCGTTGACAGACGCGGTGATTGATGTGCACCTGATGGTAGAGCCGGTGGATCGCATTGTTCCCGATTTTGCCAAGGCAGGCGCCAATATTATTTCTTTTCACCCCGAAGCATCCAGACATATCGATCGTACCATTGGCCTCATTAAGGATCAGGGTTGTCTGGCCGGTCTGGTTTTCAACCCCGCTACGCCGCTGCATTATCTTGATCATGTATTAGACAAGCTGGACTTGATCCTCATTATGTCTGTGAATCCCGGGTTTGGCGGGCAGGCATTTATTCCTGAAGCGTTGAACAAGCTCCGCGCTGTCCGCAAGCGTATTGATGAGAGTGGCAGATCGATCATGCTGGAAATTGATGGTGGCGTCAAAGTGGATAACATTGCAGAAATTGCACGCGCAGGCGCTGACACTTTTGTGGCGGGGTCGGCAATCTATGGCGCAGGAAAAGACAGCGATCCGCATCGTTATGACACGATTGTTTCAGCGCTGCGCGCAGAATTGGGTAAGGTATAAAATTTCAAGAGTAAATTTCAATAAACATGTCTGTAGAGCATGTCTTTTATAATATGAACCAACATATTTTTTCCTATGCCAGCAGTACTGTCGAAAAGCCGGTTTTTCCTCTGGCAGTCAAGGTTGTCATGATCGACCTGGATGGCACTTTGCTGGATACTGCTGAAGATCTTGCACTGGCGGCCAATCTGATGCTTCACGAACTGGGCAGGCCGGAACGTTCGGTTGAAACAATCAAATCCTATATCGGAAAGGGTATCCAGAGACTCGTCAAGCGTGCCTTGACGGGCGATTTAAACGGAGAGCCTGAATCGGATTTACTGGAAAGGGCGCTGTCCCTCTACAAGAAAAATTATGCCGAAAATGTCCATGTCAAAACCACGCCTTTTCCGGGTGTCAAAGAGGGCATTGAACGTTTAAAACAGGCTGGTTTTCACTTGGCCTGCATTACGAATAAATCGGAGATTTTCACACAGCCGCTGCTCAAGTCAACCGGATTCCATGACTATTTTGAGATCATTCTGTCCGGCGATAATCTGCCGAAGTCCAAGCCTGACCCAATGCCGCTGACGCACATTTGCAAGCATTTCAATGTACAACCGCACGAGGCGATCCTGTTCGGTGATTCGTTAAACGATGCCACGGCGGCGCGTGCGGCAGGCTGTCATATTTTTTGCGTGCCTTATGGCTACAACGAAGGCCGTGATGTGCATGAACTGGACTGCGATGCGATTGTGCCCTCTCTTGTGGAAGCCGCGCAATTAATTGTCAAAGCGCCTTGATTCAGTATGTTGCAGCTATTTGAAGCGACGTGTTTGATAACACAACCTGAATTCGTATTTCCGCCAATGCTGTTTCTGGAAGTGATCCAATGACTGAAAATGAATTTAATCAACTTGCAGAGAAAGGCTATAACCGGATTCCGGTTGTGCTGGAAACTTTTGTGGATCTGGATACGCCGCTTTCAATTTATCTGAAACTGGCCAACCAGCCTTATACCTACCTGCTGGAATCGGTGCAGGATGGTTCTCACTTTGGTCGTTATTCTTTTGTCGGATTGCCATCAACCTCGCGCATTGAGGCGCGTGGTAATCAGGTCACAGTGGTGGATAAGAATGGTGTCGAGGAAGAAACAGTAGATGATACGCTAGCCTATATCAGCAATTACCTGTCGAATTTCAATGTCGCGCCAGTTGGAGGATTGCCTTGCGGCGGACTGGTCGGTTATTTTTCGTATGATACTGTACGGTATATCGAGCATAAACTGGCAGGCCACGCCAGACCGGATGCACTCAATACACCGGATATATTGCTGCTGCTTTCGGAAGAAATTGCCGTGGTCGACAATCTGTCCGGAAAGCTGTATCTGGTGGTTTATGTCGATCCGGACATTGAAAATGCCTATCAGGTAGCCAGAAAGCGGTTGCGGACATTGCTGGAAAAATTACGTCAACCGATTGAAATTCCGGTTGAACAGGCGGTCAATCAGGAGCCTGCTGTTTCCGAGTTTCAGGAAAGCGAGTTTATTGCCGCCGTCAAACGCGCCAAGCAATATATCTACGACGGCGATATTATGCAGGTCGTCCTGTCGCAACGCGCCAGTAAACCGTATCACGCATCAACACTGGCATTGTACCGCGCGCTCAGGAGTCTCAATCCATCACCGTACATGTTTTATTATCACTTTGATGATTTTTATGTTGTCGGCGCGTCACCCGAAATTCTGGTGCGCCTGAAAAACGATACCGTCACGGTCAGACCGATAGCCGGAACGCGTCCACGTGGTAACAGTCCGCAGCAGGATGCCGAGTTTGCTGCAGATTTACTGGCGGACCCGAAGGAGCTGGCGGAACATGTCATGTTGATGGATCTCGGACGTAACGATGTCGGACGTGTCGCACAAACCGGCAGTGTCAAAGTGACCGAGCACATGAATATCGAGAATTATTCGCATGTAATGCATATTGTCTCCAACGTCGAAGGTAAATTAAAAGACGGAATGAATGCCATGGACGTGCTGCGCGCCACTTTCCCCGCGGGTACGGTTAGCGGAGCGCCCAAGGTTCGTGCGATGGAGATTATTGACGAGCTCGAAGTGTCCAAACGGGGTGTTTATGCTGGCGCGGTAGGCTATCTTGGATTCAACGGCGATATGGATCTGGCGATCGCGATCCGGACAGGTGTCATCAAGGACGGCAAACTCTATGTTCAGGCAGGTGCGGGCATAGTTGCCGATTCGGTTCCGGAAAATGAGTGGATAGAGACGCAGAACAAGGCCAAGGCCATATTGCGAGCGGCTGAAATGGCCGAGAAGGGACTGGATTATTCCTTCGATTAAGATTGTCAGAAAAACTATCTGCGTTGCACTGCGGTATCAAGAGCAGGCTCAGGATGTTATTTATCAGATATAGACCCCGTTTTTTACTCGGTATGTCCTGTTTCTTACTTTTTCTTTGTACCGGGGCCTGGAACGTTTCTCAATAATTGGCTAACAGGCTATCGTGATTTTCATGCGGGAAATCATGTTGTCACGCTAGCCTGTTAGATTCAGATAATCATATTTTCCCGGTTATTGCTGCGGCGGTTGTTCCGCAACATAAATTTCCACGCGACGGTTCATCGCTCGGCCAGATGGCGTGTCGTTGGATGCTATCGGCGCATGCGAGCCGCGGCCATCAATCTGAATGCGCTGATAAGGCACGCCGCGCTGGACAAGATAATCACGGGTGCTGGCAGCGCGGTTGACGGATAACGGGTTGTTGATTGCGTCACTGCCGGAACTGTCGGTATGTCCAATGATGGAGACAGTTGTATTCGGGTTTTGCAGCAGGCTTGTCGCAAAGCTGTCCAATATCGGACGCATGCCCGGTTTGATTTCCGCGCGCCCCGTATCAAACGTGATGTCGCTCGGAATTTCGAGTTTCAGACGATTGTCGGCAGTCTGGGAAACCTGTACGCCAGTACCTGCTGTCACCGTTTCCATCTGTCTTTTTTGCTCTTCCATATGTCTTGACCACGCATACCCCGCTAAAGCACCTGCTGCGGTACCTGCCGCCGCGCCAATTGCGGCGCCTTTGCCATCCCCGGCGAGTCCGCCGATCAGTGCACCCGCGGCTGCGCCGGCAAAAGCGCCTTGTGCCGAGCTACGCTGTGTTTCCGACATGTTTGCACATCCGCTAAAAATAAGTCCAATTGTGACAGCAATAATGATTTTTCGCTGCATACCAACCTCCATTTGTTTAAATGATAAAGAAATCATTTTCGAGTTAACCCTGAAAGCATTAGCCTAGCAAATTATCGGGAGGTTTGCTTGATTTCACGGGTTGATCGGTATAGCCTTGGGATTTTTCGGTCAAAAGAGACGGATTATGGAAAAAGAAGTTATTTCATGTGAATTGCACGATTTTGTAGAAGTAGCGTGTATGTATGGTTACCACTTGAAGCTGACATTGAAAAATGATGAAGTGATCGAAGGAAAAGCGGTCGATATCCTGTCGGTAGATCAACAGGAATTGCTTGTCGTTGATGACAATGGCGAAAAAAAACGAATCGATTTGATGGCATTGGTTAAAATGCAGGTATTGACGCCGAACGCAAAGTTTTCTGAAGTCGTTTTCTGATAATGCCCGCTTTACTCAAGGCAACCGATAATCGTAGTGAAACGTTTCATCACCTATGGATGGTTATTGCTGGCGCTGGTCTTATTGATGAGTGGCGTGGCGCTATTCATCATCAGCTATAAACCTACGTTACTGGTACCAGCGATTGAACAATGGATTAAACTGAACAGCCAGCGTTCGCTGAGCATCAACGGGGATATACATTTCTCATTTTCTCCTCACGCCAACCTGTCTTTAAACCAGCTATCACTCAGTGAATATCAACAGGATGATATATTTGCATCCGTCGAGACGATGCGACTGACCGTATCGCTTTTACCGCTACTTAAAGGGCGGATTGTCGTTGAACATGCCTATCTCTCCGGTTTTCAAGCCAGATTTGTCCGTTATCCGGATGGCACAGTGAATATTGCAGACTTGCTGCAGGAAAGCAGTAGCGGATTTTTCAGCGGGTTTGAGATCGGACGTATAGCAGTGGAAAACAGCAGGCTGAGTTTTCAGGATGACATGGCCCGCCAGTCACTCGATCTGGAGGCGTTGCAATTGACCGCGACACAGGTTGAAACAGAATCGCTGCAGCAGATTAAAATGCAAAGCGGATTGGTGTTTCGTCATTGGCAAAGCTCGGACAGAAGCAGCCCGCGTACTGCGCAATTGAAAATCCGGCTTGAAGCCGAGGAAACCGTATTTGACCGGGAAAAGCTGGCCAGTGGCCCGGTTTTTCTGTCTGTGCAGACGCTACCGGAGGATCGTGACGCCGAAGGGGTTGAGCATATTTCTACCCATTTAACGATCGCCAGTCTGCGGCAGATCGGAAATCTGCTGATCAGCCCGCATGTCCACATGGAATTAGGGGTGCAACATAACGGATATAGCGTGAACGCCGTGCTGGATACCGTAGTTGAAGTCAGAACTCAGGGGCCGGC
>JADZAR010000192.1 GCA_020852475.1 Nitrosomonas sp.
ACAGGCGATGCGATGATACATTTTAATTCTGATTCAATTGGTATTTCTTGATGGCTAGCTGCGCCACCTGCCGGCCCATTTGCGCGCCAATTTCTCCCGAGTTGCGGTAGTGAACGCCATCATAAATGCGCGCATTCACCACTTCCTGCATGAATTCATCAAGACTGTGCCAGCTTCTGGAACGATTCCCCGCGGCCTGACTGACGGTTGTTAATACAGGCGTTGCATTTTCGCCAATTTCCGCTTGCAACACCGTGCCTACCGCTGCGGAAACGATGCAATGCGCGCAAGGATACTCCGGATGCATCGGTGTGGCGATCAGCGGCGTCCAGGAATCATCGCTTGCGGTTGCGTCATTGCCATCAATATCACCATTGCGAATTGCCGTGACGGGACGCCAGAAAGCATAATGATATTTTGCATCGAATACGGCGATCAAACCATCATCGACGGCCTGTGTGACAGCGGCAAACAAGCGGGCGTTCTGCGTAATTTCCCTGCCGGGTTGCGTGGTAATGGAACGGACAACGCCGTGATAAATGGGCGGCATCACCTCTTCCCAGAAATGGGCAATCGCGGTTTGCTCCGCAGTCCGCGTCTGACTGTCTGAGCGGCCCAGGATTTTTACTTCATTGAAATCGCGCGCCCAGTGCTCGCTTGTCAAATCGGGCGGCGGTGCCGGCCTGAATTGTGCGGCATGAGTCATGAGCCATGGTTTACGTTTAGCCCATTGCGGTGCTTCCGGGATAACGGTTGGAACGTATACGCCCGCGCGTGTAAAGGGACGATAAGATTCCTTTGCCGATGCGCCGTCATCAGCGCGCAGCGCCAAAACAGCATGCGCCGCCTTTTCTCCCACCGCGATGCCTGCCTGTTTGGCTGAGTCGTCGTTGATGACTTGGATTGCATCACGGTATGCTTGCTCAATGGCCATTTCTTGATTCGGAACCAGTTCGATCAACGCGATACGGTTAGCTGCGGCAATCGCAGCATCAATGGACGCTCCGGCTGTGGCCTGGAGGTTCAGATCATTCACGGGATAACGTTGCGTAATGGCATTTACCGCTTCATAAACCGAGGCTTGTACAATCGCCAGTGTTCGTTCCGCAGGCAACGGACCGATATTGGCATTGACAACGATATCTCCGGCCCGTTTATTCCAGTCTGAAACGGCATCGGCTTTTGCCAACGGAATTTGTATGGACAGAAAAACGAGCATGAGTAAGCATGAATTGCGCATTGCCAGAAAGATTTTCATCGCTATTGTTCTCCTAAAAAACTGAGTCGTGAAAGAATTGATTTTGTCGACAAGCTGATCAAACTGATTTGAACGGAATTCCGAAACTTATCATAAAGCGATAAATTCATCATTGATTCCAGTTATACGCCGGTGTGCAATAAAAATGGTAATGAAAAAAAAGATTTCGCGACATCCCGGAAGCCATTTTTTCATCACATACAATAGGGCGTTACCCGATAAATATTTTTTTCTGCTCTTGTCGCGCCCTGTTTAAAACCTTTTGAAATAGTTAAAGTCGCTTGTTGTTTGTCATTATTTTTTGATGGCATGACCAGCGAGCGTCTTTCCAAGATTCCAGATTGAACCCGGCACTTGATGTGTTTCGGCTATCGTATGCTCTAAGGCCGCGAGTATTTTCCGGCAATCCTTGTCGGTCAGATTCAGCGGCGGCAGCAGTTTCACGACGTTCATGCCGTGCCCGGCGACCTGACTCAGGATGCGATGCTCCTTGAACAAGGGGATGGTGATCATCTGACAGAACAACCCTTTGTTGGCCGCTTCGAGCATCGCCCAGGCGGTTTTGAGTGATAAACTTTTCGGCGAGTGAAATTCAATTGCAATCATCAATCCCTTGCCGCGTGCTTCCTGGAGAAATTCATACTTGCCGGTCATCGCGTTAACGCCGTCGATAAGCATCTTGCCTTTTTCAGCGCTGTTTTCAATCAATTTTTCGTCTTCGATCACCTGCAATGTCGCCAGACCGGCAGCCATGGCCATATTATTCTTGGAAAAGGTCGAGCCGTGCACGACGGCGCGGTCCATGCGGTTAAATACTGCGTCCATGACTTTTTCGGTCATGGCGACACCGCCGACCGGTATGAATCCGCCGGATAGCGCTTTGGCCATCAATATCATGTCCGTTTTGACGTTCCAGTGGTCAACTGCCCAGAATTTTCCGGTTCTGCCGATACCGGTCTGGATTTCGTCGGCGACGAACAGCGTGCCGTATTTGCGGCAAAGCTGTTCAACGCCGGACAGATAATCATCATCGGGCACATTGACGCCTTTGCCCTGAATCGGCTCCACGATGAATGCCGCGACGTTCTTATGGCGCAACGCATTTTCCAGCGCCGTGAGGTCGTTAAAAGGAACCGATTCGCAATCGGGCAACAGCGCGCCAAAGCCTTCGCGAAAAATTTTCTCACCGTTGAGCGATAGCGAACCTAGCGTCAAGCCGTGGAAGCTGTGTTCGCAATACAAAATCTGGGGGCGCCGCGTGGCATAGCGGGCAAACTTGATTGCGGCTTCGACGGCTTCAGAACCCGAATTGCAGAAGAACATGCGATTCAGATTGTCCGGCACGGTTTGCAGAATTTTTTTGGCAAGCAAACCGCTTAACAGCGATACATCCATTTGCACGAGATTCGGCAACTCCGCTGTCAATGTTTCCTGCAAGGCCTTGATGACCGTCGGGTGATTGCGCCCGACCGCAAAAACGCCGAATCCGCTCAGCAGATCGAGATATTCATTGCCGTCGTAGTCATATAAGTATTGCCCCACGGCTTTTTTGTAGTTTCGATCATAGCCGATGGTTTTCAGTACCTTGACCATCTGGTTGTTGAGATGCTTTTCGTGTAGCTCAAATTTTTCAGTGTGATGATTTTCTAACAGTGCGGCAATGCTAAAGGACATAAAGGTGACTCACTCAATCAATTAATACAATTCTTGGGGAATGTTTGGGGATGGGAAAACGTATAACTTGAGCATGGATAATGCGATTTGAGCAATAGAATTGGATGCATTGTAACGCAAGTCGAGAAAGTCGAGATTGAATAAATTTGCAATGTCCAGCTGCCAGAAAAGTGTCGGATAAATTGACGCTTAATGCAATTTTAGAAAAAAGTAATCTATAACTAATTGTTAATTAAGAATATAAAAAATTGGCACGAATTTTGCTTGGTTTACTATTGAGTAGATAGCATTGTTGCTGTTTATAAAATAGATTGATAACTGTGGAGACTAATGCAATGAAGATCACGACTAAAACAATAATAAGAACGCTGTTTATGGGTTTAATCGCCATCCCGGCTGGGATGGTTCTCGCTGGGCCCATAACATGGGATACAGATTCCGCTTCCGCGAGCTGCGCCGGCGGAAGCGGAAACAGCTGCACCTTTACTTACAATAGCTATGGACTGACTGCGCGGGCTTTCGCAACAGTGAGTAACAGTGCTACAAGTAGCTTCCAGAAAGCCACGTTAACTGTTTGGGATGGCGGGCTGGGCGTCAAAAGCGCTGGTGAAAGTTCAGGAAGTCCTCAGCATGCGCTCGATAATTATGGCAAAAAAGAGTTGATCGTGTTTGAAAATAATGCAACGGATTATTCCTTTACGGGTTTTGGCATCGGCTGGAAATCCAATGATTCCGACATCAGCGCTTGGGTAGGATCGTTGGCGGCCGGTTTCGATTTTACCGGGAAAAAGTTTGCTGATCTTGCGGGATTAGGCTTTACAAAGCTGGATTTTTCAAATGTGCCAACTAATACGACACAGTCGCTGGGATCGCTGGCCGGGAATTTTCTGATTCTCGCGCCTAATTTTGCTAGCTCAAATGACTATGTCAAGATCGACCAGATCAGTGG
>JADZAR010000193.1 GCA_020852475.1 Nitrosomonas sp.
AGTCGTTTCGCTTCTGGTTATGCTGGTATCCATGGATTTACTGGCTCTGGTGGCCATGGTGCCGTTTCTACGGACTTGAGCAATTAGGTACTGCCATACTGCAATCGGATGGCAGTTTCTCGACAGTAGTGCCATTGTCTATCTATCGCAAGGATACGCCTGATCTCTGGTTCCGTGTACGTCAGAATCTAAATGGCACCGAACATGTTATCTACGCGCGCTATCCGGTTCTTTGCCATACTTACTGGAATCATCCCAGCGGAGATCCGGTAAATCTGCTGGTCACTGATCCAAATGCTGTTGCCTGCGTACACGGAGGGGATGTTGACAGGACGGGCGTTTATGTCATGCCATTGGGAATCGGGGATGATGGCTGGTACCAGATTGAACAGGCGCATTTAAAATCAGGAGAAGCACCCAATGCTGATCGCGGTCTGTATAACGCCACCGATCCTTATGGAACCCGACTCGATATCAGGATGCAGTTCCACGACAGCCTGCGAAGTAACGGTGTGTATTATTACCGTTGGTCATACACACCAGGTGCGGCGTCGGGCAGCTCAGTGTGGACGTACATCGACACACCGGTTACGCATCGGTTTCTCACCCAGATAGGCACTGATTTTTATATTGCGCCCGAGAAACTTGGCCCCAATGTCGTTGGTGGAAAACCCGGCCTGTTCGAGGTGCCTGATCCAGCAAAGGACTGGATAGGTCTGAATCGTGATGACCGTGCCTTTGCCATCTGGCATACCGCATTATGGGATAGTGAGCTCAATCGTTATGTTCCCCAGGTTTCTGATGGCCGCTACACCCTGCGCCTGGAAGTGTTCGATGCGGCTGGAAACAACCTGAATCCAACTGCTCCCGGCGTTGGATGGAATTTTTTCCTTCCGATATCTGACCAGGTTGGTGGTGTATGGCCGGTTGACGACAATCCCGAGATACAGTCCGATGGTAGTATTTACTTTAATCTGTGGGTTGATAATACCGATACTGAAGCCGACATTCAGTCTGTTGGTCTTGGCGGCGCTGCCACGGGAGAGTGCCAATTCATAGAGTACAATGATTTCAATACCGATGAAATTGTGGTGACCTATGTGGCTTATCATAAACTGCCTCCGCAACGGGATTTTCTGGCAAGTTACGACCTTAGGATCAAACGCGGTATTTCAGGCACAACAGTGGACAGTTTTTCTTCATCCCTGCCAGCGCCTACAGCTACGACGCGTACGGTAGATGTGGCCGACCTGTTGAGACAGATTGGTGCCAAAGGACCCTATACGCGCTGTGCTTTTGCGGTTGAACTTCATACCTGGCCGAGAAACCGCGATGGATATTCTCGCATCAGGGCCTATGAAGATCACGACACATCCGCTTTTGCGCTCATGGCGCATTCAAGTAGCTAAGCGTATTGGGAAAAGGGGTGTCGGGACAAACAAAACCGGACACCCCAGCCAATCGCTTATGCGTCAAAAACCGCCGCGGCCAACCTGGGTGAGCAGTTGAACAAGGTTCACTGAGTCGCGCGGTCTTGATTCTTATCGGTAAATCTGGCTGACAAGAATCCGCGTAGGTTTGATTTGCGGCGTGTGGGTCACTGAGGCGCGGCGTTAGCTGCTTGATGGCAAAGTGCACACAATCGTGATATGCTTCACCGCATGAAAATCTACAATTGGAGCCCTGAAAAGAATCAGGAACTTATGATCGATCGAGTCGTTTCTTTTGAAGAGGCGATCTTTCACATTGAACGTGGCGACTTATTAGATGACATCGCTCATCCAAATGCCTCAGATTATCCTAATCAGCGGATTTTCGTCATTTGCATCAAGGAATATGTTCACCTCGTTCCGTATGTAGAAAGCGAAGACGGAGTGTTTCTCAAAACGTAACTATTCAGCCTTATTTGACAAGGCGTTTGATTATGCTGTCATTTCGAGCAGCAGCGAGAAATCTTGAGCGTTTATTAATGCGCCCAAAACCCAGGATTCCTCGCGTTGCTCGGAATGACAAAGTTGCGCTGAATAGTTACCTCAAAACAATCATTCCTAGCAGAAAATTCACCAAGCTTTACCTTGGAAGTAGCGCATGAGTATAGGCAAGTTATCAACAGAAGAAAAAGCTCTACTTGATGCTGTAGAGGCCGGCGAGTTTGAATCCGTGTTAACGGAATCACGAAAAAAGGAATTGGAAGCAATAGCTAGCAACACGTTTAAAAAAGACAAAAGAATAAATATTCGAATATCAAACAGGGATTTAACCGCCATCCAGTCGAGGGCATCGGAAGAAGGCATTCCTTACCAAACTTTGGTGTCGAGCATCATTCATAAATATATTTCAGGTTCTTTACAAGACATTACAACTAACAAGAAAATCCAGCCGACGCAAAAAACGCGCGACTGATTTAAACACTGTCCCTACAGGGCTCAACATAAAAACCCCCGCTTCGGACACGCAATTGCCGAAGCCAGCCCCGGGTAAGCTGTTGAACGCGGCTCACTGAGTCGCGCGGGCTTGATTCTTATCGGTAAATCTGGCTGAGAAAAGTGGAATTCAGTCCACGTCGGCCTGATTAACCTGACGTGATCGAATACATAACCGCAGCGGACAATGGCGTATTCCGCATCAACGATCAATGGTGCGTATGTTTCCGCTTTGAAAATGGCGACGCATTTGACGTTGAAATCATGGATTATCATTAGGATTAACAAGCATGACCAAACAAGAATTTCCCGCAATTCATCCCGGTGAATTTCTGGATGAAACCCTGAAAGAACTGAAGATTTCACAAGCCGAATTTGCGCGCGCCATCGGCGTTTCACCAATGCGCATCTCGCATGTCATCAAAGGGACACGCCCGGTTACGGCGGAACTGGCTTTACTGATCGGGCGCGCATTCGGCCAGTCATCACAATATTGGCTCAATCTGCAAACCGCCTATGATTTAAAAATCGCCGAAGTCAGCCTGGGCGAACTGCTGAACGAGGTTCATTTAGTCGCGCGAGCCTGATTCCTATCGGTAAATCTGGCTGAAAAAAACGGAATTCAGTTCGCATAGACCTGATTAACCTGGCGTGATCGGATTTCCGTGCCGGCCGTTTCCGCAATGGACGCATTGCTTCAAATTGTCTCCGTGTCCAGCCATTGGGATAAACGCTACCTTTCTCCGGCATGATCCAGTACCACGAATAAATCAGTTTAATCACAGGAACAATCGATCTTCTTTATGATTTTTTTGATCTTCAACAGGTTCTGAAAGAGTTTATTATAACGCCGGATTGTCAACACATTTCCATACTCATAGAGGAGATAGCATGCAGTTTGACATGTTAGGTTTCATTTCTGACTTAATATTTTGCGCCATTTCGGACGCTATTCGTTAGGCACCACCGGAACCTGCCCTAATGCTTTTCAAGATAAATCCTGTGTCGAGAACGCTTGAGCGGATTCGCTCTGATTGGGTTCCCCGCGAACTGGAGTTGGAACGCTATTTGATTACTCAGGCGGATGGGAACGTCCCCGTAATGTCTGAGTCCGTTTTTGGGGAACCGCTTCTTCTCGTAAGTAATCAGGTTCGAACAGCAGCCAAGAAGCGAGCCGACATACTCGCCCTAGACCGGTCTGGAAACGGTGTAGTCATTGAACTCAAGAGAAATGCCGTTCGGCTCGGCGTCGAAACTCAAGCCCTCCAGTATCTCGCTGATTTTTCGAGCTATCGAGGTAAGCACTTTCTTCGACGATTCTCTGGTGCTTCCGGTATCACGGAAGAGACGGTGCGTGGATTTCTTGGCGCTTCCGCAAGTATTGATGACATCAATTCACGAAGCCGCGTATTACTGGTTGCGCGATCGTTCGACGAAAGTATCTTCTCTCTTGGCGAGTGGCTCAGCTCCAAGGGCATCGGATTCCGGTGCATTTCGTATCTACCCGTTCAGTTGGGCGAAGCACGTCTGTTGTCGTTCTCGGTGGCATTCGATCGAACCCCCGAGTCAATCTATCAGTTAACCTTCACATCAATGGCGCGGGAACCGGGCATTTTCTGGCACAATATCGCGCGAGTGGAGCAGGCCTGGTGGGACTTTCTCGTGTCAAAGAGGCAGATCCCTGCATGCTTCGACAACGCCCCCGGTGATCAAGGCGAAAAGATCCTTACCAAATATCTTCAGGGCGATACTATAGTGGCATACGCGAGAGGTTACGGGGCTCTTGGATGGGGTATTGTCGACCAACCCAATACTTATCGTCTGATTCCTGCTGGCGACAAAGATGACCGGCTGGACGGCGAATGTCGACATCGAGTCACAATCAGTTGGAAGGCGACAGCGAAAAAGCTATCTGAAGCACTGCCTGCCGAGGAAATCCGAAGGGATTTCGGCATCTACCATCCGATAAGCACATCAGTCTCGATAAGTTCGGCGGACGGCAGGAGCCTCCTATCGCGGCTCACTGAGCGTTTTAGTGACGCTTAACCCTATACGCATGAACACGGATGTCAACAGCGGCGCTCCGCGCCGGTTATGCATGATTACCCGGAGTCTGTCGAATAAGACAAAAAATGAAACAAAATGGGAATTGACATCATGAGACCTCATAAACCGAATAGAACTCTCCACATCATGTATTTCTATGCTGTATTTTTTCATTCATTAACCCACTTCTTCGGCATGAATTACCTAAGTCCGACAGACTCCTAGGGAGGCACCAGTGTTCCCGCAGTCGGTTATCGAACAACTCGACTATTACGTCTATTTCCTTCGCGACCCAAGTAACAAGGAGGTCTTCTACGTCGGCAAAGGCAAGGGAAATCGAGTGTTTGAACACGTCGCGTGCGCATTAACCGATGCAGCCGAGTCAGACAAACTTGACCGTATCAGAGCGATTGAGAAGTCCGAAAAGTCCGTTGAACATTTTGTACTTCGTCACGGGCTTACTGAACGCGCTGCCTTCGAGGTCGAGGCCGCCGTTATTGATTTCGTCGGCATTCCCAATTTATCGAATCTCCAAAACGGGCACTATTCCACAGACTTCGGTATCAAAACCACAGAAGAAGTTATCGCTATGTACTCGGCTCCTCCGTTTGCGACAGACAAGCCGGTATTGCTCATCAACATCAATAAGCGGTTCGATCGAAAAATGACCGAAGCCGAGATCTACGACGCTACTCGCAAATCGTGGGTCGTCGGGCCGAGAAGAAACAAAGCGAAATATGCCATTGCCACTTACCGTGGGCTCACACGAGAGATCTACGTAATCAATGAGTGGTATCAAATCGGCGATCGGTGGGGCTTCAATGGAGAGCACGCTGATGAAGCCACCCGAACCAGCCTTCGGTACAAGTCAGTTGCAGGCATGTCCAAGCGTGGGGCCGCAAATCCCATTCGGTATATCAATTGCTAACCATCATGCATAACTTCACATTAGTCGACAGGAGAAAAGTAAATGCCGGATTGGAACACCCTATCTAATTCCGCCGCCGAATTCAGACGGCACTATGACCAGTATTATCTGGGAGTTATTCCACGCCTACTTAATGATGAAGGCATGTTCTTGGCCTTCGTTTCAATGCTCGCAGCAGTTGAGTCTCTCGCCGGAACCTACGCTCCTACATTAGGTTCGGGCGAGCGCTTTCGCGAATTCATAAAGCGCTATTTCCCAACCATCTACACCCCTTATGCCGCACCACTGTGGAAATTCAGAAATCGAATGATTCACTCGTTTAACCCAAATTCATTTACGATCGTCTGCCATAACTCCCGCATGCATCTAGTCGAGGCCGGAGAAGCTCGGGTGCTGAATGCGGAGGATTTTTACGCTGATACCTTGACCGCATCTCGCGCCTACTTCACAGACTTGTACACGTGTACAGAACTGCAATTAAATTTCGAGAAGCGTTTCAACCAGGAAGACGGTGGACTTCCGAAAACCACCCAAATCATTGAAACGGTCACTCCAAATACATCCACCGACCAACCAGTCGTCGCAGCGGACGCGCCGCACAATGGCGATGTCTGCTGAACTCCATCGCCAGGCTTGATAGAAAAAGGAACCCGCATAGCCCTGATTAGCCTCACGTAATCGAGGCTTTCGTATTTTCGTTCTAATGCCGGGTTACGCAAACCCAACCCGGCCTACCCCGCCCTCCGGCAAAAGCATGCGACTTGAACAGATTATCGGTTTTTGCCCGTTTTCCGTTTGCGTGGCCGGTCGATGGGTTCGCTGTGCGCGGGCTGACGCCCTGACCACACGATCAGCGCGAAACCCGCCAGAATCATCGGGATCGACAGCCATTGTCCCATGCTGATGCCGAACGTCAGCAGCCCCATGAAACCTTCCGTCGGTTCGCGGAAAAATTCCGCGATTGAGCGCACGACGCCGTAGCCGATCATGAACATGCCGGTTACCGCGCCCATCGGACGCGGTTTTGCCGAGTAAATCCAGACGAGGAGAAACAGCACGATGCCTTCGAGAAAAAACTGGTAGAGCTGCGAAGGGTGTCTTGGCAGATCGTCGACATAGGGAAAAATCATGCCCCAGGACACATCCGTCGGACGTCCCCAGAGTTCGCCGTTGATAAAATTGCCGATGCGGCCCGCGCCGAGTCCGAGCGGCACCAGCGGCACGCCGAAATCGGTAATATTCAACCAGTGCACACCATGTTTGCGCGCCAGAATGATCATCGCCACGATCACGCCGAGAAAACCGCCATGAAACGACATGCCGCCTTCCCAGATGGCGAAGGCATACAGCGGATTGTCCAGAAAATGGCCAAACTGATAAAACAGCACATGCCCCAGACGTCCGCCGATAATCACGCCGAGCATGCCGTAAAACAGAATATCATCGAGCAGTTCATGGGTTATGACGGTTTTCGGACCCTGCTTGATGCGATAACGTCCCAACGCGAAAAACATCAGAAAACCGAGCAGATACATCAATCCGTACCAGTGTACGGACACAGGCCCCAGTGAAATGGCTACAGGATCGAACTGAGGATGAACAAGCATGAATTATCGCCTTATTATTTACGGTAAAATAGATCCATTATAACAAGCGCACTTGCCGCAAACGAATGCCTTTCGGGGCATGACGCCGTCAAGTGCTATTCAGTGTATCTTTTTTATCACCTCAGGAGTCAATATGCCAGACAATAAACGCAGCCAGGCCATCACCCAGGGCATTCAGCACGCGCCCAGCCGCGCCATGTTGCGCGCGGTCGGTTTCACCGACGACGATTTCAACAAACCGATTGTCGGTGTCGCCAACGGCTTTTCCACCATTACGCCGTGCAATAAGGGCCTGAACGATCTGTCGGCCCAGGCGGAACAGGCGCTGCGCGAAGCCGGCGCGATGCCGCAGATGTTCGGCACCATCACCGTCTCGGACGGCATCTCGATGGGCACCGAGGGCATGAAGTATTCACTGGTTTCGCGTGAAGTGATTGCCGATTCGATCGAAACCTGCGTGCAGGCGGAAAGCATGGACGGCGTCATTGCCGTCGGCGGTTGCGATAAAAACATGCCCGGCGCGATGATCGCCATTGCACGCATGAACGTACCCGCCATTTTCGTGTACGGCGGCACCATCAAACCCGGCAAGTACAAGGGTCAGGATCTGACCATCGTCAGCGTATTCGAGGCCGTCGGACAACACAGCGCGCACAAGATCGACGATGCGGAATTATTGCAGGTTGAGCGCCACGCCTGCCCCGGCGCGGGTTCGTGCGGCGGCATGTTTACCGCCAACAGCATGTCTTCCGCGATTGAAGCCATGGGCATGAGCCTGCCCTATTCCTCCACCATGTCGGCGGAAGATGATGAAAAACGCATCAGCGCGGGCGAATCGGCGAAAGTGCTGGTCGACGCGATCAAAAAGCAGATTCTGCCGCGCGACATCATTACCCGCAAATCGATCGAAAACGCGATTGCCGTGATCATGGCGGTCGGCGGCTCGACCAACGCCGTTCTGCATTTGCTGGCCATCGCACACGCCGCGGAAGTCGACCTGATCATCGACGATTTTGAAGCCATCCGCGCGCACGTACCGGTCATCTGCGATCTGAAACCGTCCGGCCGTTATGTCACCGCCGATCTGCACGAAGCAGGCGGCATTCCGCAGGTGATGAAAATGCTGCTGGTCAACGGCCTGCTGCATGGCGACTGCATCACCATCAGCGGCCAGACCATTGCCGAAGTGCTCAAGACTATTCCGGATACGCCGCGCGCCGATCAGAACGTCATCCGTCCGTGGCACAATCCGATGTATGCGCAGGGACATCTGGCGATACTGAAAGGCAATCTGTCGACCGAAGGCGCGGTCGCCAAAATCTCCGGCATCAAGAACCCCAAAATCACTGGCCCGGCGCGCGTGTTCGAATCCGAGGAAACCTGCATGCACGCCATTCTGGAACGTAAAATCAATCCCGGTGATGTCGTCGTCATCCGTTACGAAGGCCCCAAAGGCGGCCCCGGCATGCGTGAAATGCTCTCCCCGACTTCCGCGCTGATCGGCGAAGGACTCGGCGATTCCGTCGGCCTGATTACCGACGGCCGCTTCTCGGGCGGCACCTACGGCATGGTGGTCGGCCATGTTGCGCCGGAAGCCTATGTCGGCGGCACTATCGCGCTGGTGCAGGAAGGCGATTCGATCACCATCGACGCCGAACAACGCCTGCTGCAACTCAACGTATCCGATGCAGAACTTGCAAAGCGCCGCGCCGCCTGGCAACCGCCCGAACCCCGCTACACCCGCGGCGTGCTGGCCAAATACGCCCGGCTGGTATCGACCGCCAGCAAAGGTGCGATTACGGATTAGGCCCATTGGGGAAAGGTGCAATGCCGCACGGTTGTTGCACCCTCCTTTTGCAGCCGCCGGTTGACCGATAACCTGAAACATGGAGAAACGGATGCTGATCGATGAATTACACGCCAGAAAAGAAGCCATCGCCACCCTGGCGAACCGGTATGACGCTCGGCGCATCCGGGTTTTCGGCTCGGTCGCTCGCGGCGAGGAGCGTCCGGACAGTGATATCGATTTTCTGGTCGACTTTCCCCGTGGTTATGATCTGTTTAACCAGCGTTTGCCATTGACACAAGCGCTTGCGGAATTGCTACATCGTAAAGTGGAGCTGATACCGGAACATGAACTTAACCGGCATATACGGGAACAAGTGTTAAAAGAAGCCGTAGAGTTATGAGCAAACCCTGGCAGCCCTATGCATGGCATATTCTATCGCATAACTGAAAAGTTGCGATAATCATTAAAAATCAGTTACTTTAATTTTCCCGAAACCGAAAGCAAGCGCGCTACACCTTCGCGCGAAGGTAAATCGTCTTCCGGTTTGATCCGAGTGCCTGGCGCTCTTCAATTTCAAAGAGATCTTTTTTCGCCTTGACGAGATCGGACAGCTTCTTGTAACCATACAGCCTTGAATCAAAATCAGGCTGCAATTTGGTCAGATAGCTGCCGAAAGCGCCGAGTCCCGCCCACCCCGTATCATCCGCCGATTGCTCAAGCGCGGTCAGCACAAATTTTTTGGGAAACTTCGGTTTTTTCTCGTTGACCTTGGCCGCGGTATCCGGAACGGCTGCGGATTCTTTTTTTCTGCCGGCTTCGGGCAATTCCGCCGCTTCGCTTGCTGCGCCGGAACGCAGAATTTCAGTGAAAACAAACTTGTGGCACGCATTGCGAAAAGCATCGGGTGTTTTCTTCTCGCCGAATCCGAACACCGTCAGCCCTTCTTCACGCAGCCGCATCGCAAGCCCGGTGAAATCGCTGTCGCTGGTGATCAGGCAAAACCCGTCGAATTTGCGGGTATACAACAAATCCATCGCATCGATAATCAACGCGCTGTCGGTTGCATTTTTACCGGTGGTATAGGCAAACTGCTGAATTGGTTTGATGGCGTATTTCTGCAATACCTTTTTCCACGCCGAACTGGTCGAAACCGTGAAATCGCCGTAGATGCGTTTTACCGTCGCTTCACCGTAGCGCGCGATTTCCGCGAGCAGATCCTCGATGACGGCGGCCTGCGCGTTATCCGCATCGATCAATACGGCCAGACGCAGCGTCCGTTCCTCGGGTTCAGCTTTTGTAACGGGTCGTGCGG
>JADZAR010000194.1 GCA_020852475.1 Nitrosomonas sp.
ATATGATCTTCAGGATTTATACAGTGATATTCATGAGGCTATCAAGCAACGATAATCCCCTCCCATTTTTAATGGGAGTCTACAGTAGAGCGTTTTAGTTTAAAAGCTTCTGCCAGCTTCATGGCTGACGTGATACCTCCGAGTGCCATATTCGGACGTACATTATTGTAAATCCAAAGCCATTGTGTTGCTGTAAGTTGTGCTTCCTCAATCGTTGCAAATTCATTCATCTCCAGCCATTCATGCCGAACGGTCCTGTTATAGCGTTCCACGTAGGCATTTTGTTGTGGCTTTCCCGGCTGAATGTAATTCAAGCTGGATACTTCGATTTTTTGCCCAACAACGGAGCGTGCTGCTGATATTCTCCGGCCCGTTATCACAGCGGATCCTCCCTGTGGTTTGCCGCGCCATTCAGTGATCTGATCCAGGGCACGTGTAACACGCTCTGATGGCAGCGATATATCCACTTCTATTCCCGGCCCCTCGCGATTGAAATCGTCCGGCACATTGAAGGTGCGAAAAGACCTGCCATTGGCGAGTTGATCAGCCATGAAGTCCATCGACCATGTGTCATTGGGTTGTTCCGGCACGGCCAGCGGTCCCGGCTTTTCCCGTTTCAATCGCCTGCGCGGCTTGATCCGTAAGTTCAATTCCAATTCACGGTAGATACGGTACACACGTTTGTGATTCCATTCAAAACCCTTCACGTTGTGCAAATAGAGGAAACATAAACCAAAGCCCCAACGCTTGTGACAGCTCGTCAGCCGTAGCAACCAGTCGGCGATTTCCTCATTCTCAGCGTTGAGTATCCGGCGATAGCGATAGCAAGTTTCAGAGATGCCGAATGTTGCACAGGCCAAAACGATACTCACAAATTTCTCCTGTACCGCCCACTGCGCCATTACCTTGCGCTGTGAGGGCTTTACCACTTTTTTCCAAGCGCTTCCTTCTGCAGTTCATTCTGCATCTGGCTTTCCGCATACATCCGTTTCAGCCGCCGGTTCTCTTCAGCCATCGCCTTCATTTCAGATAGCATCGCAATATCCATTCCGCCATATCTGCTGCGCCATTTGTAAAATGTCGCACTGCTTGCTCATGCCCATGTTCACGGCACAATTCAGGAACCGGCGCGCCTGCCTCTGCCTGTTTGAGTATCGCCATGATCTCGCTGTCACTGAATTTCGATTTCTTCATTGCAGAACCTCCTCTTTGTAAATTACAAGAAAATTCTACTTTTGACTCCTGGTATTTTCTGGGGAGATTATCCAATCTTCCGCAAAAAAAACGCTTCCACATCGGCGAGCTGCTGCGTGCGTTTCATCGGTGGGAGGCTTTGCCAGATTTTTCGTCCGTAAGATTTGGTCGTTAAACGCGGATCACAAATCATCAGCACGCCACGGTCATTTTCATCGCGAATCAACCGACCGGCGCCTTGTTTCAGACTGATAACGGCGTGCGGCAGCTGGTATTCCATAAACGCGTTGCCACCTTCACGGTTAATCTTTTCGATACGTGCGGATAAAACCGGGTCATCCGGTGGCGCAAACGGCAGCTTGTCAATAATGACCAGGGATAGTGCTTCACCGCGTACATCAATACCTTCCCAGAACGAGTGGCTGCCGATCAAAATGGCGTTTTCCAGTTCGCGGAATCGCTTCAGCATGTGTGAGCGTGAGCCTTCGCCCTGCAGCAATACCGGAAAAGTAATATTTTCCGCTACAAACGCAGCAGTCAACTGATCATGTACCTGCTGCATAGCACGCAGGCTGGTGCACAAGAAAAATGCACGTCCTCGGCTTGCTTTAAGCACAGGGAGTGCCGCTTTGACAACTTGTTCAATATAGTCACGATGATGGGGCTCCGGGAGACCTGCGGGCACATACAGCAGCGCCTGTTCGGAATAATTAAATGGACTGTCCCAGCATAATGATTGCGCTGCGCCTAGTCCCATTTCGTGCAGATAATGGTCGAAATTCTGTTTGACCGACAGCGTTGCGGAAGTAAAAATCCAAGCGCGCGGTGAAGCGTCAAGCTGACGGCTGAAGATCTCCGCGATGGAAAGCGGTGTGGCATTCAGTTGCAGAACACGGCTGTATACTTCTACCCAGCGTACATAATCAATATTTTCACTTTCCTGATCCGTTAAACACCAGCGCTTAATCAAAAGGAGATGACTGTTTGCGCGGCGCCAGCAATTTTCCAGACCTTCTGAGCGTTCTGCCTGTGTTTCAAGGATAGACTCCAGCTCAGAAAGTTTCTCGACCAATTGATTGAGCGCTGGTCTGAATGCTTTATTTTTCTCAATTACCGGCAGGGCGTAGCGGACATTCTCATCGTCAACTGTCAGGCGCAGATCTTTTGTGGCCTTTTCCAGAGACGCAATCGCATCTGTCAGTGCAACACAATCGCGCGCCGAGTTCAGTGCTTCCACCTGACTATCCTGGGTTAGGTCGAGTAACTGGCCCGTACTCACTGATTCGCCAAAAAATAGACTCGCAGTTTGCGGCAGCTGATGTGCTTCATCAAAAATAACCGTATTGCAGGCGGGCAATAGTTCGGTCAGTCCTTCATCACGCAGCATTACATCGGCAAAAAACAAATGATGATTCACGACGACAACATCCGAAGCAAGGGCGTTTTTCCGTGCTTCCATCAAAAAACATTTTTTGTAGCTTGGACATTCCGAACCTAGGCAGTTTTCCCGTGTTGACGTTACGTGATGCCAGATAGCCGCATTTTCGGGCACCGTGCTAAGTCCGCTTTTATCACCATCCTTGCTGCGCAATGCATATCGTTCAATCAGTTGCAGGTATTTGATTTCCTCGCGATTGACGAAATGCATGTGATTATCCTGCAAACTTTTTTCCAGATGATAATGGCAGATATAGTTTACGCGTCCCTTGAGCAAGGCCACGGTCACCGGCACATTCAACGCGTTGCGTACGCTGGGGATATCCCGATTGAACAACTGATCCTGCAAGGTTTTTGTTCCGGTGGAAATAATGACCTTGCCGCCCGCAAGCAGCGCTGGTGCAAGATAAGCAAATGTTTTTCCCGTTCCAGTCCCAGCCTCGGCAACGAGCAGGCCGTTTCGCTCAATCGTATCGGCAATCGCCTGTGCCATTTCCAGTTGCTGATCGCGCGCCCGGTAACCTGGTATATGACGGGATAAAAGGCCGTCCGCAGCGAAAACGGATTTGAGCTCAAGCATGAAACAAATGAAAGTTGTTAATTTGTTTCTATTATACGCGCGGTGTAAATAGCGGGCGAGGCTAAAAGATGAATTAGAATTTACGGGAAAATGCGAAATATCCAGATTAGTATAGCCTTAGTTTTTCTTGGCGGTAGTTGGTCTCAAGTGTTTGTAATCAAGCAAGCATGTTTTTCATGAGCTCAGGATCCTATTTATAATTCATTTGGTTACGGGGTGGAAAAAAAGAAATAGCAAAAAAATACCGCGATACATGTGGTTCATGTATCGCGGTTTCCAATCCGATTAGCAGGTTACCCTGCTAAGAGTGGTATTTGCTGAAATAGTTTACACCCACAACCGGCGGCGAGAAGCAACTAACCCAACAAGTCCTAAACCAAGCAATGCGATCGAGGCAGGCTCAGATACAGGTGTGCCTCCTCCCCCTTGGCATGCGGGATCGGTTGGATTAAGCTGGCAAAAATTAAGGGTTTCCCGAAGTTTTGCATTAGCAAAATCGGTCACAAATTGTTGTACAACAGTTTGATTGGTTGTATTGAACTGATTTAAATCGAATACCGAGCCGCCGTGGCTTGTGATCAGGTTCTGAAGTGAGTTAATTGTGCTCGCGCCGCGGAGAACACCGTTGTATAACGCGTTGTTATCGGTGAGTACCGCATCAAGCACAGCTGCCGAGACTGCTGATCCACCGACCGTGCCACGCGCCGCTGTATCTCCATTGGATGGTTCATCAGTCAGAATAATGATATTTTTAACTGCATTCGAGCGGAAAGAGAACAGTGACGATTGATTGTCCAGTGCATTCAGTGCAAAAGCTGTTGCGGTATAAGCTGGTTCAGTGCCGCCGTTAGTCAAAAGGCCTTGAGCTGCGGTGGCAAAACTGGTCGGATTGGTCAGGTCGGTCAGCATTCTCGGAATAACCGTGCCGCTGCCGTAACCTACCAGACCGTATTGTGCGTTAACCTGACCTGTTCCCGTCAGAATATTGGCGAACAAGCCAATGTTGTTTCTCAGATTGGCCTGTACATTTCCCATTGAACCTGATTCATCGACAACAAAAATGATGTCACTCAAAATAGGCGC
>JADZAR010000195.1 GCA_020852475.1 Nitrosomonas sp.
TCACTGGAGTTGAACCCGCAAACCTTGTTTCGCAGTGGTTTACACGATGAGGAATATGGCCCGCTGGTCAGCCAGTTTTTTCTTCGGCAGATTCCCTATGGCGTGCAATTGATTGATCAACAACAGGTGCCCTATATCCGCGGAAAAGATTTCCTGACCAATCACAGCGACTGGCTTCGCGCACAGAACACCGGAAAAGACAAGTTTGGCCGAGATTACGGCAACTGTAACTATTTCGGCGATGAACTGGCAAACAGGGAAACCTATTATGCGGGGATTTCCCGATATATTTCGACCCTGCGCGATCTCGCGCGTTTTGTAAACAGGGATGCTTTGCATCAGGCCTATTTTAACGCGGCGCTGTTTCTGGACGCCATCGACGCGCCAACAGATAGCGGCAATCCATACCGCGGAAATCTGTATTCGCGAGAAGGCGGTTTCGCGACACTGGCGGGACCCGATTTGTTGACCCTGGTGTCGGAAGTTGCCAGCCGTGCGCTCAAGGTTGTTTGGCGGCAAAAATGGATGGTGCATCGCCGCGCCCGTCCGGAAGTTTACGGCGGCCTTGTGCAGATGCAATGTATCGGCCATGACTGCGATCAGCGCCAATACGGATTACCCGCCTGGGTGGCAGAAACGGAAGCGGCTCAACGCATCCGTGCGCATAACGCAGACCAGAACGGCGGAACGGAGACATTGTTTTTGCCGATGGCGTTTTCCGCTGGCTCGCCCAACCACCCGGCCTATGGCGCAGGGCATGCAACAGTCGCAGGGGCTTGTGTCACAGTACTCAAAGCCTGGTTTGACGAAGATGCTAAATTAATGGAGCGCATTAAATTTGCACAAGAGAAGCGCCTCAAGGAACCTAGGCCTCTACTTCAAGGTTTGCTGCAACCCGGAGCACACAACAGCGGGGAGCTTTTTGAACCACCAAGCGCTTATAATGGAGGCGATGCGAATAACATGACCGTGGGTGGCGAGCTGAATAAACTTGCCAGCAATGTGGCGATGGGGCGCAGCATGGGCGGAGTGCACTGGCGCACCGACAACACCCGCAGTTTGCGTCTGGGAGAACAGATTGCCATCGAAATTCTGCGCAAACGTACCGAAGAGTATGCGGAACGACCCGTTTCATTCACTTTCAGGTCTTTTGACCGGCAAATGATACACATCACACAGGGTCAGGCGATGAGCCGGTAAGTCTGTCTATTTTTTGCAGTCGACAGGGTGCAATAGATCAAATGACTATTGCACCTGTTTTGTTTATCCTGAGAACCTTGGTTGAATGAGGTTTAGGATGTCATGAAAAAAATCATGCCCGCTTTGTTTTTGCATAATCGAATCTATCCGCAAACAATTGCAGTTTTTCCTGCGCCAGCAAGAAAGTTTGATCAATGATATCTTCATTATCGCCATCAGCCAATGCATTCAGATTTCTCAGAATTTCTTTTGCTTCCAGAAATCCCGAACGCATGCCGCCGTGAATAATATCGATAAAAACATTCAACGCTTCTTCCTGCGTTAACTCAGGATGCTGTTCACGAAATGCTGGAAGAATCTGTAGACTTGAGGAAATAATACGGTCAGCGGTCATCTCGGGTCCGACGTCAATTCTTGAATCATATGCCTTTTGAATCGCGTTGTCGCCCGGAATATCTTGCAGCGCTTTATTAATACCCTCCAGCGCTGATTGCAAAACCAGTGCTTGCGGCGTGTTGCTGGCATTAAGATTTATCGCTTCATCTGTCTCGATTGCAGCAAACGGTTTCCTTTCTGCATTCCGGGCATGTTCCGGATCTGCAAACTTCTGTCCATTCGCGCCCGTATCTCTTCTAGTGCCAACTTTTGCCGGTGCGTGTACAGATAGATCAAGTAACTGGTTTTCCATAATTGTCTCCAATGGGTATTAATCGCGGTTTTATTATGGATTAAAATGGCGCTGGCAAATCCGGGAATAACAGTAATAATGCCGCATTATCCTACTGTTATCTGTCCTCCCGGACAGTCGATGTCACCGAAACGATATCTGCCGCGCAACAAAAGGTGTGTTCTTAATCTCGAATTTTGGTAGGCGATGAATATATTTTCGGATTCCCCAATTGATTCTGTGATTGACGCTGTCACCATCAAAGCCTACCTGGAAACAGAATACCGGACTTACAGCGCAACACCCTGCACACTTAAGGTCGGCATAGTCTGTCCGGTTCTGGCAGAACTGCACAAAACGCATGCAGTCACGGAAAGTGCATTTATAACAGCCTGTAATCCTTTCAGCACCATTCTGCATGAGACGGATAATGTTGCACGCCACACAAAACTCGAGCAATTATTGACGCGACGCGGCTTTGTATTTTTTGAAGGCATTGGTAAGCATCCGACGGGCGACTGGCCCGGCGAACCCGGTTTCCTGGTGCTCGGTATCAGCCTTGCAGCTGCTCGCGTTTTAGCCCGTCAACTGGAGCAGAATGCGATCATCTGGAATTCCATTGACGCGGTTCCGCGATTGATTTTACTGCGCTGACGCTGAAAATCTGATTCAAGAGTTTGTTATGATTATGCCTTGCAGCTGTTGCATAATGACAGCCACCGACCAATCATGCCGATCAATTTTCCGGCTTTTATTTTATTCATCTGGAGAACCGTTTCATGAAACGACGCACCGTGTTACAAGGCTTTGCCGCGCTGACCGTGCTGCCGCTTGTTCCGGCCTGCTCAAAAGTCGTTGGCGAAGCCGCCGCAACGATTACACCGCTGAACAAGCCACATACGGAATGGCGCGATTTACTCTCGCCCAAAGCCTACCAGATACTGTTTGAAGAAGCGACCGAACGTCCCGAATCCAGCAATCTGGTCTACGAAGAACGCGCAGGCACTTATCTGTGCGCGGCTTGTTATCTGCCGCTGTTTGAAAGTGCTCATAAATACGAAAGCTGGACCGGCTGGCCCAGCTTCACCCAGCCCATTCCCGGACATATCGCCACCCGGATCGACTTCAAGATGATCTGGCCGCGCACAGAATACCATTGCGTGCGCTGCGGCGGTCACCAGGGCCATGTTTTCAAGGATGGACCGCCGCCGCGCGGAGAACGCTGGTGCAACAACGGTTACGCTTTAAGATTTATCCCGCTGGAAGAACAATTGCCGGCGCTTAGAAGCTGATCTATTCATATTGCGTTCATCACTGGTCTGCCAAGCTATTAAATCAACCGGCATCATGCCCCACCATCACGGCAGTTTATAAGGAGATCTCCAATGAAACCGACAACCATTTGCAAAAAAATCACTATTCTCAGCACTCTGTTTCTACTGCCGCTACAAGCTGCGGCTGAAGAAACCCTGTGCTCGGGTTCCTTAGGCAATACCGTTGTGGACAATTTGCTCATCCCGAGCAACAGTGAATGCGTACTGCAAAATACCCGCATCATGGGCACTATCCAGGTGGCCGCCAATGCGGTTCTGACTGCACGTCGGGTTGTCGTGATCGGCAACGTACAGGCCGAAAATGCACGCCAGGTCAACATACTGGACAACTCAAGAATCGGTGGTTCGGTGCAAATCAAACAGGGCGGCGGCGCAATCATCAGTGACAGCATTATCGAAAGCGATATTCAGTTTGAAAGCAATGGTCAGCCATTCAAGGCGTTGCGCAATGACATCGGCGGCAGCGTGCAGGTTTTTCAGAACAGCGGCAGTGTCGAAATTCAATACAATACGATTGATGGCAACCTGCAATGTAAGGAAAATGCTCCAGCGCCAACCGGCGGCGCGAATCGCGTGGCTGGAAACAAGGAAGATCAATGCGCACGGCTGACGGGACTGAACGCAGCACAGGAAAACTGTATCCAGTCACACCCGACGTTTGGTACGGATGCACGTCTGCATATTCCCCGCCTAAGCGTCGTCACGCAGGATGGCGTTGTCGTTGACTATTGGGCGAATCTGCACTATGTGCCGGCTTTATCGACTAACGGCAACCTCGTTTTTGAACTGCGTGAACCCGCCTCGAATCTTGGTCAATGCAACTGAAAATAACAGTTCCAGAGAACTCTTTAATACTTTTACAGCCACCTGAAAATATGAAACACCACAAATAAATCTCATGACCCATGATCTCCTCAAGCTCGCTCACATTATCGGCACGGTTCTGATCGGCGCGGGGTTGATTGGCGTCTGGATCAATGATCTGCAATCCCGCCAAACTGCGGAACTGGTGCGTTTCGCGGAATCGGTAAGAAATATTGCGGTTTTTTATGACGGCTTGGTGGTTCCCGGTGCAATCATTCTGCTTGTCTCCGGAACATGGATGATTGCCGTGTTTTACGGCGGCTGGAATTTTATCGCAATACCTTGGCTGGCTGGCATGGTTGCCCTATTCGCGTTTGAATTTATCGAAGGCAACACCGTCACGCGTTTTTATTTCATGCGATTACGCCGCCTATCTGAAGAATCCCTGGCTGCCGGAACGTTTACACTCGATTTAATCAAAGCGCGCGCCGAACACGGCCCCACATTTACCCATTTTCTCGATCTGCCCATATTATTCTTGATCGTTACACTCGGCGTACTCAAGCCGAATGACTGGCGGTTGTTTTTTGCGGGTCTGTTACTTGCGCTCGTCATCGCAATTGCCTTGATGATCATCGTTCCGCGCCTTTATTCACGACCTGACGGCAATGTTAACAGTTGAATCGAATACACAAATAGTTTGTTCAACGCAATACGTAGTTGCCCTTATTTATCAACAATGATCATTTTGTTAGAATGATCTGGAAAATTGTTTGTTTTCTGTTCGAAAAAAAATAATTACCCGATATTCCAATCACTTGGATCTATCTTCGTTGTTCCGGTTTTTTGGCAACTGATCTTTAACCCTTATTCAAGGAGAGCATCATGCGTAGAATTTATTTTCTCGTACCCAACATAACCGTCACCCATAAAATTGTCGATGAATTGCTGCTGGCCAAGATCGAGGAAAAACATATCCATGTTCTTGCAAAGCGCGGCACACCGCTTGAGAATCTTCCCGAGGCGAATCTGTTACAGAAATCAGATTTTATTCCGGCTGTTGAACAGGGTCTTGCCCTCGGTGGCGCTACTGGTTTACTTGCCGGACTGGTCGCAATTGCGCTCCCACCCGCATCAACTGTAGTCGCTGGTGGTATTTTGCTCGGCAGCGGACTTGCCGGTGCCGGTATAGGCGCCTGGTTGAGCGGTATGGTCGGCATGAGCATCGGCAATCGCCGTACTAAAGAATTTGAAGAAGCTATCGAGGCCGGAGAGTTTCTGATACTAGCCGATGTCTCCCCCGAACGCGTCAATGAGATAGAAACCTTGATCAGAAAACATATTCCCGAGGTCGAAGTCGAGCAAACCGAACCGAGAATACCGGCATTTCCCTGATGTTCAGAAAATCATTCATCGTACTTCTACATCAGGAGTACGATGAATGGATGGCTATCGGATTTCAAAATTCGACGGATTCCTGGAATCCGGCAAGTTATGTACCCAATTTATTCGTGGTGTTTAGTGGCTATGCCGATGTTGTCCATGTTGGTGCGGATGGCCCGGGACAGCGTGCCGAGCATGATCGCTCAACTGCGCATCAAACCACTGGTGTAGCGCATCGATAAGTTGTGGCGACTGAGAGATATAGTGAATTTGCGCGCCATCCGGCAGTTCGCGGTATTCAATCTTGATCTGCCCGGAACTGGCTGTTTTCAATACGTCCAATCCCGGCATATCCTGACCGTGAATATGCATCGGCTTGGAATAATCTCCCTGCCTGAACTCTGCTGAAATTTCCGACAGATGCGCGCGAATCAGTTGAATCTGTTCGCTATCCGATTTGTCCTTGGCAACAACCTGCTGAATTCCGCCTTCCGGTGTTTTGGAAAAAACATGGATTGTTTTTTCCAGATCAAAAGGCATAACATGCGTCCCGCGCTCCGCGACTTCATCCAACCTTTTCTCATCGGCAGGCTCCACGGCATGGACAGACATCGAAGCCGATAGTAACAAAAACAGAAAAGTTGCGAATAAATTCATGTGTATTTCCTCCTTTGTAGAACAAGAATGACGAATGATGTTCGTCTATACGCACCAGAATGCGGAAAGAGACGCCGCGTAAATTTCTTTGCGCGGCGTTTGTCCGGTTATTACGCGATTATTTTGCTTCCTTGGCTGTTAAGGCACCGAGAAATGCCTTGATATCCCTGATCATACCGTGTCCGACGTGATCGCGACCCAACTGATGTTTCGCCATCAGCCGGATGGCTTCATCCAATGTTTCAACGGAACCGTCATGAAAATAAGGTCCCGTTTGAGCAATATTTCTAAGACTCGGCACTTTAAACGCTTTTTTGTCGCTTTCAATACCCGTCACTTCGAAACGCCCCATATCCGATGTTTCGTAAGGCACGACCAAGCCGATTTTTCTGAAGGAATTGCCGCCAATGGCAACGCCATTGTGGCAATTGACACACCCCATATGGACAAACTTTTTCAACCCTCTTTTTTCGCTTTCATTCAATGCATCCTGATCGCCCTTGAGGAAATCATCAAACCGCGATGGCGTCAATAACGTACGCTCAAAAGCACCAATAGCCACACCAATATTTTTATAAATCAGTGGATCTTTTTGATCACTGAAGGCTTCTGCGAATAATTTTTTGTATTCATCGATTGCCTTGAGTTTCTTGACAACAGCATCTTCACTTGGCATACCCATTTCAATCGGATTCAGAATCGGGCCTAAAGCCTGCTCCTCCACAGTGCCCGCGCGTCCATCCCAGAATTGCGCGATATGCAACGCGGCATTGAATGTGGTTGGCGAGTTTCTGCCGCCACGCTTACCTTCATGCCCCGGAGAGGTGGGTTCACTGTCTACGCCATAATTACTGAGACTATGACAGGAATTGCAGGAAATTTTGTCATTGACGGACAATCTCGGATCCAGGTACAGCTTTTTACCCAGCGCAATCAACGCGGCGTTTTTCTGCGCATCAATGATGGACTCAGGCAGCGGCTCAAAAAACTGTTTTAACTGGGTTTCGTCGAGTTTATGGCCATGTCCATGGTGACCGCCGCCATGCCCGCCACCATGCTCATGATCGTGTCCATGATCATCATGCGCTTTATCACCATGTTCGTGACTGCCATGACTTTTATCGTTATGTTCATGCCCATGACTATGACCGGCACTTCCTTTTCCGTTTTCATGTTTATGCTGCACCTGTTGTCCCGCGGTATCTGGTTTCTGCGCATTTTCCTGGGCGCAAGCCAGCGAACTTAGAAAGAACGTCAGTAATAATAAAATTAGTTTCATAAGATGCTCCGTAAACTTAACTTAAAAAAATCCAAAAAACCCCATTTCCATTGTACAGGGTTCCAAATTGCAATATTGTGACATTCCGGAATCCTGCAACCCGTCAATGACAATCTAGCAGAAAACACGCATCAGAAAAATACGGGTCAACACGTAGACACGTGTAGTGCTGCAACAACCGGAAAACAGTCCTGTATTTGAAATAAAATCAAAAATCCATTTAACCGCTTGGAACAATCAGGGGAAAATTGCCGCTGGTTGATAAAAGCATCGCAATTATCGAATCCGGTATAGGCAAAAACAATGCGGCATATTGCCGCACCCAGTAACAGAGGACTGATCCACTGGTGTCAAACCCAGTCTTTGCCGATCAGAAAGTCGGTGTACAATTTATTTTCCGGCGTATTCTCTACGGGTTTCCAGTCATAGCGCCATTTGACTATCGGTGGCAGCGACATCAGGATAGATTCAGTACGTCCCCCTGTCTGCAGACCGAATAACGTACCACGGTCCCAGACCAGATTAAATTCAACGTAACGCCCCCGGCGATAAGCCTGAAAATCGCGTTCGCGATCACCATAGGGCGTATCCTTGCGCTTCTCCAGGATAGGCCGGTAGGCTGCCAGAAAATGCTCACCGACACTTTGCATCAGATTAAAACAGGTTTGGAAGTCGGGTTGATTCCAATCGTCAAAAAATACGCCGCCGATACCACGCGGTTCATTACGATGTTTCAAGAAAAAATATTCATCGCACCATTTTTTTAGACGCGGATAACAGTCGTCGCCGAATGGCTGTAGCGCATCCTTACATACCTGATGAAAATGCACGGCATCTTCCTCAAACCCATAGTATGGTGTCAGATCCATGCCGCCGCCAAACCACCAGACCGGTTCGGCACCTTCCTTACGCGCTTCAAAGTAGCGGACATTCATATGTACCGTCGGCGCATAAGGATTGCGCGGATGCAGCACCAGAGAAACACCCATGGCTTCAAAGGAGCGACCGGATAATTCCGGGCGGGCAGCTGTCGCCGAGGCAGGCAATCCGCTGCCATGCACATGTGAAAAGTTAACACCGCCACGCTCCAGCACGTTGCCTTCTTCGATGACCGCGCTGATTCCGCCGCCCCCCCCTGGACGATCCCATTGATCGCGCCGGAACGTTTTACCATCAACCGTTTGCAATCCTGCGACAATGCTATCCTGTAAATGCGTCAAAAATGCTTTGACTTGTGTTGTGCTCATTCCATCTCCTGTTTTTTTCCGGATATATTTAAT
Organism: Nitrosomonas sp.; assembly: GCA_020852475.1. Taxonomy (GTDB): domain Bacteria; phylum Pseudomonadota; class Gammaproteobacteria; order Burkholderiales; family Nitrosomonadaceae; genus Nitrosomonas. The sequence goes on from JADZAR010000195.1 coordinate 8,605, forward strand.
ACAGCGCCCGAGCTTTTCGCATCTTTCGATAAAGATCAGCCTTTACCGTTTATAATGTCCACTCACTCAGCCTGCTGCATTTTACCCGTTGTATATAGCACGATTGAAGCCTTTTCAGTTTGATTTTCCTCAAAAACGCAAAAACGTGATGCGCGGACTGTGTTGCACAAAAATTGAACTCTCCACCGCAATAAAATGTAATTAACAGGAATTTTTCGACATGTCTGGTAACTCATTTGGAAAACTGTTTTGTGTCACATCTTTTGGCGAATCGCACGGCCCTGCAATTGGTTGCGTGATTGACGGCTGCCCGCCAGGTCTGGAAATCAGTCAAGAAGATATTCAACGCGAACTGGACAGGCGCAAGCCGGGCACTTCCCGTCACGTCACGCAGCGGCGCGAATCCGATACCGTCGAGATTCTCTCCGGTGTTTTTGAAGGTAAAACCACCGGAACATCAATCGGTTTACTGATTCGCAATGAAGACCAGCGCAGCAAAGACTACAGTAAAATCATGGATGCATTCCGTCCCGGTCACGCGGACTATACCTACTGGCAGAAATACGGTATCCGGGATCATCGCGGCGGAGGCCGGTCATCCGCACGTGAAACCGCAGTGCGCGTCGCCGCTGGTGCAATCGCAAAAAAGTGGTTGCATGAGAAATTCGGTATCGTCATTCGCGGTTATATGGCGCAGCTTGGACCGATAGTAATACCATTCAAATGTTGGCGAGATGTCAATCAAAATCCTTTTTTCGTTGCTGACAATAGTTATGCGGAGCAACTGGAAACTTTCATGGATCAACTGCGTAAATCGGGTGACTCAGTCGGTGCAAAAATAAGTGTGATTGCCGAAGGCGTGCCGGTAGGATGGGGAGAACCGGTTTATGATCGTCTGGATGCAGACATTGCTTATGCCATGATGAATATCAATGCGGTCAAGGGTGTGGAAATCGGCGCCGGCTTTGCCAGTGTAACGCAAAGAGGCACTGAGCATTCTGACGAAATGACTCCGGAAGGATTTCTCAGCAATAATGCCGGCGGCATACTTGGTGGCATTTCAAGTGGACAACCGATCACCGTCAATGTCGCGATCAAACCAACCTCGAGCATCCGCCTGGGCCGACGTTCAATCAACAAAAACGGAGAACCGGTCATTGTTGAAACACACGGCCGCCACGACCCCTGCGTCGGCATCCGCGCGACACCTATTGTTGAGGCGATGCTCGCCTTAGTGCTCATTGACCACGCCTTAAGACACAGAGCGCAAAATGGAGATGTTGTCTGTCACACGCCCAAAATCAGCGGCAGTATAACTGGTGTAAATTCCGCCGGGTCAAAACATGATGTAGATCCACCGCATCAGGAAGATCCCGAACCCGAGGAAGGATAAACATATCGCTCGAATTTGTAATTGACTTCAGCAGACTCGGCATTTGCTCTTGACAAGATCGCTTAAATAAACCATCATCGCCCCCGCAAATGAAATTGAAACGGATCAGTAGCAAAACAATCGGGTCGGCTTAGCGTTACACAATTCGATTTGTTATTTACGGCAACGGATAAAAAAATAAATAAAAGTTCGCAGCCCGCTATCTGCATCAATCTGCTATAATTCACGGCTCGTAACAACAGTCTGGTAACAGTAGATTGTTTCAAGCGCCCGTAGCTCAGTTGGATAGAGTACTTGGCTACGAACCAAGGGGTCGTGGGTTCGAATCCTGCCGGGCGCGCCAGTTTTCAGATGATGAGTTAAGTTATAAAAGCAGGCCAAGTAGCTCAGTCGGTAGAGCAGAGGACTGAAAATCCTTGTGTCGGTGGTTCGATTCCGCCCTTGGCCACCAATGAAATCAATTGGTTACGGAATTATTTTGATTTATCTAGTTTCTGTTTGTTTAATTCTTGTGTAATTCTGTCAAAAAAATCAACTAATTTTTTTGATATCGATTTTCTAGTTTATCCATTGCTGCTTTGATATGTTCACCATTCTGGTGAGCATAACGTTCAACCATAATCAGTGTTTTATGACCTGAAATTCGTTTTACGGTTGGCAAATCTACACCGGCTTGTACCAAGTGAGTAATGGCGGTGTGTCTCAAAGTATGACGTACAACCTCATCTGGATTTAGGCCTGCGGCACTAACAACACACGCCTGAAAGGCTTGCGAATATCCATTGTATGACCTTCTTTAGCTGCAACCGAAGGAAATAACCATTCACTACCTTGCGGTAAAGTGGCCAAATAGCCTTCAAGAAATTCTGCCAAATGTTGTGTTATGGGCTGTAATCGAGAACCGCCTTTTGCTTTAGGTATGAATATGGTGCGTTGCTGCGAATTTATATGTTCGCGACGAATTCTCAAGATTTCCATGCGGCGCATTGAAGTTTCAAGTCCAATACTGCGAATTCCTTTTGTTCTTTACTTTCAAATATGTAGAGCATACTCAGAAACCATAACAATATGATTATATTTATGAATGTTGCATAATTTGGTAAAATAATGCACGTTATTTGATGAAATACTGCTAAAAACCGTGCACTATGATTCGCTATACAA
>JADZAR010000196.1 GCA_020852475.1 Nitrosomonas sp.
ATCTTGGAAATTATCTCGGATGGCACAGAATGATTGATCGTCTCGGTCAGAATATTACGCCAACGCTTTGTTTCCTGGCATCTCTTGGAAAAATAAGACAGTTTCAACAACTAACTGTGACATAGCTATTAAAAACTCAGTTTCAGCAGGCTGCCGGAGGTATTGAACCTAAAAACCTCAATTGACCGTTATCCGCGATGACTAACGATATGAATAAATGGAACAACCTGAACAGGCGAGGCAGACCGGATAGGCGAAGCGCAATCCGGTATCAAGGTGTAGACCGAAAGCCCGATTCACAAAACCAATCGGATCTACGCAGATTATTCAGTACCGGCTACTGCACCGGCTTTGATGCATCATCCGCCATTTCCAGCTTTCCGGTCACTTCACTGGTCCAGGTGGCATTAAAAGGCAGTGTGTTCTGGACATGCACCGCCTGTTCAAGATAAGCCGCCAGCGTTATTTTCTGCTGCGTAACGGGGATCGGGGTTGCGCGCGGGTGTTGGACGGCTTCATCGAGCAACGCGGCGTTGATTTCTGCATGAGGGCGCGCGTTGATCTGCGCCTTGATCACGGCGCGCGCGGCTTTCAGCAGGGCGCTCAAGCGCTGGCCGTGGTTGCGTTTGTCGTCTTCGAGTATCGGATAGGTTTGCAGATACAGCGCATCGCCGCGCCAGCCGAACAGGCGGGGCTGATTCACCACCCGCACCGGCGTGCCGACCGGCACATGCTGAAAAATACTGGCGATGTCTTCCGGATACATGCGGATACAGCCGAAGCTGCCGCGCATGCCGATACTCGGCGGTTTGTTGGTGCCGTGAATCGCATAAGCCGGCCAGCCAAGCCGCATCACATGCGTGCCCATTGGGTTATCCGGACCGGGCGGCACCACGGCGGGCAGCGGATTGCCATTGCGCGCATATTCCTTGTGGATGGACGGCGTCGGTATCCAGACCGGATTCTCGGTCTTGGCGGTAATCCGGGTTATGCCTTCGGGGGTTTTCCAGTTCAGGCGGCCAATGCCGACCGGATGCGTGATCACGCGCTGTAACTCGCCCTGCTTTACAGGCGGGTAATAAAACAAACGCATTGCGGCGAGGTTGATCACGATGCCTTCGCGCGGCGCATCGGGTAAAACAAACTGGGTGGGTATGACAATGCGCGCGCCTTTTCCCGGCAGCCAGGGGTCGATATCCGGATTGGCGCTGACGATTTCTTCATACCCCAGATTGAACCGCCGGGCGATATCGGAAAGCGTATCCTCATATTCGGCGGTGATAACCTGTATTTCACCGACAACATCATCACGAAAAGCATCGATACTGAATTCATGGCTGGCGAGCGGAATCGGCAGTGCATTGACGACCGGAGGCGGTGTTGCCGATGATTGCATCATCAGTGACTGGCAACCGCTGAACAGAAAAACAATCGCTAAAAGACCGCAGAACAGAGTACTGCGTGGTGATAAGATAACCATTTTATTGTGAAATATTTGATCGATTCCCTCACAATCTACAGACTTAACCTCATCGTCTCAATACTTTCACGGTGATGCAGACAATAACTGTCACTCTCTTTATACTAAAATACAACAATCCCGAATTACGTTACAACCTATTTTCCGACAACCATCATGGCAAAAATTGGATTCATCGGCCTGGGTATTATGGGCAAACCGATGGCCGGTCATTTGATACGCGGCGGTCATTCGCTTTTTCTTCATTCGCGCAGCGGCGTGCCGGATGAACTTGCCGCGCTAGGCGGTGCGGTTTGTGGAACGCCACGGGAGGTGGCGCGGCAGGCGGAAATGATCATCACCATGGTGCCGGACACGCCGGATGTGGAAAAAGTGCTGTTCGGCGAAAATGGCGTTGTTTCCGGTTTGCCGCAGACTGTCACTGGTTCCGGGCAGCACCGCATTGTCATTGACATGAGCACGATCTCGCCGCAGGCGACGCAGGCATTTGCCGCCAGAATCCATGCGCTCGGCCATGACTATGTCGATGCGCCGGTTTCCGGCGGCGATATCGGCGCGCAAAATGCCTCGCTGACCATTATGGTGGGCGCGGAAGCGGCGGTGTTCGAGAAAGTGAAGCCGATTCTTGAATTGATGGGGAAGCAGGTCACCCTGATCGGTGAAAGCGGCGCGGGCCAGATCTGCAAAATCGCCAACCAGATCATCGTGTCGCTCACCATTGAGGCAGTTGCCGAGGCGCTGCTCTACGTCTCCAAGGCCGGCGCCGATCCGCAGAAAGTACGTGAAGCGCTGATGGGCGGCTTCGCCGCTTCACGCGTACTGGAAGTACATGGCGAGCGTATGATCAACCGCCGTTTTGAGCCGGGATTCAAAATTGCATTGCATCAGAAGGATCTGAATATCGTGTTGTCAAGCGCATCCGCGCTGGGTGTCAGCCTGCCCAACACCGCGACGGTGCGCGAATTATTCAATGCCTGTATCGCGCATGGCGGCGCAAAATGGGATAATTCAGCCATTGTCACCATGCTGGAAAAACTCGCGAACCATGAAATACGCAAGCATTCGGAATAAAACACGGAGGATGATCAATGTCCCCAGCGCCTGAATTAATCAACCGGCTACGCGCCTTTTTGCCGCCCGACGCCGTGCTGCATGACACGGAAGATCTCAAACCCTATGAATGCGACGGGCTGTCCGCATACCGGCAGACGCCGATGATCGTTGTGCTGCCGCAGACCGAGCAGCAGATTATCCAGGTCTTGCGGCTCTGCCATGAAACACACACACCGGTTGTGGCGCGCGGCGCGGGAACGGGACTTTCCGGCGGTGCTTTACCGCATGACGCGGGCATTTTGATGTCGCTGGCCAAATTAAACCGCATTCTGGAAATCGACCCGCTGGCGCGCACCGCGCGCGTGCAGCCCGGCGTCAGGAATCTCGCCATCAGCGATGCCGCCAGACCACACGGACTTTATTACGCGCCCGATCCTTCCTCGCAGATCGCCTGTTCAATCGGCGGCAATGTGGCGGAAAATTCCGGCGGCGTGCATTGCCTGAAGTACGGTCTGACCGTGCACAATATTCTCAAGCTGCGCGTTCTGACCATCGAAGGCGAGCTGCTGGAAATCGGCGGCGAGGCGCTCGACAGCGCCGGTTTCGATCTGCTGGCGCTGATGACCGGCAGCGAAGGCATGCTGGGCATCGTAACCGAAATCACGGCAAAACTGATTCCCGTGCCGGAAAAAGCGCAACTGGTCATGGCGGCTTTCGATGATATTCAAAGCGCGGGCAATGCCGTAGCCAACGTCATTGCCGCCGGCATCATCCCGGCAGGCATGGAATTGATGGACAAAATCACCATCCATGCCGTCGAGGCATTTCTGCACGCCGGTTATGACCTGAATGCCGAGGCGATACTGTTGTGCGAATCGGACGGTACGGCCGAGGAAGTCGTCGATGAAATCGCGCGCATCAACACCATCATGAAAAGCAGCGGCGCTACCGGCATCCGCACTTCGCGCAGCGAAGCCGAACGACTCAGTTTCTGGGCCGGACGCAAAGCCGCATTTCCCGCCGCCGGGCGGGTATCGCCGGATTACTATTGCATGGACGGCACCATTCCACGCAAACATCTGGGACAGGTTCTGAGCGGCATCGAGACTTTATCCGAACACTACGGCCTGCGCTGCATGAATGTGTTTCACGCCGGCGACGGCAATCTGCATCCGCTGATTCTTTACGACGCCAATACGCCGGGCGAGCTGGAAAAGACCGAGGAATTCGGCGGCAAAATTCTGGAGATGTGCATTCAGGCCGGCGGCACGATCACCGGCGAGCACGGCGTCGGCATGGAAAAAATCAATCAGATGTGCCTGCAATTCAAAACGGACGAGCTGCAAATTTTTCATGGCGTGAAAGCGGCTTTTGATCCGCAAAACCTGCTCAATCCCGGCAAAGCCGTGCCGACGCTGCATCGCTGCGCGGAATTCGGCGCCATGCATGTCCACAGCGGTTCGGAAAAGTTTCCCGATTTACCGCGTTTCTGAAGTATCTTTCTTATAGCTCATATTCGGTCAACTGATTTCCCATGCAAGCCATTATCGATCAAATCACCGCAACCCTGCGCATCGCCGCTGAGCGCGGTCAACCGCTGCATATTCAGGGCGGCGGCAGCAAAGCCTTTTACGGCCATCCGCGCGCCGAGTCAGCGGAATCGCTAGATATCACACCGTATCAGGGCATTGTCAACTACGAACCGACCGAGCTGGTGATCACCGCGCGCGCCGGCACGCGATTATCCGAAATCGAATCGGTGCTGCGTGAACACGGCCAGATGCTTGCATTCGAGCCGCCGCATTTCGCCAGCACCGCGACACTAGGTGGTTGTGTCGCTGCGGGATTATCCGGCCCGCGGCGCGCAGCGGCGGGTGCAGTACGGGATTTCGTGCTGGGCGTGCGCATGCTCGACGGCACGGGCCGCGATTTGCATTTCGGCGGACAGGTGATGAAAAATGTCGCCGGTTACGATGTCTCGCGGCTGATGGCAGGCAGCATGGGCACGCTGGGCGTGTTGCTCGAAGTGTCGCTCAAGGTGCTGCCGTTACCGGCGGCGGAGAAGACAATAGGCCTGGAAATGAATACCGCGCAAGCGATCAAACAGATGAACCAGTGGGCGGGAAAACCGCTGCCGATCACGGCGACCTGCCATGTTGACGGCCAGTTATATATCCGCCTGTCCGGCGCAGAAACGGCCATACGCACCGCCCAAACCCAGCTGGGCGGTGAATCCCGCTCGGATGGCGATACATTCTGGCAGTCCCTGCGGGAGCAGACGCACCCGTTTTTTGAACCGGCAGCGTCGCTCTGGCGTTTGTCGGTCAAATCCACCGCACCTGAATACCATTTGCCCGGAAAGCAGTTGATGGAATGGAATGGCGCATTGCGCTGGCTGACCTGTCAAAATGATAAGGACAATCAGCACAGCGATAGCGCAGCACATGTTATACGCGAAGCAGCCACAGCGGCTGGCGGGCATGCGACGCTTTTCCGCGGCCAGCATCACACGATACCCGTTTTCCATCCGTTAACGCCGGCGCTGCTGAGCCTTCACCGGCGGCTGAAACAACAATTCGACCCGGCGGGGATACTGAATCCCGGCAGGCTTTATCCGGAATTTTAAGACTATCATGCAAACCCGACTCGCCGATTTCATTAAAAATTCACCGCAAGGAAAAGAAGCGGATGCCATTTTGCGCAGTTGCGTGCACTGCGGATTCTGCCTGGCCACCTGCCCGACCTATCAACTGCTGGGCGACGAGCTTGACAGTCCGCGCGGCCGTATCTACCTGATGAAACAGATGCTCGAAGGTCAGTCTGTCACCCAAAAAACCCAGTTGCATCTGGATCGCTGCCTGACCTGCCGCGCGTGCGAATCCACTTGTCCTTCCGGGGTACGCTATGCCGAACTGGTGGACATCAGCCGGAATCTGATCGAGCAGCAGGTCGAACGCCCTGCCGGGAAAAAACTGATGCGCTATCTGTTGCGCAAGATCCTGCCGAATCCCGCTTTCTTCAAGCCACTGATACGCGCCGGCCAATTCGTGCGCCCCGTGCTGCCTGCAAGCCTAAAAAAATCCGTTCCACCCGCAGTCCGGGTGAAACCGCACTGGCCGGCAGCGCGACATGCACGAAAAATTCTGGTGCTCGATGGCTGCGTTCAACCGACATTCGCGCCCAATATCAATGCCGCCACCGCGCGTGTACTGGATGCAATCGGTATCTCGTTGATCACCTCGGCGCAGGCCGGATGCTGCGGCGCAATTGCCTACCATCTGAATGCGCAGACGGAAGGCATGGACGCCATGCGCAAAAATATCGACGCCTGGTGGCCGCTGATCGAAAAAAATACGGTGGAGTATATCGCCATGACCGCCAGCGGCTGTGGTGCAACGGTCAGGGAATACGGTCACATTCTGCGTCATGATCCGGTTTACGCGGAAAAAGCGGCGCGGATTTCGGGCATAACGCGGGACATCAGCGAAATTCTCGTTGAAGAACAGGACAAGCTGCGTCAGATTCTGAACGATCGAAACGAAAATCCAGCGCCTGCCCGGCTTGCTTTTCATTCTCCATGCACGTTACAGCATGGTCAGCAGATTCGCGGCAAAGCTGAACACATCCTGCAAGCCGCCGGCTTCGAACTCACCGCCGTACCCGACGCGCACTTGTGCTGCGGCTCCGCAGGCACTTATTCCATCCTGCAGCCTAAACTCTCGCAACAATTGCTGAACAACAAGGTGAACGCATTGGAATCAGGCCGCCCCCAGTGTATCGCCACCGCCAACATCGGCTGTCTGATGCATCTGCAAAACGGCACCGCACTGCCTGTCAAACATTGGATTGAGATCATCGACGAACGATTGTCGCAACGCCATCAGTGATGGTGATGAAGTGTGTACTTAATCATGGAACGCGAATCCACCGACAAAATCTGTCCGGTTCCCGGAAAGTTTTACTCAATTTCACAGCATTTTTGACGATTTGTACAGTTGCTACGGGCTACGGGCTACGGGCTACGGGCTACGGGCATTAAGCAAAGATTATTCCGGTAATTATTTTAAAAACTTTTTTATTATCAATGCGTTTTTCAGAAATTCACCATTAAATATCAATCATTTTAATGTCCAGTGCATTTCTGATATTCCGACAGACTACTGAGAAACGTTCTTAAAACCCTGATTTCGGGTTAAAACCAGATTCCCGGCAGATTCTGTCGCATTGAAAATAAATTGTTTTTTGGTTTTTTGGAGAAAATTGGAATGGCTATTACGAATCAGCATCCGCATACTGCGGCTTCGCTTGAGGTACAGATCCGGCAAGCGTCTAAGCTTCGCGTTTTATTGATCGAGGACAATGCATTTGACGCCGAAATACTCATGACCCTGATGGCGCAAACCTGCTATGCGGAAGCTGAAGTCACCTGCCATGCGTCA
>JADZAR010000197.1 GCA_020852475.1 Nitrosomonas sp.
CGCGACTTGATTTCAATCAGTAAAGCCGTCATAAGCAGATATTCAGCCGCCAGTTCAAACTGTTCCACATTCATCATTTCCACGTAGGCCATATATTGCTGCGTGAGTTGCGTCATGGGAATATCGAGAATATCGATATTGTGCTTGCGTATCAGATAAAGCAGCAAGTCCAGCGGTCCCTGAAAAGTATCCAGAAAGACTTCCAGCGCATCGGGCGGAATATACAGATCCTGCGGAATTTCCATCAAGGGTTCGCCGCAGATTCTTGCGTATGGTTTTTTTTCCAGCGTACCGGCAGTTACGGTCACAATGGATAGCCTGTTTTTTTATCGTCAAACCCCGTTCGATTCAATCGAACAAGAATGATAGACATCTCATATGAATGCAGCGTTTCACGAATAATCCAGTCCCATCGCCGCACGGATGTCGCGCATGGTTTCCTCAGCCAGTTGATTGGCTTTCTCACAGCCATCTGCAATGATGTTACGCACCAGAACAGGATCTTCTTCGTACATGCGGGCCCGATCGTGCATCGGTTCCTGTTCGGCCAGCACTTTGTCGATGACCGGTGATTTGCAATCGAGACAGCCGATAGACGCACTGCGGCAGCCCTGTTGTACCCAGTTACGGATTTCGTCATCGGAGTACACCAGATGAAACTGCCATACCGGACAAACATCAGGATTACCAGGATCGGTACGCCGCACACGAGCGGGATCGGTCGGCATGGTGCGGATTTTTTTGCGCACGCTGTCGGCATCCTCGCGCAGACTGATAGTATTGTTATACGATTTCGACATTTTCTGACCGTCCAGTCCCGGCATGCGCGATGCTTTGGTCAGCAACGTTTCCGGTTCGCATAGTATCATTTTACCGCCGCCTTCAAGATAGCCGTACAGTCGCTCCTGATCACCCATACTCAGATTCTGCTGCTCTTCCAGTAAAGACTTGGCCTCCGCCAGTGCTTGTTCATCGCCCTGCTCCTGATAGCGGTTGCGCAATTCAATATACAGCCTGGATTTCTTCGAACCGAGTTTTTTGATGGCAGCCTGCGCTTTTTCTTCAAATCCGGCTTCCTTGCCATAAATATGATTAAAGCGCCGGCAGATTTCGCGCGTGAATTCAATGTGCGGCGCTTGATCTTCCCCGACAGGCACGCGATTCGCACGGTAAATCAGAATATCCGCGCTTTGCAGCAGCGGGTAGCCCAGAAAACCGTAAGTGCCGAGATCCTTCTCGCTGAGTTTTTCCTGCTGATCCTTGTATGTCGGCACACGTTCGAGCCAGCCCAATGGCGTCATCATCGACAGCAACAGGTAAAGTTCGGCATGCGCGGGTACCTTGGATTGAATAAACAAAACCGCTTTTGATGGATCCACACCTGCGGCGAGCCAGTCGATCACCATATCCCATGCATTTTTTTCGATAATTTCCGGCGAGTCGTAATGCGTCGTCAATGCATGCCAATCCGCCACAAAGAACAGGCATTCGTATTGCTGCTGCAACGTCACCCAGTTTTTCAATACGCCATGATAATGCCCCAAATGCAGATTCCCGGTAGGACGCATACCTGACAAGACACGATCAGCAAACATTTTTTTAATCCTAAAAGTTAATCACTATAAGCAAATGAATATTCGACAATTTCCTAGACAAACCGTGCCTAGATATATAATCCAAAAAAAGAAACGATCATCAACTTAACCAAGTTAACCATCGGCCAGACAATCACACCCAGCACACCGCTGATCAGCAAAATCAGCAGGATCATGAAACCATAAGGTTCGATTCTGGAAAACGGATAAGCGATTCGATGCGGCAAAAGACTCACTGCCATGCGACCGCCATCAAGCGGCGGCAAAGGCAGCAAATTCAGAACCATCAGAATGACATTGATTTCAATTCCGGCGATGCTCATCAAAATCACCGGTTTGGTGTATTCAGAGATGGGTAGAATCATCGCCAGCTTGATGAGCAGCGCCCAAAAAAAAGCCATCAGCAAATTCGCTCCCGGCCCTGCGGCGGCTACCCACAGCATATCCTGCTTCGGATGACGAAGATTTGAAAAATTCACCGGAACAGGTTTTGCCCAGCCGAACAGAAAACCCGCGCCCATCGTCATTTTACTGATGATAAACAAAACAGCGGGCACCAGTATGGTGCCGACCGGGTCGATATGCCTGGCTGGATTAAGGCTGATGCGTCCTGCATTGAATGCGGTAAAGTCGCCAAAATGTTTGGCAACATAACCATGCGCCGCTTCATGCATGGTGATCGCCAGAATAACCGGCAACGCATAGATTGCGATGCCCTGAATGATGCTGTCAAAATCCATCGGCTAGTCCGAAAGGCGTCAGATCCCCTTTTCCTGCCCGCACAAGCTCCGGCGCATCGCCGGTCAGGTCAATTACCGTGGTCATTTCCAATCCACAGGAACCCGCATCCATAACCAGATCAACCTGATGTTCGAGACGTTCTCGGATTGCCTCGGCATCATTCAATGGAAATTCATCATCGGGAAGAATCAAGGTCGAGCTCAGCAACGGTTCATTCAATTCTTCCAGCAGCGCCAGCGCGACAGGATGATCGGGTATCCGCAAACCTATCGTATACCGCTTGGGATGTTGCAAACGGCGCGGCACTTCCCGGCTGGCTTGCAAAATGAATGTATAACTGCCGGGTGTATTGGCTTTGAGTAAGCGATACTGGGCGTTATCCACCCGGGCATATAACGAGATTTCCGCAAGATTTCTGCACACCAGCGTAAAATGATGCTTGTCATCGACCTGACGGATGCTGCGTATCCGTGTCATTGCATCTTTATCACCGATCTGGCAACCCAGCGCATAGCAGGAATCGGTCGGATACACGATGACGCCGCCGTTATGCAGAATATTGACGGCCTGCCTGATCAATCTGGAATGCGGGTTTTCAGTGTGAATCGTAAAAAACTGAGCCATTATGTGTAGCGTTTTTGATTAGATAGGCTTATTACAAATCCATTTTTAAAGTGGAAACGATAGTTTCCAGTCATGCCATACCGGAATGCATCCTCCTGGAAGATCGGGCAATTGACCAAGGTCGTAAAAACTTTCACCGGGCCCGTGAAAATCCGAACCACAGGAAACCAGTAGCGCCCTTGCCCGGGCATGGTTGGCAAAAATATCGACTTGCTCCTGTGTATGGCTGGCGCTTACCACTTCAATTCCGGCGCCACCCAGCGTGCAGAACTCATCGAGCAGATCCAGCAAAACATTTTTTCCCAGATTATATCTGGCCGGATGCGCAATCACAGCTTTGCCGCCACTACCGGTAATCCAGTCTATGACTTCGCTGAGTTGCGCCCACTCGTGATGCGCATAACCGGGCTTACCTTTGACCAGATATTTTTTGAAAACGGTTTTCATATCCTTGGCATAGCCCTTTTCGATCAGAAACCGGGCAAAATGCGTGCGGCCAATCAGTCCACGCTCACCGACATGAGCAAAGGCACCCTCAAAACTGTTTCTGATACCAATTTTCTCCAGCTCAGCCGCAATAGTGTGCGCACGCTGCGTACGTCCATCGCGAATAGCTTGCAAGCCATTAAAAAGCGGCTTATATTCCGGATCAACGTTCAATCCCAGAATATGGATCGTCCGCCCGCGCCAGGTAACGGATATTTCCACACCGTTTATAAATGTGATATTTTTCTCTGCAGCAGCATGACTTGCTTCCTCAAGCCCGGCAACATCATCGTGATCAGTCAATGCCAGCACCCTGACGCCGCGCCGATGCGCACGCTCGACCAGCTGCGCTGGCGTCAGAACTCCGTCTGAAACTGTCGAATGACAATGCAAATCAATATTAAGCATGAAGAATTTTGGCTGCGCATCACTTGAAAAGGACACGCATCATAACAAATTAACCGGATTTAGAAAAACAGGCACTGTACATTGATTATATCAAATGCAAAAACAAAGAACGCAAAAGGAATTTTTAAATGCAGAATAACTCAGGCTTTTGGCATCATCTTTCAGCGGCACCACATCGCAGTCTCTTTCTGGCCGGCGCATTGCAGGGTGTTTTTACTCTGGCCTGGTGGCTCTATGATCTTGTCGGGCGTTATGCTGTTGCGGGCTCATTTACCGTATGGAGTACACCGCCGACATGGGCGCATGCTTTTCTGATGATTTATGGTTTTTTCCCCTTTTTTATATTCGGTTTTTTGTTTACCACCTACCCGAACTGGATGAATGGGGCGAAAATTTCGCCGCGTGTTTATATGACTACCGTTCTTTTAATGACGATCGGCATTGCGTTATTTTATACAGGACTAATTTATAGTCAAAGCATGGTTATGTTCGGTGTTCTTGCGATACTGGCCGGCTTTGGTGTTGCGTTTAACGCTTTATTGCGTGTGCTTCTGGCCGCCAAAGGTCAGGACAGACGTCACGCGATTGTCACCAGCATTGCGCTTTCGATGGGTTGTCTGGGTGTCGCGGCGTATCTGCTCTGGCTGATTACCAATATGCATTTTCTGCTGAGCCTCTCCCGGCACGCCGGCGTCTGGTTTTTTCTGATGCCGATTCTGCTGGCGGTTTCACATCGTATGATTCCATTTTTTTCCAGCCGTGTATTGCAGGATTATGTCATCGTAAGGCCCTACTGGCTGCTCTGGGTTATGCTCGCGTGTACCGCAGCACATGGCATACTGCAATTATCCGGTCAGATCCAGTATCTCTGGATAGCTGATTTTCTGCTGGCGGTATGCGCGCTGTATCTATCGATTCGCTGGGGTTTTCTGCGCAGCTTTCAGGTCAGTCTGCTCGCCGTACTGCACATTTCATTTGCCTGGCTCGGCATCGCCATGCTGCTCTATAGCCTGCAAAGCTATTTTTATATGCAGAATCCGGAAAATATACTCATACTAGGGCTTGCGCCTTTGCACGCACTGGTCATCGGCTATTTTGCCAGTATGGTTCTTGGCATGGCATCACGCGTTACCCTCGGGCATTCCGGCCGCCCCCTGGAACTGGATCGCTTCACCTGGCAGTTGTTTATCGGTTTTCAAGCCAGCACCGCAGTCAGAATACTGCCTGAAATCATGCCTGTATTTGGATCGTTCACGCCGTTGCTCTATCTGCTTGCGGGACTGATCTGGCTGTTCTGTTTCTTGTTATGGGCCGCACACTTTATACCGATATACTGGCGCCCCCGAGTCGACGGCAAACCCGGATGATCAATCGACTAACGATACATACCTTGACAAGCCGGAAGGGCTTCGCTAGCCTCGTCGAGCAAGTTGACGCCTATCAGAGCAGCCCGGACAGCGTGTAGCAATGCTTTTTTTCCGTATAATAATTCATCAGCAATGCAACAGCGCGCTTACCATATATAATTTATACTATGTCCGATGCAGACTGCATGGCTGATCATAATAAAAACAACAGAAACAACTTCATTTTTTAATTTCGTCATATCGATAACAAAGGAGCAAACCAATGGAACTTAAAGGATCCAAAACCGAAAACAACCTTAAAGCCGCATTTGCCGGAGAATCGCAAGCTAATCGCCGTTATCTGTATTTTGCTGCAAAAGCGGATGTGGAAGGCCAAAACGATGTTGCTGCGGTTTTCCGTTCCACTGCCGAAGGCGAAACCGGGCACGCGCATGGTCATCTGGAATATCTGGAATCCTGCGGCGACCCTGCAACCGGCCTGACTTTCGGTGCAACCCGCGACAACCTGAAAACCGCGATCGCCGGTGAAACGCACGAATACACCGATATGTATCCCGGCATGGCAAAAACCGCGCGCGACGAAGGCTTTGATGAAATCGCCGACTGGTTTGAAACGCTGGCCAAAGCTGAACGTTCACATGCCAATCGCTTTCAACGCGCGCTGGACAGTTTGGTTGACTGATCAATCACCAATAGCCTGTCAAGCTGACCGAACTTATCGGATCAGTAAATAATAAAACGGAGTTTGTGGTAAAACCCATAAACTCCGTTGTCGAATTGTTTATTTCTTTAATACCGTTTTATCTTACAAAATTCTATGACTACTCGTGAAGGCAGTCTGGAAGCGCCGAAACGCAATTCCATCGACTGGAAGAACATCGAATTCTATAACGAAGCCAGTCTAATGGATGAAATGGAACGCGTTTTCGATATCTGTCATGGATGCCGGCGTTGCGTCAACCTGTGCACTGCATTCCCGCGTCTCTTCGATCTGGTTGACAATGGCGCAACAGGCGAAGTTGACGGCGTGGAAAAACAAAAATTCTGGGAAGTCGTCGATCATTGCTTCCTGTGCGATATGTGTTTCATGACCAAGTGCCCTTATGTCCCGCCGCATGAATGGAATATTGATTTTCCACACTTGATGCTGCGCGCCAAAGCAGTCAAATTTAAATCCCACGGCGCCAGCTTTCGCGATAAGTTACTATCGAACACTGATGCCATGGGTAAGCTGGCAACCATTCCTGTCGTTGTGCAAACCGTTAATGCATTGAACAAGACACCTGCTGTCCGTAAGCTCATGGACAGCAGACTGGGTATACACGCCGACCGGGTTTTACCGGAATACGCACCGAATAAATTCCGGCCAACCGCGCAGACGAATGACAGTTATTCTGTCAGAGACGGAGAACGCACTCCAGGAAAAGTCGCAATTTATGCTACCTGTTATATCAATTACAACGAACCCGACATCGGACGGGATTTACTGAAAATTCTTGCGCACAACGAAATTCCGACGACACTCGTTGCAAAAGAAACCTGCTGCGGCATGCCAAAACTGGAGTTGGGCGACCTTGACACCGTCGAGAAAAACAAAAATATCAATATCCCTCATTTACTGAAACTGGCTGAGGAAGGTTACGCGATCCTGTCTGCCGTACCATCATGCACACTGATGTACAAACAGGAACTGCCATTACTGTTTCCCGATGACCCAGCGGTGCAAACCGTTGCCGCAGCGATGTTTGATCCGTTTGAATATCTGTTGTTGCGCCATCAGGACAAATTACTGAAAACCGATTTCAAAGCTTCTCTGGGTAAGGTGGCTTACCATATACCGTGCCATCAGCGGGTACAGAATATCGGAAAAAAAACACGTGACGTGCTACAGCTTATTCCAGGGACTGAAATCACGGTTGTCGAACGCTGTTCCGGCCACGATGGCACCTGGGGCGTAAAAAGCGAATTTTTTGCGGATTCGATGAAAATCGGCCGCCCTGTTTTCCGGCAAATGGCGGCGAGCCAGCCCGACTACATCAGTTCCGACTGCGCTATCGCTGCGCGTCATATTGAACAGGGCATGGGAAAAGAAAACACAGCGCAGAAATTACACCCACTGACACTTCTGCGCTTCGCCTACGAAGGTCGTATGTATACCGTCAGCGGACAGGAAACCGTTACATCGGCTTCAACCGATAAAGAAAAGAGCGATTGAAAATGATGACCCAAATCACCCGCGACAGTCTTCTGACACTTGAAGATTACGCCAAAATACGCAAGCAGAAACGCACCGAAATCATAGCACACAAAAAGTCACGCAAAATCAAACTAGGTGAGCACATTACGCTGATTTTTGAAGATGAAATGACCATTCGGTATCAAATTCAGGAAATGTTGCATATTGAGCGTATTTTTCAGGAAAATGAAATCATCCATGAACTGGGAACCTATCTGCCCTTGGTACCCGATGGCACGAACTGGAAAGCGACCATGATGATTGAATATCCCGATCCCATTGAACGCGCGACACAGCTCGCGCAATTGGTGGGCATTGAAGATAAGGTCTGGGTCAAGGTCGAAGGTTTTCCGCCGGTGTATGCAATTGCCGATGAAGATCTCGAGCGCGAAAACAGCGAGAAAACTTCTTCGGTGCACTTTCTGCGTTTTGAACTGACGCAGGATATGATTCAAGCGCTGAAACAACAGCGTCAACTGTCTATCGGCGTCGACCATCCTCACTATCAAACGATGATTAACGCTATTGATGAGCAATGCCGCATTTCCCTGATCAGCGATCTTGTTTAGCAACTATCCAGGAAATATACAAACATTGGCATCTCAAAGAAAACAGCGATTGCGCACCATCACATCACAAATGGATCACTTCCATTTCGTTCATCCTAGTAGCCATCACACCATGTTCAGCAAATCATCGTTAATCGCATTTACATTACTGTCCTGTCTGTTGATTACCGCTTGTGCAACCAAAAAAGAATTCAAAGAAACGTTTGATACCGAGAAACCCTGGGTCGAACAACTCGCACAACTGCCCCCCTACCCCGATCTCAATAACCTGATTCCGCTGACTGTGCAAACCAGTACCGATTATCAGCACGCTGTCGATCCGGAATCCATCAGCATTGGCGACGATGGCGTCGTCCGCCTTACACTGGTGTCCCGTTCATCGGCGGGCGCCATGAATATCAACTACGAAGGTATTCGTTGCGAAACCAATGAAAGAAAACTCTACGCCATTGGACGTAACGACAAAACCTGGTCCAAACCTAGGCTGTCGGAATGGCAATCCCTGGATTTCGTCAAACAATTCTATGCACACCGCGAATTATCCAAAAATCTCTTGTGCCCGGACAAATATCCCGTCAGAAGCAAGGAAGAAGCAATCAAGATATTGAAAACAGGTAAAAACCCGTCAGTTTTTCGTTTTGTGAAATAACAGTGCGATAACATTAATCCAGTATACTCAAAAAAATTTGCAAACCTGTACTACCGATATGCCGCTGCAGAATAATGAATAATCTTGCGACCAATAGTCCGACTTCGCACGCACCCAACCATTAGTTATTTGATCGTTCTGGCGCATCCGGCGGCAGCCCGTAACACGCTTTGACTGCTAGCGATTCAAGCCAGATTTTGTGATACTTCGACATCCTGTGCGGCAAAAACATTTGATTAAGTCGCGCGAGCCAGCCATTTTGCGTCTCCTCTGTTTGCACATAACATCCCCGCTCGACCGGTTGCAGCAGCCAAGCATGATAACCCTCAAAACCCAGACCATGCGCATCCCAGGCAATACGTTCACCGGGAACATATTCAAGTACGGTCGATGAAATCGTAATACCAAATGTTTTCCAACGAAATTGTGTATTCGGGCCCAGATCGGGTGTGGTACCTTGAAGAAATCTCACATTCGCCGCATTAACATACCAGTCCGGCCACAATAGCGCACGCACCAACCAAACCCACACATATTCTGGCTGAGCTGCAATGGTTAATGTATTACGCACATGAACCGCAGTATTCTGAGGCTTATAGCACTCGGGCCAGTGAATTTCGGACTCTTTCATCACCAAATAATCCTTTCATGAACAAGCAATGTCTGGAAAATGTTTAAATCATAAATAGGCTCCAAGTAAGCCTAGTATAAACACCCCTAAATAGTATATAATACTATGCATACCAGACGCGGGGTGGAGCAGTCTGGCAGCTCGTCGGGCTCATAACCCGAAGGTCGTAGGTTCAAATCCTACCCCCGCAACCATCTTATCCTTGCTGAGAATCTCCGTTTCATGCGGCTTTTCAGCAAGTTCAGATTTACGGGATGAACGTGCATTTAGGTTAACCATCTCGTTCTTGTCTGACAAATCCTCTTTCGAGGAAATTTCGTCAGCATTAGAATCTTCCTGCCAACCATGTTTTTGATCACCTGATTCGGTCATCATTTTGACTTGCTGCAACAAAGGATCATAATCGCTAATCTTTTGCTGCTTGCCTGCCGCAACTGTCAAAATTCCGGCAAGGTCGCCATGCAGGTCGATGGCGTATTCTGTTCCTGACGCTTTGGGCGTTAGTACAATCTTATCAATGAGGCCTCTGAGCAGGTCTGCTGCTTCAGTTCTGGTTTCTTCCCTGTTGAGAGAAACTCGTAGCGCTTCCACTTCTTTCTGGTAACGCTGAGACATGTTCGGATGCAGAAGCACTGGTGCTTCCTCTTTGCCGTCGAGATAGCTCTCCAGCTCTTCCCGGCGTTCAATGATCTTATTGAGCGCGTCTTTCACTTCCGATGCAGGTATCCCGTTTTTGATGGCTTCGATAATCTTTTCCTTATCAGCAGCCAGCTTTTGCAGCTCTTTTTTGTAACGGTTTATCGCCGCATTCCGGGTTTGTCGCAGCTCATTGATATGTTTTGTGTATTCCTCGCAAAATAGCTTTACCAGCTCCGGATTCATCAAGTGGTGCTGTAGCGCTTCCAGAATGGTGTGCTCCAGGCTCTCTTGCTTAATGGTGAGCCGGTTGCTGCAAGTGCCCTTATTCCTGGCAGCGGAGCAACCGTAGCGATCAGCCGACACTTTGCTCATGCCGCTGCCGCAGCAACCGCAGGTGAGAAGATAAGAAAACAAGTTTTTTGGGCGTTGCTTGGCCCAGAATTGAGGTTTCTCATCCAGCGCTTTCTGGCGTATCTTGACCTGTTCCCAGAGCTCTTCTTCGATAATGCGTAAGTGAGGGACTTCGGTAATGATCCAGTCTTCTTCTGGGTTTGGCCGGGCGACACGTTTACCTGTATCCGGGTCTTTTAAAAATTTCTGACGATTCCAGATCAGCCGACCTATGTAGAGCTCATTATTGATAATGCCGGTGCCGCGCCGTCTGTTCCCGTAAATTGTCGTTGCGCCCCAAGCTTTGCCAGAGGGGCATGGAATGCCTCTTTTATTGAGATTTAGCGCAATTTTCTTGGGTGAAACGCCAGCGGCGTAATCGCGGAAGATTTGCTTAACAATTTCTGCTTCTTCCTTATTGATCTCACGATCTCCCCTGATCGCTTCACCATAGGAATCAAATTGTTTCACTACATTGTAGCCGTAGCACAAGCCTCCGCCAGATTTGCCTTTTTCTATCCGGCCACTTAGCCCGCGATGGGTTTTGGCTGCCAAGTCTTTCAAAAACAGGGCATTCATCGTTCCCTTCAGTCCGATATGGATGTCGCTCACTTCGCCGCCATCGGATAAGGTATGAATAGCAATGCCGACAAACTGAAAACGTTTATATATGCCTGCAATATCCTGCTGGTCTCTGCTTAAGCGATCCAGCCCTTCAGCCAGAACAATATCAAACTTGTTAGCCATGGCATCTTGCATAAGCATCTGGATTCCAGGGCGCATCAGGCTCGCACCGCTGATACCGTGATCGGTATAGGTATTAACTACCTTCCAGTTTTCATGCTTGGCCCGTTCATTGCAAATCCGGATTTGATCTTCAATCGAGGCATCACTTTGAAGATCACTGCTATATCTGGCATAAATGGCAACTTTTTTCATATTAAGACTCCAAATCAGGCTTTTGTGTCAAAGACGTTGTGCATCTGAGATGGCGCTCGTAATCTTGCTCAGCTGAGCGCCGAGCAAGAAAGCGAACAACGTCAACAATCCGTGAGTCGATATTATGACTCGGTTTTCGGGTGGAATTCCACCCTTTACCATGCTTGGATTGTTGCTTGTTAGTCAATTTAAAAATCCTCTAGGAGATAGTGATTGAACGCACGCGCCTGCTGTTTTCATAAATAAATATCAACTTTTAAGTAAAATTGTTGCTATCACGCACAGTGATAGACAAAACAACAGGGCTATATTTTCATAATAAAACTTTAGTATTAACAAAATCTTAAGTTGTTCTATTGTCAGTTTCTTATGTCACTGCGTGTAGTTTATGTCCTGTGCTTGATTTTGTTTTAGCGCTTGCTGGCGCTCAGCTCTCATGCGCTCCAATTCTTCCCTGGAACGCAGCGCGATCCTTCCGTTAAGGGGTAACGCATTGAGCTGAAGCGATAATCCTCCTTCCTTGGTTGGCCATGCTGCGCCGATTTTGTGCCAATGATTTTTATCATCGCTGCCTTCTTCAACGCTGTAGGCAATATGGCTGGGCAGCCTGGATTTATTTTCATCAGAACTATCACTCATGGTTCGATCTCCTGTTTAGAATGGTTGAAATGCACCTTCGCCAGCCCTTTATGGCTGGACAAGGCCTGTTCGCGCTCCATGTCATGGAGTGCGTTTTGCAGGATGTTTTCGCCCTGCTTGATTTTTGTTTCTCGCTCTTTTTCGATAGTGGACACCACGCAGGCCTGAATAGGCCCGCCAATGGTATAATCCAGCTGGGCATTTTTCCGCATACGCTCAGCACGAAGCTGGTCGAGCATAGCCTTGGTAATCACATTCATTACCCCCGCTTCAGGGGATAATAGCCGTGAATGAGGCCCCGGCCTGTTCTGCCCAGCGCTCCCACTCCTTACGAACGAACTTGACTTGCTGAGGCATCCACCCAGCTCCAAGTCCGTAGAATGTCAGTGCGCATCCCTTCAAATTAACTTCCGCTTTTGGCAAGCTCTTTTTGCCCTGAAACAATTGGTTTCCATCAACGTAAGATGAGGATTCCAGACCGTCCGTAATGACAAGAATCTGGCTGTTTTGAGCACAATTAAATCCAGAGGTAAATTCCAGCCAGGCAACAAGGTTGGTGCTAGATTGAGAAGCCTCTTTTTGTTCAGGCAACGATTGAATATATTGCGCTACAATTCCCGCTACCTTGCTTGGCTTCAATCTCCTGGAAATTTCAAAGGTGGGATTGAGCAGATTCAATGCGTCTTTGCGAGAACCGAATGTCTTCACATGTACAACATCGCCGTCTTTTAATTTGTTGATTTCAGAAGACACATGCTGGCTCGCTACATGCGCAAAATTTTTGTGCGACAGCAGCGGATTCGAAGCAGACAAATCGATACCGATAGTCAGCGTTTTTGCATCTGCCGTGGACACAGCACAGATAAATAGGATGCATGTAAGAAGTTTTTTCATTTTCCTTTCTCCAAAAATTTTGGGTTCATTGCATTCATGATGTCTTGAGGACGAATGGCTTCGATTTTTGCTATATCTTTAGCTACTTGCTTGGGGTCGATTTTCCGGTGTGAATCTTCGAAGCGAAATTCAGTGGAATATTGGGATTCTTGAAGCCATTTTTTATGCGGCAGAAGCGCATCGGAAATAACGCTGATTACTTCATTGGCAATGATTGTGCGGATGTAATTGTCATCCCAGATGAGAAGATCGTTAATCTCGGAATTTAGCGAAGAATAATCTTTCTGCGCGTTTAAAGTAGCTTGATGGTCTTTGATGGCGGCGCGGGCACGAGATAACCTGCCGAAAATATCATTGATATTAATGGCAATCGTCGTCAGCAATTTATGCGCAATGAAAATATTGACTATAGCCAACCCACCAATACCAAGTGAAAAAGCTAAAACAGCCAACGGATTCGTGACATGAGCAAAGAGAGCGTCAACCCATCCTTGCTCAATGGCTACAGGCAGGCTCCCGATCATGGCAGGCACTTCAATCTGGATCATGCTTCCCAAGCCATCGGCAAAGAGAATGCAGGCAATCAAGAATCCCATTCCAATCAGGTAGGTCGGAATCAGGATTTCAACGCTCCTGTCGACGATTCTGACTGCCAGATTATGGGGTTTGACCTTGGCGAGAATGTGGAAGCCGATAATCATGGTCGCTGCCGTAAATCCCATTAGTGTGGGCGACCAATATTCGTTGTTTTCACCAGCCAGATAGTCGAATACGCGGTAAACAATTTCAAATTCGCTGTAGCCTACGACTGCTAAAGCGAGTCCTGCCAACAAGGTCATTAATATGAGAAGAGGCACTTTTGCAGCTGCTTCAATATGCCTTTTCAGCACGGCTTCAAACCGCATCATCTCTTCTGAGGAAAATAATTCATCTGGTTTCATCTTTGCTGCTCCTTTGTTTATTGAAAAGTTCAAGATAAGAAACGCCTATGGTCTGTAACTGCTCCGCGCTCGGTGTCATCAGCCGGGTTGCTGCCGCATAACCTTCATTCCGAACGTTTTCACGCTTTCTGAGCAACTCGGCCCGTTTTTCATTAATTCCCGCTTTTTGTTCGATAAAAGTCTGATGCAGCGGCGCAAGTGGCGGAGGGAGCAGGTTTGAAACAGCCTCAGAGATACGTTCAATTCCCTGCGGCCTTTTTGGGGTTGGTGACATTTTTTGCATAATTACCTCCTTGTTTTTTTAAGTGATTATTTAATAAGTAAAATGATGTTTTCATCTTTGATTTCATGCGCTTTAATCGATTGATTTTTGTTTGCGATCAAAAGCCCTGCGGGTAATCCTGCGCCAGAAGGTTTCTTTGTGATCGGGATCGGGAGCATATTTCCAAACTGGCAATGCTTTGAAATAAGGCTCATTCTTGAGCTTGAGAGCTCGCATTCCTGCTCTGGTGACAATGAGGTTGCCGCTATCCGGGCTCAAGAAACGTTTGACTTGGTCGGCGTCCATGACAGCCACTTCCCGGTAAGTTTTGCGGCCCGAGTAATTGTCTTTCTCGACGTGAGATTTTTTGCCCAAAATCTGCGACAGGTGAGCTGCAGTGTCGTCATGATTGGTCGCCATCCAGAAAACGGCATCAGCTTCGCCACTGAACGTTGCCCATGACCTGGGGTAAATTTTTTTCATTAACTCGATATTTTGTGAGATTCCAAGAAAGATTCCTCCATAACTTCTCAAAACAGCCAGGATGATCTCAAAAATTGCGTTGTAATTTTGCGACGGCATTTCGTCTACAATGATCAGGCACAGACCATTTTTATCACGGAAATATTCGAAGGTATAAGCTGTCATGTTCGTGAGCAGGCGGCACAGCGGAGCAAGTTCTTCGCGGATGGATAGAACAGGAGCTGTCAGCGAAAATACGACATCTTTCCGGGTTTTCAGGTCGCTGAGTGGAAGACTTGTGCTGCGAAGCACATCACGAACGGCGGGAATGTCCAGCCACTTGGTTTGCTCCAGCAACGTTGAACGGATATTTCCTCCAGTTTCTCCGCTCGCGTTTTCCAGGGCGGCTGCGGCTCCAGCAATGGTGTCATTAAAAGCACAATTATTAAGCATGGCGCGAAGCAGGAGTTGTTGAGCTTCTTCAGGTGTGGTTTCTTCTTTTCCAGTTTGTGGATCAAAAACGCGATAACCATTGACCAGCAAGCTTCTTATGTAGGGCAGGTTGTGCTCGTCTTCCGGATGGTGGCTGATTACATGAAGAATGACACCGACAAGAAAACCGCGTGCCGTATCAGAAAAATACGGTGTTCTGGAGCCGCTTGGCGTGATGACCAATGCCTGCGCAATACGCATGGCCCAGAGAACAGCAGCTTGCTTGCCATCACGTTCCATTGCTGTCTTGATGCAGTCAATGGCATTAAAGCTAGCGCCTTTTGCATTTGAAATACCATATGGATCGAGTACATACCATGTTCGCCAGTCATGCTCAAAAAGGGCATTGGTTATTTGCGCTTTAGGGTCTATGACAAAAACGCTGTTGAACCACGTGGAAAGTATAGTTATAAGTACCGTTGTCTTTCCAGCACCGGTCATGGCATACATGAAAAGGTGCCGTTGAACTTTAATCCCAACAGGCTGAAGTAACCCAAATCCCCAGGCAAAAGCTCTGCCAAGCAAAACAAGACCGGGTTTATAAAGAAGCGTAAGCGTATGGAGTGCGTTGGCAAACCCGCCCGTAGCGCGATTTCCCATCTGAAAGGTACGTTCGAACCAGATTCGAATGTTATTCCAGATGATCATGAGGGATCGCCATGGAAGTCTGGGCCAAAGGCGATATTTATCCGGATGGTAGATGCCAATCTTTCTGGACAATAGTATTAAAACTGTGCGAGTAGCAAATAGCGCTACTAAACAAAATCCTACATAAGAAATTAAAATATAAACGGCTTCTTCATTCGTTAGAAAACCAATTGCATACAATTTATATAAAGCATAAAGCTCGCTTAAGCTCATCGGTAATGACCTCTACTGCTGCCGAAACCGAAGGCTCTTTTTGTGATTTCAAAGCAAATTCTGAGTGCCCATGACCAAATGACAGTTGCGATCATGCCTGACAGGACTGTATGCAGCGCCGGATCAAGCGTTTCAATTTGATACTCGAAAAGACTGAGCAGAAAATTCAGCGCAATTTGTCCAGGTTCTAAAAATATTTCAGCATTATTCATTCTCTAGTTTCTCCGTAATGATTTGCGTGAATTCATTCTCTGGGAATTATAGGTTTCAGATAAAATCACCCTCCTCGTGACAACCTCGCACAAGCTTTCAGTGAGCCGCATTTGAAGAAAAGGAGATAAAAAACGAATGAAAAGAGGCTCTTATACTCCTCTCCAGATTGATTTATTACGCGCTGAAATTCTTGCTGTTTATAACAGAGCAAAAAGCGAACTTGGAGGTAACGTGTCCTGGAGCACTATTGCGACATGGATCGAGGAGGCATATGAGAACCTGACAGATCAGGAGCGCAATTCAATTGAGGCACCTTACAGGGATATAAAAACCATTAGTTTTGGTGAACACGATAACTTTCGGAAATTTTGCGTGGGTGACCACAAAGAAATGAAACCGCCGGAGAAATTAATCGCTTTAGATATTTGGTTAACAGAAAAAGATAATCGTTGGTCGTTGTTAACAACCGAAAAATTATGGGGAATTAATGATTATTCCAAAGTGGCATCTTGTCTCGAAAGCTTTCTGTTTGAAAATAATTCGGAATGTCCAGCTTTAAATGCTGATAACTTGCATGGTGAATATACCGGCACTTATTATGGAAGTGATGAGGGAAATCAGAAGCTTTCTGAAATCAGCCTAAAAATTGATAACTCATCAAATCCTCATGTTGCGATTGCTACGGTTTATGCGAAGGGTGATCAGAGAGAAAGTACGCTGATCAATAGAAAAATCGATAAATTTGCTCTTGAACGTGAGGACAGTTTATCTGGATGGATTGTAATGTCACCAGAAGACAATTTGATTTGTTATCTGAAAGATATGAAAAGCGGTAGCAACCATATTTATTATCTTATCGCAATCAACGACACTGTTTTTGACGGGGCAAAAGCCAATTGTCTTCTTTTTTTGGATAGACAGATTCCTTCGGAAATTAATGAGAAAGTTATGTCATCAGATCTTTCCGATTATCTGGTTGATTGGGCGAAGAAAAATGAGTGCAACCTGCTGAAATTCATTAGAAATAATTGATATTGTTGACTTGAGTATCGTGAATCTGTTAGAGGCTGGAAAGAATTTGAATACCAAAATATGGAATACACATGCTAAACAGATAATTGAAGGATCATCTGTTTCATTGGCAACCTTGGTTAAAAAAAGTGGCTCATATCTTATTGAGAGAAGACCTAGACGAGGCTTTATTTCAATGAATGAGCCCTTAGATGATTTTTCTCTATATATGAGAAATCTTGTCAGCGAACTGAAGAATGTACAGCACCAGAAAAGCGAAGAGATTCATAAAGCAATGAAAGATGTTCTTGACGAAACCATTGATTCACTGATCAGGCGGACAAGAGGTTTGGCTGAGAAATATGCTGCTGCTCAAGAGGAAAATATATCGCCACTAGTACAAAGGGAACAGAAGCTTCTCGATTTGGGGCTCGCCTTTTTTGAAGCTGCTGGATATAACGATGTTCCCTTTGGGGAGGCATATATCGAAGCTGGCTTGCCAGTAAATTTCCAGCACCCTGTCAGTGGAAAAACAGCTTTGCATGAGACTTGTGCGCATGCTGTCCATCCTGATTTTGGCTATATGTTATTAGAAGCTGAAGACTGTGATTTTTTAATACGAGATAAGAGAGGCCGTCTGCCTTATCAAGACGCGTATATGTTTTGTCGCAGTGTTGATTTGGCTGATAAGATTAGGCAGAAAACACTTGAACAAGCAGCCGATAGAAATATTGAAATAGATTTTAGCAGTTTTGAGATCAAGATCCCTTGATCGTTAGCCAGTTCGGTGCAGGTGTAGTCCATATAGGTTTTAAATCTATGCCAAATGGTAAAAGGGTTTCGTTGATTTCATTCAGTATATTTAAGCAACCTTCCCGAGTTGTCTGAATGAGAGCGTTCATTTCTTCAGATTTGCTTTCTTTTGTGGCTTGATAGCGATTGGCAATATTTCTAAAAAATTTTGGACGTGGAGCCACATCATATTCCTTTCCCCAATTGTTTCTTAGAGTATCCGAATAAAAGCTTCGATTAATTGCCATAGGATGGTTTTTATCGCTGTAATTACCAGAGACAAGCTCGATTTGTAAGAAAAAATTCACAGCATTCTGTTGCCAGTATGTTCCAATTATTTTTGCGGGCTCGATTAAGCAATTCAGCGCGAATGTATCTGCTTCCATTTCCTGGTGCTGGAGGATCGATAAATTTTCTTCAAGAGCGAGAGGATAGTGAATTGGTCGAATATTGTTTGAGAATTCTAGGTGTTTGAGTTTGTGATGTCCTAATTCATGAAGCAGTGTAAATAGCAGCGCACCATTTATGGCTAATTTACTTTCTTCAAACATCTGAGGAGTTGCTAATGCGTAAATATTTGGAAGCGGCTTGCAGAATCGGTAAAAATGAAGTTGCAATAAAAATATTGCATTAGTTAACAGATTGCTGGCAGGCATATCTTTTCTATATTTAAACAGATAATAGCTATTTAGCTCCTGAGGTAATATCGATTGCAGGTGAGCTGCAAAAATGGCATTTGCAACAAGATCAATGAAACCTCTTGCAATCACGATGATAGGATTTTTTCCAGATGCTTCTGCATAAGCCATGCATAAAGGCAATGGAAGAACGTATATTTCACATTGCGATAGGGCCAGTCTTTTTTCCTGCCTGACAAAATCGAGCGGCTCCCTAAGGTGCATAGCCAATAGCTTTGCTTCTCGGGAATCCGTTTTCAGGGTTATCCGCTTTAATTTAATCAGCTTGATATATTGCTCAATTATCTCATCCTGGATGCTGAATGGTGCGATGGGGCGTCCATTCTTGACGCCGTGAATGAGTTGCTCAGTTGACAATATGCCCATAAAAAGAGTGATGGACTTTAATGGCTCATGGTAATTTTTATGAAAAGCAATAATATCAATTTCTATTGGGTTTGCTGAGTTATTGCGTTTTATGCGTGAGATTACCGCTATCTACGCCAATGGTTCCGTGCCTTCTTCTAGAATTGCCAGATAAGCCTTGTACGCAAACAGTCGGTCGCGTTGACGACCGGTTATTTCCTGCACGATTCCAGCTTTTTCCAGATGCTGGAGGGCCGTATTGATCGTTGGCATGGTAAGTCCCAGTGGGACGACCAAATCTTTCGGGGCAATGACCGGTTTTTTTCGCATGTAGGCAAGAATCTTTAGAGCTGATGGCGCAGCCTTGCCGAGAGCTGTTTCAACTCGATGCTGGTCAGCATCAAACAGATCAAGAATGCGCCGAGCCGTAGCTACGCCCTGATCAGCGGTTTCAATGACACCGCGCAGGAAAAAACTGCCCCATTCTTCCCAATCTCCGGTATCGCGGATATATTGCAGCTGATCGTAATACTCATCCCGCCGTGTCTTGAACCAGAGTGAGAGATAAAGAATTGGCTCTTTCAGAACGCCATCGGCGCAGAGAAGAAGCGTTATCAGCAACCGCCCGACGCGGCCATTGCCATCCAGAAATGGGTGGATGGTTTCAAACTGCACATGGGCCAGCGCGGCACGAATGAGAACCGGCAAACCATCATCATCTGCATGAAGAAATTTTTCAAAAGCACCGAGGCATTCTTCCAGCCGTTCCGGTGGAGGAGGAACAAAACGGGCTTTTGAGGGCCGTGGGCCACCGATCCAGTTTTGCGACCGGCGAAACTCCCCAGGCATTTTGGTGGAGCCGCGTCCTTTTGAAAGCAGTGTTTCATGAATTTCCCGGATTAGCCTCAAGGATAACGGGAATCCGCCACGCATACGTTCTAAACCGTGATTCAGCGCTGCTATGTAATTGGAGACATCCTGGACATCTTCTTCAGAAGGTGCGCCGGGAGCTGCTTCGCTTTCATGAATCAGAAGATCGGAAAAGCTCGATTGTGTCCCTTCAATCTGCGAAGACAGTAGCGCTTCTTTCCGGACATACATGTAAATGAACAATCCAATATCTGGCAAAAAACCGGCCAGACCATCCAGACGGCCAAGAGCGGCGCTGGCGGAGGCCAGCAAACTGCTAAGCTGCCCCATATCCAGTGTCGGTTTGGGAGGCAAGGTGGCCGGAACAAAGGCCTGATATTTTTCATCTGCTACAGAGCAGGATACAAATTCACCCGTTTCTCTGACCTTCTTCATGGGATCGTTTCCGCCTTTAATTAGCAAACGAAGTTAATTAAAGAATACGTGACAAATTTAATTAGCATCATTCCTTAGTTAAACATCTTTCTGAGGGAAAGGCAATTAATTAAACATACGGCATTAAAATTAATTAACTTATATGAGGATTATCCTGCTTCGTTTGGAAGCCAGCACGATTGCAGCGTTAGTTTAGGTATTTGCTCATCAGCAGTTGAGCCAGCGTGTGCAAAGCTTTCCTGATGGATTACGAATTCGCAAAAATGCTTTAAGACCTCAATTTCCTTACTCCTTATAAATACATTTACAAAATATGGACAAAAGAGCTGGAGCGCTCTAATCTCAACTAATCCTACGTATACTGTGGGGACTAAGCAGATCGATTCACACGGGTAAATTTGTTTGATATAGTTAACGTGATGTAATTGCGCTCTCTTTGGATTTATCGGCACACGCAGTCAAAATCCTGTTGGTACCTCTGTGATACGCTATAAAAGCGAGAATAAAATTAAACTATGGCAACGTCAGATCAAATTAAAGCTCTGCTCAAAAGTCATGCCGAGGGCGATGACCGACGTTTCTACTCTATTGCCCGCCAAATTGCTGCGCAGGCGGCCCAAAAAGGGCATGGAAAAATGGCACAGGAAATCAAGGAAATGCTTGATGCCATTGTCGATAAGCCTGCCAACTATGTTCATATAGACAGGCCAAACACAATTCCATTGGCTCAGCCGAAGGGTGAACTTGGCGGACTGATTTCTGTTGAATACAGCAATCTCAAACTAGATGATCTAATCCTGCCAAAAGAAGTGGAGGACCGTCTGCGCCGCGTTACACTTGAGCACCGACAGAAAAGCAAACTACAAGAGCATGGCTTGCATCCACGTAGTAAGATCCTTTTGGTCGGCCCACCCGGCACGGGCAAGACGATGACGGCAAAGGCGCTTGCCGGTGAAATGCACCTCCCAATTTTCTCCATCCAGCTTGACCGGCTTCTAACCAAATATCTGGGTGAAACGGCGGCAAAGCTACGTCTTATTTTCGACAACGTAAAGCAAACACGGGGCATTTATTTTTTCGATGAATTTGATGCAATTGGCGGCAAGCGCGACATAGGCAACGATATTGGAGAAGTCCGCCGTGTTCTTAATTCTTTTCTGCAATTTATCGAGGAGGCCGGATCTGAAAGCCTTGTACTGGCTGCAACAAATCATCCGGAAATTCTTGATCAGGCGCTTTTTCGTCGTTTCGATGATGTAATCTTTTATGAAATGCCAGACAAGGAACTTATTCTGAAAACCTTCAAGGTCAATTTGAAAAGCAAGAACATCAAGGATATAAGTTGGAACAAAGTCGTGGATGCCGCGGCGACTTTAAGCTACGCGGAAATTACTCGAGTTTGCGAAGATACCCTAAAAACACTAATCCTCGAAGACAGAACTAGTCTCTCGACTCAATTGCTGATAGATATTATAACTCAGCGTATAAAAACCAAATCCTAAATCAACTGAGAATCGGGATTTAGATGCCTGAATACAAGGATAACCTTGACCACATCCTATTGCCTAATTGGGGGCAAACGGAAGGATACAAATTCCCACGCCGCGTTAGTGTGGAGGTCAGGATTCCGCCAAGGCAGCGGGCGCAACATGCCGCGCATCTTAAGGGGCAGATCGACAACATAAAAACTGCTATGAGTCAGATGCAGGCAAGGCCTGATGCCGAGCAGTATCCTCAGTCTGTCATTCTCGAATTTCACGGTGAAAGCCAATACGATCTTGCTACGAAGAGTCTTGAAATCCCCACGCAAGGCTTGACACTATTAAATGTGCGTGAGGATGAAGCCAGTCACAAACTCTATGCAACGGTGCGCGTAGAGGATGAGAAAGCGCTAAAGAAGCTGGAAAATAAAATAGAGGCTTATAGCACACAGAATACTCCGGGGACGGCAAGAAATCCGCAGGGTAATCCTAAAAATAAAACTCTTGTAGAAACGATTTCGAGCATAAGCCTTGCCCGCCTTCAGGCTTTCTGGACGGACAGGGTTGATCTTTTTCCGCAAGATGCCAGCCAGAAAATATGGTGGGAAATCTGGCTGCTTGATGAACAGAGCGCGGTTGCGAAGTTAAGGATCATTGTCGAATTTTTAAGGTTAAAAGCAAGCGACCGGGAACTGCGCCTTGTGGAAAGAATGGTCGTTCTGGTCGAGGCATCGGCAACGGAACTGGAACGACTGCTTGAACGCTGTCATGAGGTTTCGGAAGTCAGAAGAGCTATAGAGATTGCACCGTTTCTCAGTTTGCAATCTGACATCATGCATGAACAGCTTGAGCAACTGGCTGCCAATGTCACCGGTTCGAATCTATCGAAAGTCTTCATCACGATTTTGGATACCGGCGTCAATCCCGGCCACACTCTTCTTTCCCCGTTTATCGAATCCGATGATCTTTTGACATGCAATCCTGCATGGAATACAAACGATCATCATGGCCACGGTACGGAAATGGCGGGTATTTCCCTGTACGGTGACTTGACACCGCTTATTTCATCTCATCAACCAGTCAACATTCAACATGCTCTGGAATCGGTGAAAATCCTCCCGCCGCAGGGGCAGACGCCTACGCCACCTGATCTTTACGGTGCAGTTACGATACAGGCCGCTACCGTTGCCAATGACAATGACGACGACAGATTGAGAATATTTTGTATGCCTGTGACAGATCATTTAACGATTGATCGCGGCAAGCCGTCCTCCTGGTCTGCCGCGGTCGATGAAATCTGTTTCGGAAAACATACGAGGAAACGGCAACTGTTTTTCATCTCGGCAGGAAACAAACAGCAGCCGGGGCGGAATTACATTGATGAAAACCTGCTTGAAAGCATTCACGACCCAGGACAGGCATGGAATGCACTGACCATCGGTGCTTACACAGAGAAGCAGACCATTATTGAGCCTGTCTTTTCCGGTTGGCAGCCGGTAGCGCCGGAAGGTGGATTGTGTCCGTCATCGACAACCTCGAACGTCTGGATATCCTCATGGCCTATCAAGCCTGAAATTGTTTTCGAGGGCGGAAACATGGCAGGCACGACCGGCTCCAATCCCGATTTTGATTCTGGTTTGAGCCTGATAACGACAGGACACCAACCGACTCGTTTATTGACAGAAACTGGTGAAACCAGCGCAGCGGTAGCGCAAGCCGGACGCTTTGCCGCCATGCTGCAAGCGGCAAATCCGAATATGTGGCCGGAAACGGTACGGGCTTTGATGGTGCATTCCGCGTCATGGACACCGGCCATGTTGGCAGTATGCCCCGGCTTTCCCCATGATTGCCCGAAAACGGGAGCCAATTCGCTCCGCAGTCTCATCCGTACTTTTGGATATGGAGTGCCAAATCTCAAAAGAGCGCGGTACAGCGCAACCGACGCTCTGACCATGATTATAGAGCAGGAATTTGAGCCGTATATTGAAACGAATGACGGTAAACAATCGCGGCAGATCAATTACCACAATCTACCGTGGCCACTTCAAACCCTGCAAGATATGGGCAATGAAAATGTGCAATTCCGGGCGACGCTTTCGTACTTTATTGAACCCAACCCCGCTCGGCGTGACCGGCAGCCGAAACATCTGTACCGCTCGTTCGGCTTGCGCTTTGCGGTGAAGTCGCCGCTGGAAACGGAAAGGAATTTCAAAACCCGCCTTAATGGTGCGAGAGAAGACGTAGAAGTGCCGGAATACGCCAGCGATGCTAACCATTGGCTTATTGGGGATCAGCGGTGGAGTGGTTCCATCCATTCAGATATATGGATGGGAACGGCGGCGCAGCTCGCGGAGTGCGGGCTTATGGCGGTTTATCCAGTCAACGGGTGGTGGAAAGATAAATTCGACCGGATACCAGAAGAACACCGCCGCATACGGTACAGCCTTGTCCTGTCCATTCAAACACCGCGTCAGGACGTGGATATCTATACGCCGGTTCTCAATATGGTGGAGTTGGTGACTTAGAATTAAAGGTATTTTTGAATGCAGAATATAGGGCACCTTGAAAAACCCAGATTTTCACCCATTTTAGCTCCGCAAGTGACTGATTAATAAAGGTTAGGTTTTCTAAAAAAGAGGTTTTTCGAGGTGCCCTATATTTGAGTTTGGTCTGAATAACAGAAAAACATATTGAGGTCATATAATTATAGGCATTCGCAAAAGCAGCTTTCTCCTAAGTATTTAAGAAGAACTGATTCCGCAGTTTGTGGCGGGTAAAAAAACTTCAACATCGAAACCGATTTTCTACCAATCCAGTTTTTTTCATACACATACCTTAACTTTTCTCCATCATTGACAGATATAACCTCATATGCAATTTGTAGCGATGATTACTACAATTAATCGGAAATCCAAACCATACAAGTGAGCATGATCTTAAAGCGAAAATGTGGCGCTTCAAAAAAACCGTCATCCGGATTGTGCTTCCGTATTCTGAAGGTACGGAGGATAAGCTAATACGCATGATAGCTACATTCTGGCGGGGCTTTAGGATGACTGCAAGATGTGCGTTGTACTACAAAATGTGCCATTTTTTCGTCCAACGCCATCTTGGCAAGGGAGATTGCTACCGCTCTCCCGTTGCATCCCTCTCTGGTGCGCTAGGCTTCAAATATTGCGATGCAAAATTCTCAGCACGCGCGTTTGTGGTGCATCATCGGCATCGAGCCTTTATGCACCAAGGAACGTTTGGCCGTTCCATCACCATTTGAGGGAGCCTCCAAGCTGCCCCCAAAACCCCCATGGTCAAAGGAAGACTTCGCTCTCCCCTTGAATCCCCATCGACCAAGGGGCGTGTCATAGCCCTTTGGAAATCTTGATCGATTGTTTTAGGTACAATCTCGAGTCAGTACAGGAACAGTTAAGAATTCCTGAGTATGATTATTTGGAGAATTGTTTTCGGAGGATACCATCCACCAGTAGCGCATCGTTTTAGATTTGCTGAATCGTCGCAGCCAGCCAGACCAGAAAAGCCTTGGACTTCTCATAGCGTTTTCTGCCATATAGAGCGCACCCGATGTGCCAGTTAAATATATGAAGAACTTTCACCTACTGATAACCGCAGTAGCTGAGCGCTTCGCGTATTCTTCACGCCAGTTTTTGAGTGAAGTCATATCGGCTAAAAGATCGTCTGGATTTGGCAGCGCTATTGGTGATTCTGTTGGTTGTGAGTGTTCAAATCCAGAGTATTTGGTCATGAGCGAATCTAGAAGATTGCAGTCCGCGTCATTTAATTTTGCTAACTCCTTGAGTTTCAACGTATGGACTGGACGCTGAAATCGTTGAACCACTCCGCACAACAAATCATTTTCAATAGAGCGCTCGACCAATGTTCTGAAATCGCTGCATATCGCCTTCAGTAAGATTTCAGCATGTTCAAATTCGCCGTCCTCGCTTGCCTTCTTTGCGTCCTGGTACCGCTGATTCATGAGAGTGTTCAGAGCGGTTTTGATGTCACTTTGTGAAAGTGGAATTGGAGCTGGCTCTCCGGTACCCCAGTCCGCAGAACGAATGCTAACCACATCGGGCCTTATGGACTTTTTCTCGGCAAAATGTCTGACAGTTCCCAGTAAGGAAAGGCGATGAGTAAAGACAATGACCTGCTTGTCCTGAGACAACCCGATCAGCCTTTGAACCACGGCCTCCTCATAGGTTTGGTCAAGTGATGAGATTGGATCATCGAAGATAAACGGGGCCTGGCTGCTCTTGCCGGTAACGTCGGCTAAAAATGCCGCAATGGATACGATTCGATTTTCTCCCTCGCTTAAAATATCGGCGAGGCCACTCTGAGAGGCTCCTCTAAGCTGAAGTTTATGAAGGATACGGCCCTTGGAGACTTTTGATTTCACGAGTTCAACTTTTACCTGAGATGCGCCGAGGGCTCTAAGCTCCGTCTCGAACCTTTTCACGAAGGCATCCGTGATCAATGCCTCTGCCAGCTCCCCTTTTTTCTGGGACAGGGCTTTGGTATTCGTCGATTTCTTGGCTTTCGCGATCTGATTCAGCAGCTTCAATCGATTAATTTCTTCATCGATGACAGCACGGTGCTCAGACAACCACTTTCTGGCCTGAAAGCTGTTCAGCTTTTTCTTGCTTTCGTCTCGATTGTCGCTTTTGGCGTCTTCCTCATATTTTGCCGCGAGTTCACCGAGGCTCTTCGAATGCGTATTTGCTTCTTCGATCCACTCCGGTGAGAGTTGAGGAGCCGGAATGGCTTCTTCAGAATCGATCTCAGGAAGCTGATCTTTCTTGGCCTGCAATTGAATAAAGGATTCCGTCACCTGGCTGGCGATTTTATCCTGTGAAATGCCTGCCGCATCAATCCGTGTCCTCAGCGTCTCCAATGTCGGCAACGCCTCAATAGTCTGGCTGACGGTCTCATATTCCTTGGCCGCATCTGTTGCCGCTTTCTGCATTTCGCCCTTCACGAAACTTTCAAAGGAAATCAATCGATCCTTGGCTTCCTGGTTTAAGGTCTGATGGCACAGAACACAACGGGAACCATCAGAAACATTCGGATAGTCGATCTCTTTGTAGGCAGCCGATACGGAGTAGTTCCGAGCTGCTTCCCAAAGCTCTTTCCAGACCTCAACCCCGATGCCTTCGAGCTCGCTGCCGGAGAACACCTTGTCAGCTGCGGCATCTGCCGCTTTCTTCTTGAGGATCGATTTTTTCTTGGCAGCAATAATCCGTCGGCAATTCTCATCCGATAATTGCTCCAGATACTTTTTGGTATCCTGGATCAGAGTGTCGACATGCTGTTTCTGCGTTCTCAGCTGCTTCGCCTTTTCCGCCGGTGCCTGTTCGACAAGGCGCTGCTGTAGTGTTTGCATCTCAGTTTCGTCAGTGCTGCTAAATGCGCAATGCTTGTCGATGTCCTGGGTGGTAGTCTTGGCACTGATGGATTCGTACCAGATGCCTTCTGGAGTTACTTTCTTGTCAGCCGGCATATTCGGTTTCTTGGATTGGTGCCGATTAGCCTCAGCATCCAGTGCCGATGCTACCTTTTCACTTGCGAGTATGAGTGAACTGAAAAACGATAATACCGGTGGCTCGTAGCTCACCTCGTCTTCGCTGCTGACAAAAACCTTGCCAAACGAGGTGTCGAAAATATCAACGCTTTTGAGGTCATCGCAGATACCTTGTCCTGACCACGTATGATTTTTTAGAATGCCGTCCTGCTCAAACGAAATACAGGCCTTCTGTACGACAGGAACCGGCTTATAAACATTGCGGTAAAGGGTACCCGACTCGCGGGAGCCACATACATGTTTGAGGAGTCTGACGTAACCGGATTTGCCTGATCCATTGTTGCCATAAACAATCGTGATATTGCCCTTACCAAACTCAAGTGGTTTTTTCGGAGAAAGGGCGTTTACTCCTTCGACATCACTGATTGAACACAAGCGCAAGGAGCCTGCAGCATCCTGGGAGAATGCAGAAGCAGGAAAAGAACAAGTCGTTTTGGATAACTTGCCGTCAGCTTCCTGCTGACACAGGGTTGCGAGCTCGGAGATGTCTTTGTTAGTAAGCTCTGATTGTTGAAGTATCCGCATTGCGGTGATTTGTAGCCATTTTGGGCGCTCTGAAATCCACTTGGTCAGAGATACCGTGACCTCGCTCATGTTAGTTCTCCGCAGTTCCAATCGGCTTATGTTTAATAAACGTCACCTCGAACGCCTTGCATGGACGGTATTGCTGCAACCGATTAGCGAAGATAAAGGCATCGTTCATCTCGTAGTGCTGGAAAATATCAAGGCCGCGATCCAGGGATATTTTCCAGTCATGGTCGGTCACGATGTGTCGAGCATGGATAGCGTTGGTGCCGTCGAACTCCCAGGTGAAATTGACACCCACCGCAGCAGCCGAATCCTGCATTTTTATGAAGTTTTCTTTCTGCTGCTCTCCTTTGAATTCGTCTTCTGTGGTGATCAGGTGGACGGCAACTTCTTCACCTGGAATCTTGTGCTTCACCACTGTTTCCAGGAATTCCATAAAATTGCGAATCTGATAGAAAAGTCGGATGTAAGGGTCAGTGACGGTAATTTTGGTAGCTCCCTTGATATAAAGCCCAAATAGCGTGTCAAAGGATATGCCTTTCTGATTTTCCTGAAACGTAAGATGCTTTTCTTTGAGTTCAGGATCGACGGGGAGCGGCGATGGTGCGGTGGCCTGATGAGGCTGAGCCGGAGCCGTTGCCTCCGTTAGTTCGTCTCCGTCTTCTGCAATGGTCTTGCGGTAGTAATTGGGGTATTCCTCCTCTTCGAGCGTGGTGACAAGCTTTGCCTGACCTGCTGAGTCGAGATAGGAGAAGCGAACGTTTCCGTAAGTAGAGTCTATGCGCATCAATTGATCTTTAACACGCTTGCGGCCTTCAATGGCAAAACGAAGAAGCTCTTCGGCTTCTTCTTTAGTTGCTCCACCATGTGGAAATAGAATTTTCATCAAGCCAGAGAATGTTTTATTTATTCCGTCTCGGTCACGCGTGGAAATATCAGAGGACAGCGTGAAGTGCTCCTTGTAGCGGTCGGAATAGTCATGATTTCGCAGTGAACGAAGGATTTCAGCTAAGTAATCGACCACAAAGCCATAGCCGCTGGAGAACATTTCCCCTCGGATGATGTCGACTTCCCAGCCCGGAATGTAAAAGTGAATACGGTCAAGGAAGGCAGAATCATAGAATTTGTCAGGCAATTCACAGAATAAATCAGAGTGCTTGAGCATGTACGGTACTGTGTGCTGGGTATTTCCAACAAAGGCCATGGAGGCTTCGGCTCCCAGCGTCTCAACACCTCGCGAAAAGGATT
This sequence comes from Nitrosomonas sp., assembly GCA_020852475.1. GTDB lineage: Bacteria > Pseudomonadota > Gammaproteobacteria > Burkholderiales > Nitrosomonadaceae > Nitrosomonas. The sequence continues at coordinate 29,037 of JADZAR010000197.1, forward strand.
TGTTGGCCATGTAGTTCTTCATGATGTCAACAAGGGCTTTGTCAACCCGCTTTTGCTTTCCAGCAAATTCGTCGAAAGCGACGCAATCCCAATAGCCAACCAGACCAATTTTCCCTGACGAGTTGTTTACGAACAGTTTTGGAACTGTAACCTCGCCACCAGAAATCAGAATTCCGTGTGGCGAGAACTCCGAATAGATATGCGATTTACCTGTTCCCTTGGGGCCGAGCTCGATTAGATTGTAGTTGCGCTCGCAAAATGGAATCAAACGGATGAGCTGAGTTAACTTGCTACGCTTGCCGAACATCTCGGGGTTAAAGCCAATACTTTGCACAAGCAGATCAATCCACTCGTCCGTAGTGAATTGTTTGCGGGCCTCAACATAGCCATCAAAATCGAAGTGAGATAGCTGAATGGGCTTAAGGGTCGATAAAATCCATGGGCTGGCATTTTTGTCGTCAGTGAACTGATACTCGATGTCAGCAATACACCACACGCCACTCACCAATAGCTTAGGGTGCTTTTTAACAGTACCTGAATCGACAATGACTTCTTTGATGCCGAGATTTGAAAACTGTGCTTCATAAGCATCTTTCTTTTCATTTAAGTCAACGCTGACTTTATCGATAACCTTGTAGCGGCCTTTTTCCTTGATATTGGAGCGTATCAATCCAGCTTCATTACGGTGTACATAGTGTTTTGCGAGAATATCCTTGACGGTTTCGATCCCGGTTTGAATAGTCGGCTCATCGTTGGTGGCGCAATATTGGCCTAACAGGTATTCCAAAACGTAGGAGGGGACAATTGCATTCCCCTTGACGGTTTTGACAAGGTCTTTACGAACCACCAGTCCTGGGAAGTGCGTGTTTATCTTGTGATCAAGTTCGTTCATTGTTCATCCATCCTTTAGAAATCGAAGTCGCTGGTAAAAGATCGCCGCATTAAATACCGAAGCGACTTGTATTCCTTGTAATGCGAAGTTCCGGCGTGTTTTTCTTCTAAGCGGAGAACAACTTCCTGCCCGTTGGCCTCATCGGCCTTGCGTGTCAGGACAAAGCGAACCTGCAGCTCACGCTTCCGAGGGTTGTCTGATGTCAAATCGAAGGTCAAATCATGGCTATCCGAGATCAGCTCTCCGGTCTCCGTATAAATTCCAGCGCGCAACATTCGCGGCTGGATTTTGTCTGATACAGGGCCGGTCTGATAAAGGGTTACAGCTAATTGCCCTGAGGTAATAACGGAGCTTGCCCCGCGCAAAATATCAACCTCAATGGCGGACACATCGCTTTGGCGCTTCTTGTTGATCTTGAGTATTGGTATTACTACTTCCTGTAGAGAAGCCCCACCATGCACGAAGCGGCTGCCAGAACCCTTCAGGCGTAGGCGATTGATCGATTTTGGTATTTGAACCTCAACCTCACCAGCGAGGCCAAGCTGAGCGGGCGTAAACTTATGCAGGC
>JADZAR010000198.1 GCA_020852475.1 Nitrosomonas sp.
ACGGATTATCATCAGGAATCGAACCGTCCGGCCGGATGCGGATGATTGTGCCGATATGGTTGGCGGTATTTTGCGCTTCTTCCATCTGATTGCCGCGATCGCCCAGTGTGATGAATAAATTGCCGTCCGGTGCGAAAGCCAATCGTGAGCCGAAATGTTGCGCGCCGACGGTTTTGGGCTCCTGGCGGAAAATTACCTTGAGATGCTTCAGCGCATTACCATCAAGTTCCGCCCGGGCGACAGCCGTACTCGCAGCCGTACCGGCGGATTCGGCATACGACAGGTAAATCAGCCGGTTGGTTGCAAAATTCGGATCAAGCGCCACGTCGAGAAGACCGCCCTGTTGTTCGGCAAACACGGCAGGCACGCCCTTGACGGGATCCGCGATCTGACCGTCGGGGTTGACGATGCGCAAACGACCAATACGTTCGGTTACCAGCATTCTGCCGTCCGGCAGAAAAGCCATTCCCCATGGATGGAACAAGCCGCGCGCGACCAGTTTGACATCAAATGCGGTTTGTATGCGCTGGGCGTATACGCTGGAAGTCAATGCTATGCCGCCAGGCGCAGCCAGCAGTATGATGATCAGAGCGAATTTCAGTCGAGCTGTAAATGGATAACGCATGGTAATACCTCAAATTTTTGATTAAAACTGATCAGAATGTAACATTGTTGGCAGGTCGTCTCAAGATTCTGTCGTGTAATAGGAGACGGGCGGTGCAGGTTTGCGGAGGTTTATAATGACGTTATACGAATTCGCAAGCCGCCATAAACATTGAATGGCGCACCGGGTTCATAGTAGCGGCCAAAAGCGGCATTGATGCGTGTGTTGGCGTTATAACGCGCGTCGAACAGATTATTGATGCCGAAAAAAACCGACCCATCCAGCCAGCGGTAGCGTTTACCCCAACCGAATAGCAATTGCCCCAGGTTATACGCACTATTCGCTTCAGTATTACTGTCATTGACATAAAAAGCCCCGACACGCTGGACATGAAGCTGGCCGAAGAAACCCAGCGGGTGAGCATAACGCAGCAAGCCTTCCCAGCGGTGTTTGGGAACGCCCGGATAGGCATTGCCGCTCAGACTGGCCTCATTGACCGTATATTTTTCGAACTCAAAATCAGAAAGCGTGTAACTGACTTCGCCCCGTAATCCCTTCCATTCCGGTGTTGCCAGTCGGGTTTCCACGCCGAGACGGGTGGACTGGCCGCTGTTGCGGAAAAAAGCACGGCCGGGAAATTCGGGCCGCTCAAACGGCAGAATCTCATTCCAGGTGTAAATGTAAAACAGCGTGGTTTCGTACTGAAAATCATACGCTGCGCCGCGCATGCCTAATTCCTGGCTCAATGAAGTTTGCGGACTCAGGTTGGGGTTAAAACCGCCTTTTCCCGAAGGATTGTTGATCAATTCGGTGGTGGTGGGTGTTTCAAAAATCGATGCGACATTGGCGTAAATCTGATGACGGTTGTTCAGGTGATAGACCACACCCGTTGTGCCGCTGGCTTGTGACAGCGTTTTGCGTCCGGATTGATTGCCGTCGTCGCGGTAATGATCTTTCACTTCAAAAAGAAACCAGTCCCAGCGTCCGCCAAGCACGAGATCAAGTTTATCCCGCGCGCGCCATTCGCTGCGGAAAAATGGTCCGACATTCTGTACGCGCTCGGCCTGATTCAACACTAAAGCACCGCGTCTGCCCGAATCGTTGTTAAACCGCTGGCGATCGTCGTTCTGGATGCCGTAATCGATGCCGGCAATCAACCGGTTGGGGCGATTGAACAGCCGGTGATCGTTGGTGTACTGCAGCGAGACGCCGCCGACATGGCGGCCAAACTGCACTTGTCCGCCGTCGAATAACGGCAACCTGTTCTGAAAATCACGATGCAGCATATGCGCGGTGAAAGACAGTTCCTGACCGGCGGACGGTTTTGTGCGAAAACGTATCCCCGCCTGTTCCTGGTCGATTTCCTCTCCGGCATTAAACTGCCGGTTGCGCGTCGCCGCCTGAGCTGGGTCAGCGCGGACTTCCGCCAGCGTGAGTGCGCCGGGATCTCTTGCCTCGGGAGAATAAAACTTGCGGAACAGCAGCATCAGATCGGAATCGTCGTTCACCTTAAAGTTCAGTTTGGCCTGGGTGAAATAATTTTCGACAGTGCTATGATCGCGCCAGCCGTTTTGCTGCAAGTGCGAGCCGAACACGGTGTAATCAAAGCGCTCATGCCGTCCGCCGGCGAACAATTCAGACTTGAATAGACCATATTGCCCGAACACCTGCCGCGGCGATACGGCAAACCGTTCGCGCGGCGCTTCCAGCGTCGTCATGCCGATCATGCCGCCGGAAGCATTGCCATATAAGGAGGCCAGCGGACCGCGTACGATTTCCATATGCTCGATCATGCCCGGATCAATGGAATCAAGCTGAGTCTGGCCGTCCGGCAGCGTTTGCGGAATGCCGTCGACACGCATCTGAATGCCGCGTACGCCGAATGCCGAGCGCGCTCCGAAGCCGCGGATGGCGATGCGCAAATCCTGGGTAAAGTTGGCCTGATTCTGAAAAAACACACCGGGTGTGTTGCGGGCGAATTCGTCGAGTGTGACGCCCGGCTGAAAATCCTGCTGCGGATAGCGATTGAAATGCGTTAGCGCATTCGGAATTTCACTGGCCTGTCGTTCGGTGCGCGTCGCCGTGACGTTGATCGGGTTGAAGATGATGGTGTCCTGCGCACCCGGCGCCTGCCCGGCAGCCGGCAGCGTCGTCAGAATGAAAATGCAGGCCAGAACAGCGCCCTGAAAAAGCAATGGAATGATGAGTCTGAATAAACTGTGCACACGATGAAGCTGGAAATTGAACACGCCATGCAAGTGTATCATCAACAGGAATGGCGATGCAGCGGGTTGCCGGCCGCACGTGGTTTAACA
>JADZAR010000199.1 GCA_020852475.1 Nitrosomonas sp.
CATAACCATGGTAATCACCTCTTAAATTCTCCTGCCTAAAATTTAGGCAGAATACGTGAATTACCTGGTCAATTTTCAACCGGTACAACTAGCCTTTTCTGGTCAATTTTCGACCGGTGTCAACAGGATAATGGTCAACTGAGGTTTTTAGGTTTAATGTTGTTATTAGTCTCTGCACTGCTATACCTTCGTCTGCCAAAACATAATCAACTTGAATCTGCTTAGTCAATAGGTTCGCCTGGGCGCGCCTTGGAGCTTGCCCTTCTGTCAGCTGCATCTGACAGGATTGCCCGAGGCGTCAGTCGCCGCATGTGTTTCTGTGATCAAACCGTCCATTGATTTTTCAGCCGCTTTTTTCTGCTTAATCTAAAAACCTTTTTTGGTTTAATGGATTGGTTGAACTAAAGCTTCCCGTTCGAAAATTAAGTGGATTGCCTGGGTTGCTCGGTCCATTTTTAATGGAATCGGCAGCCGTTGTTTCTATGATCTTCTAGCAAAACTTTCAGATCAATCGCTATCTATCTTATTTATCTGCAATTTTTCTGTTTCAAATCTGCTTTTGGTGAGTGGCCTTTAAGTCTTTGTCATATAAATAAATTTATTGTTCTTTTTCTTGACGATTTGCTTTTTTTTTATTAAAGTGGTTTTTAGTTGTAAAAAAGTAGTAGATAGTGGAAAAAAGTGGAGTAAATTGGATTTTTGTATTGATGAGCGAATGGCATGTTTCGTGGCATAACACAGCTTAGCCTGGATGCGAAAGGCAGGATCGCGATACCTGCAAAGTATCGTGGCGAACTGGTTGAGCGGTGTTCGGGACGCTTGGTGGTGACGGCTGATCCTTCGCGGTGTTTGTTGATTTATCCTCAACCTGCTTGGGAGCCCATCGAGCAGAAATTGAGCGCTCTGCCGAGCTTTAATTCCAAAACGCGCAAATTGCAGCGCTTGTTAATCGGTAGTGCAAGCGATGTGGAAATGGACAATGCCGGTCGCATATTGATTGCGCCCCCTTTACGGAGCTTTGCGAGTTTGTCCAAAGAAGTTGTGTTGGTGGGGCAGGGTGAGAAGTTTGAGTTATGGGATGAACAGCAGTGGAATCTTGAGATTGAGGATGCATTGTCTTTTAACGAAGATGATATGCCGCAGGAATTGCAAGGATTCTCACTTTGATAAGGTGGTGATGGTTTGTCGAGCCACGTTACGGTGTTGCTTCATGAGGCTGTGGACGCGTTGTCGATCAGACCGGATGGGGTGTATGTTGATGGAACATTTGGGAGGGGCGGGCATAGCCGGTTAATTCTGTCCCGTCTGAGTGAAAAAGGTCGTTTGATTGCATTCGACAGAGATCTTGCAGCGGTGGAAGCGGGGAAAATTGATCTGGCGCCGAGCAATCCGAATTTGAGTATTTTGCATTGCCATTTTTCGCGGCTACAGCAGGAGTTGCTGAAAATTGGTGTATGCAAAATAGACGGCATTGTGCTGGATCTGGGGATATCTTCACCGCAGCTGGAAGCGGAAAGAGGGTTTAGTTTTCTGGCCAATGGCCCACTTGACATGCGCATGGATACCAGCCGGGGGCAAACGGCGGCACAGTGGCTGGAAACGGTTTCAGAGATAGATTTGGAAAGGGTGATCAGGGAATATGGCGAAGAACGGTATGCTGGGTCGATTGCAAGAGCGATTGTTATGGCAAGAGCGCGGCAGTCTATTGTTACCACATTGCAACTTGCCGAGATTGTTGCAGCGGTCGTCCGCGCACGTGAGCGCAAGCGCGAAAGCAAGCAGAATCCGGCGACGCGCACTTTTCAGGCGATACGTATCTTTATCAATCAGGAGCTTGAGGAGCTGTCGCTAGTTTTACAACAGAGTGTGGCGCTGTTGAATCCAGGAGGGAGGCTTGTTGTGATCAGCTTCCATTCACTGGAGGACAGAATGGTTAAGCGGTTTATGCGAGCGGCTGCAAAAACCGATACTGTGCCACGAGGCATTCCTTTGCGTGAGGTTGAGAGGCGGCGATTTGGGCAACCGCTGCTGAAAGTCATAGGCAAAGCGGTGCGTCCGGGTGAGCGGGAGGTTGCGGAAAACAAGCGCTCGCGCAGTGCTGTCATGAGAGTAGCTGAGCGGATTGATTTTAAAACAACGGTATGAATTGCGAATGTTTAAATTTAATCTATTTCTGGTGTTGATTCTGGTGATTTGCGCGCTGGGTGTGGTTTATGCGCAGAATGAAGCACGTAAGCTCAACATGGCGCTGGAAAACGAGCGGAAAATAACACGCAAATTAAACCTCGAATGGAAAAAATTGCAACTCGAACAAAGCACACTTATCGCGCGCCGTAAAATTGAAAATGAGGCCAGACGATTCCTGGATATGGATTTGCCGTCACCTAATCATGTGCAGATTATTTCTTCAGCGAAAATAAGCGAGCCGCAAATCGCGAAGGTGCAATATGCTGAATAAAATCGATCAGCTGACGCCGCAACTGAGATTGAAACCCTGGCGCGCGATGATGCTGTTTGGTTTTTTGATTCTGGGATTAGCCGGTTTGATTGCAAGAGCGGTTTTTTTGCAAGGCGTGAATAATGATTTTCTGCAAAAAGAAGGCGCTGCGCGGTATAGCAAAGTTGTCGAAATGAGTGCTGATCGTGGCATGATTAAAGACCGCAACGGTGAAATACTGGCCATCAGCGCTCCGGTTGCTTCGGTCTACGCGGATCCCAAGTTGATTGAGATAACGCCGGACCAGCTGGAGCAGTTGGCGCGCTTGTTGCACATGGAAAAATCCGAGATAGAGCGTCGCATTTACCGGAAAAAAGGGCGTTTTGTGTACCTCAAGCGCTGGATTGTGCCTGAAATTGCGGAGCGTATCGCCGATCTCAAAATTAAAGGTATTGCGTTCGAAACAGAATTTAAGCGTTATTATCCCGAAGGGGAGGTGGCGGCGCACATTGTTGGTTTTACCGATATTGAGGACCGTGGACAAGAGGGTGTCGAGCATGGATGGAATGCGGTGCTGAAAGGGGAAATTGGCAGTCGGCGTGTGATCAAAGATAACAAGGGCCGGATTATCGAGGATGTGGAAAATATTCGCGCGCCCAGACAAGGTCAGGATCTTGTGCTCTCGTTGGATAGAAGAATTCAACATATCGCGCATCAGGAGCTGAAGCGCGCCGCTGTTCAGCATCAGGCGGCTGCCGGCAGTATTGTCGTGCTCGATGCGCAAAGCGGTGAAGTCATGGCGTTATCCAATTTTCCCGTTTATAACCCAAATTCGGCCATAACACGGGAAATGATTGATAATCGTGTTCTGGTTAATCGCGCAGTCGTCGATACCTATGAACCGGGATCTACCCTTAAGCCGTTTCCGATTGCCGTAGCGATAGAGACCGGACTGGTTAATCCGGAAACGGTTGTGCAGACCGCGCCAGGTACTTTCAGGGTGGGTCGTTCCACCATTCGCGATGTAAGCAATAAGGGGTTGCTGACAGTCGCTGAAGTATTGCAGGTGTCGAGTAACGTCGGTACCGTTAAGATAGCCTTGTCGATGCCTGCGCAGACTTTGTGGGAAATGTATAACAATGCGGGGTTTGGTCAACTGATCCACACCGGTTTTCCCGGAGAAGCCAGCGGTGTGCTGCGGCCTTACAATAAATGGCGGCCGATTGAACAGGCAACCATGTCCTTCGGCCATGGACTATCGGTAAGTCTGCTGCAGGTGGCGCGCGCTTATACCATTTTTACAACGGGAGGTGAATTAAAACCCGTCTCGGTATTGAAGCAGGATTTTCCGGTAATGGGCCAGCGTGTCATTTCCAGAAAAACGGCGCTTGCAGTCAGTCAGATGCTGGAATTGGCGACACAGCCGGGCGGTACGGCGCCACTTGCCCGGGTGGATGGGTATCGCGTTGCCGGTAAGACAGGAACGGCGCATAAGCTGGTCGACGGAAAATATGCCAAGAATCGCTATGTTTCTTCATTTGTCGGTTTTGCTCCGGTATCGAATCCGCGTCTGATTGTTGCGGTGGTGCTGGATGAACCTTCTGCCGGGAAATATTTTGGCGGTGCGGTTGCCGCGCCGGTGTTCAGTCAAGTGATGACGACGGCATTGCGACTATTGAACGTGCCCCATGATGCGCTTTCCGGAGAAATGGCCGTTGCGCCGATGCATTTTTTTGCTGGTGGTGACGGATGAGTTTATTTATGACTGAAAGATCAAGCAAAGTCTTTGATTGTCATCAACTCGACAAGCTTGGCGTGCCGATTGAGCGGCTTGTTACTGACAGTCGTCAGGTGCTGCCCGGAGATACATTCCTGGCGATTTCCGGTTCGAGAACAGATGCGCGCAAGTTGATACCACAGGCTATTTTGGCTGGCGCGAATGCAGTGATATGGGAGTCAAATAATTTTTCCTGGAATCCGACATGGCAGGTGCCGTCGCTGGGCATCTCCGGGTTGCGCGGAAAAGTCGGATATATTGCCGATTGTGTTTATGGTCATCCATCCGGAAGACTGTGCGTTGCCGGATTCACCGGCACCAATGGCAAGACATCATGCAGTCACTGGTTTTCGCAGGCAATGAGCAGGCTGCACAAGAAAACGGCAGTGATGGGAACATTAGGAAGCGGTTTTGCCGGTGAGCTGGAAGCTGCGGTCAATACGACGCCGGATCCTGTGG
>JADZAR010000200.1 GCA_020852475.1 Nitrosomonas sp.
AATCAACTGGTGCCCTTCAAATACAAATGGGCCTGGGACAAATACCTCGCCGCCTGCGCCAATCACTGGATGCCGCAGGAAATCAACATGAGCCGGGACATTGCGCTGTGGAAAGATCCCAACGGTCTGACCGAAGATGAACGCCGTATCGTCAAGCGGAATCTGGGTTTCTTCGTTACCGCAGATTCACTGGCGGCGAATAATATTGTGCTGGGCACCTACCGCCATATCACCAACCCCGAATGCCGCCAGTATCTGCTGCGCCAGGCGTTTGAGGAAGCGATTCATACGCATGCGTACCAGTATATCGTCGAATCGCTCGGCCTCAACGAAGGCGAAATCTTCAATGCCTATCATGAAATCGAATCCATCCGCGACAAGGATGAATTCCTGATTCCGTTCATCGACACGCTGACCGACCCGGGTTTCAAAACCGGCACCATGGAAACCGATCAGCAACTGCTCAAAAGCCTGATCGTGTTTGCCTGCATCATGGAAGGACTGTTCTTTTACGTCGGGTTCGCCCAGATTCTGGCGCTCGGCCGGCAAAACAAAATGACCGGCGCAGCGGAACAGTATCAATATATCCTGCGCGACGAATCGATGCACTGCAACTTCGGCATCGACGTCATCAACCAGATCAAAATGGAAAACCCGCACCTGTGGACCAAGGCGTTCCGCGAAGAAATCGCCGGTCTGATGCGCAAGGCCGTGGCGCTGGAATACCGCTACGCGGAAGACACCATGCCACGCGGCGTACTCGGATTGAATGCACCAATGTTCAAGGAATACCTGCGCTACATCGCCAACCGCCGCTGCCAGCAGATCGGACTGGATCCGCTCTATCCGGATGCAAATAACCCATTCCCGTGGATGTCGGAAATGATCGACCTGAAGAAAGAAAAGAACTTCTTTGAAACACGGGTGATTGAGTATCAGACGGGAGGGGCGCTGAGTTGGGATTGAGGGTTGCTGTCGCTTGCAATCAGCTTATGCGACATATTTTGTCGTATATATTACGTTAGAACTTCTCATCACACTTGGAGGTACTATGAGCATCAAAGACACAATCGCTTCTGCCGGTCGCAATCTACACACAATCATCATTACCGCACGAGAAGATGATGGCAGCGTAGAAAAAAGGGAAGCAGAGCCATATAGTTATCGCCTCAAAGGCAGAGATGAAAAGTTCTTCTGCTATGACATCAGGAAAGGTGGCATTCGTAATTTCCACGTTTCGAGCATCATTTCAGTTGAAGAAACACAAAATTCATTTACACCGCGCTGGCCTGTTGAGGTGTAGCTCGTAGGTTGGGGTGAGGCACGAACCCCAACATCAACAAAGTCACCAATCGTTGGGTTTCATTTCATTCAACCCAACCTACGGGTTGTTGCCATTGAAAATGACGCGATGTTCGGCGGCGGGGTCGCATTTTAGTCAACCAGGCAGCGGTATAGTATGTGCAATAAATGAAATGACCGGAATTTTAATAAACCAGTATCCCAATTTATCAAATTTAGTGAGGTAACTACTCATGCAAACCCGCGAAGAACGTGACGCCATGGGCATTGTTCAGGTGCCCGAAACAGCGCTGTGGGGCGCGCAAACGCAGCGCTCCCTGGACAATTTCAAAATCTCCGGCGAACTGATGCCGGCGGCACTGATTCATGCACTGGCGCAGGTGAAGCGTTGCGCCGCGACGGTCAACCATGACCTGGGGTTGCTGAATGCCGCAACCACGGCGGCCATCATACAGGCTGCCGATGAGGTTATCAGCGGCCAGCATGACGACGAGTTTCCGCTGGTGGTCTGGCAGACCGGCTCAGGCACGCAGACCAACATGAACATGAACGAAGTGCTGGCCAACCGCGCCTCGGAACTGCTTGGCGGTGAGCGCGGCATGCAGCGCAAGGTTCATCCTAATGACGATGTCAACAAAGGCCAGTCCTCCAACGATGTATTTCCCACGGCAATGCATGTCGCAGCCGCGCAAAGCATTCATCACCGGCTTATCCCGGCGATACGCCTGTTGCGCGGCACGCTGGCGCAAAAAGCCGAATCATTCTCGGGCATTGTCAAGATCGGCCGCACGCATTTGCAAGACGCCACGCCGTTGACGCTTGGCCAGGAATTTTCCGGTTATGTCGCGCAGCTTGATCACGGACTGAAACATATCGAGGCCGCCCTGCCCCATTTATACGAACTTGCACTTGGCGGTACTGCGGTCGGCACGGGCCTGAACGCGCACCCCGAATTTGCGCAGCGTGTCGCAAACGAGATCGCCTATTTCACCCGATTGCCGTTTATCACCGCGCCGAACAAATTCGAGGCGCTGGCCGGCAACGATGCATTGGTTCACGCACATGGCGCACTGAAAACGCTGGCCGCATCGATGATGAAAATCGCCAACGATATCCGCTGGCTCGCCTCCGGTCCGCGTTGCGGTATCGGTGAACTCAGAATCCCGGAAAACGAACCCGGCAGTTCGATCATGCCGGGTAAAGTCAATCCGACGCAATCGGAAGCCATGACCATGCTGTGCTGTCAGGTGATGGGTAACGACGTTGCGATCAACATAGGCGGCGCGATGGGCAATTTCGAGCTGAATGTCATGAAACCGCTGATCATCCATAACTTCCTGCACAGCGTGCGCCTGCTCGCCGACGGTATCACCAGCTTCACCGATCATTGCGCCATCGGCATCGAAGCCAACCTGGAGCGCATCGATGCGCTCATGCATAACTCGCTGATGCTCGTCACTGCGCTTAATCCGCAAATCGGTTATGACAAAGCGGCGGAAATCGCCAAAAAGGCGCACCGCGAAGGCACGACACTCAAAGCCGCAGCAGTCGCCACCGGTTATGTCACCGCCGAGCAATTCGACGCATGGGTCGATCCGCGGAAAATGACCGGCCCGGATGCGCAGAATCTCTGACGGTCAAAAGAAAAATATAAAAACCGGGTTGTAATAAAATTTTAATAATCCGGATTTACACTTGCGCTGTATCACAAAAACATTAAAGGAGTTTTTATGTTTTGTTACATCAAGGAATGGCCGAATAAGATGGCTACGCTCATGACCACCGACGGTATTGTGCTGTGCACCTGTAAAAACACCGACGAGGCGCGAAAAATCTGGCATGACTGGAAACGGCAGCAAATGCAGGATGCGTCTGATGTCGATCTCGAAGTACTGCGATACATTCCAACGGTTACAGACCGTCTGAAGACAGTCATCGCATCTTACGTCTGATTTCCTGCATCAACCGCCTGACAGAGCAGATCAATCAGATTACTTTCATACATCAGCGACGTCATATCGGCGCATTTGAATTACGATTTCCAGGAATACCGGTTTCCTCAACATGCAAACAAAATTCGTGTTGCTGTCAAACCGCCGTGCAAAGATCTCTCTTAAAAAATTGAACAAGCCCTATTGAAGCCAGAATTTTTGCTGGATTTTTACCAAATCAAGGGTTTTGCAAAAATCCTTTGAAATATATACTTGCGCTGTATCAAATAATATTCAAGGAATTGCCATGTATTACCGTACCAAGACAAAACCACGCACCCGCAGCCATTGCGTTCATTTTATGAAGCATTCGGAATAACAACTGCTTTGCCGGCGATTGAGGATCGACTCATGGTTATCTTGACGCCTCGATTCACTGAAACTACTGAAAATTGGGTATAGCACATGAAAAAAAATGTAATTATTCTTACACATGGATGGACAGGCAGTTCCGTATTTACCGCCCTA
>JADZAR010000201.1 GCA_020852475.1 Nitrosomonas sp.
CCATGATCCCATCCTGCGCAGGTTTCCGACTCCGGCAGAAACCCGAAAACCCAGGCATCCCGAACGATACGTCCGAGAGGGGTCAGGCCGTTTCTTTCATCCTGTTCGACGCCGTCGTATTTCATTTCAGTCATTTTTAGCCTTTTGATGTTGGGATATGATGTGCATTGCAACGCAAAATGGGGTAAATTTTAGCGTATCCGGCCTGCTTTGGGTAAGTAACGCGATGCGTGAGCGAAATTATCGATTCAGGTCGACACGTGAAGCGATCCCGTCCGCCGGAATTTCCGCCAACGACTAAATTTATGAGCAGCACACGACAAAATAGCATTCGAGGGCGTGTCTCTATCCAATTATCGATCATTCATTGATGAAAATTCTCCACACTTCCGACTGGCACCTTGGGCGTGCATTGTACGGGCGTAAACGCCATGCGGAGTTTGAACATTTTCTCGACTGGCTGCTGAAAACCATTGTGCAGGAGCAGGTTGATATGCTGCTGGTCGCCGGCGATGTGTTTGACACCGGTACGCCCGGCAACACCGCGCAGGCGATGTATTACCGGTTTCTGCACCGTGTCGCGGCCTCCTGTTGCCGTCATGTCGTCATTATCGCGGGCAATCATGATTCACCGTCTTTTCTCAATGCGCCCAAGGAATTGCTCAAGGCGCTTGACGTGCATGTCGTCGGCAGCCCGGCCGAGGGTTTGGGCGATGCATGGGGTGATGAACTACGCGACGAACTGCTGATCCTGCGTGATGCACCAGGCAATCCGGAAATGATCGTCTGCGCCGTGCCTTATCTGCGCGACCGCGACATCCGTACCGCTGAGGCCGGTGAAAGCATCGCCGACAAGGAACGTAAGCTCATCGAAGGCATCCGCAATCATTATGCCGGCATTGTCAGCCTGGCCAGGCAAAAACGCGCCGCGCTGGATGTCGATATTCCCATGGTAGCGATGGGGCATCTGTTTACCGCGGGCGGAAAGACGATCGAGGGCGATGGCGTGCGCGAGCTGTATGTCGGATCGCTGGCGCATGTCGCGGCGAATATTTTTCCGGATGACCTGGCCTATGTCGCGCTTGGCCATTTGCATGTGCCGCAGCAAGTCGGCGATTCCTGTAACGTACGTTACAGCGGTTCGCCGCTGCCGATGGGCTTTGGCGAAGCGGGGCAGCAGAAAAACGTGGTGATTGTGGAATTCTTTTCACCGGAAACCGCGAGCGGTGCGCAGTCGAATGAACAGACTGCCGGCTGGCGTGAGCGGTCGCTGATTAAACTGATTCCGGTTCCCGTTTTCCAGAAACTGGAACGCGTTCAGGGCGACCTGGCGCTGATTCTGAATCGCATACGGGAACTGGCGGAAAACAATACACAGGCATGGCTTGAGGTAATTTATGACGGTGATGCAGTGACCCCTGCTGGCGATCTGCGTCAAAGTCTGGATGACGCCGTCAACGGTACGCAACTGGATATTCTGTGTGTCAAAAACAGCCGAGCGATGAACCGGGTGCTGCATCGGGTCTGCGATCGGGAAACGCTGGATGATCTGAATGTCAAAGACGTGTTTGCGCGTTGCCTTGCGGCGCACGACGTGCCGCCGGCGCAGCAGCCTGAACTGATCGCCGCTTACGACGAAATCGTGCACGCGCTTTATGCTACCGATTGATACCGGTAGTCGGACGGCATAGCGGAGCTGACCGTGCGCATACTTCAACTCAGATTCAGGAATCTGAATTCGCTTGCCGGTGAATGGGCTATCGATTTCAGCCGCCCTGAATTCCTCGCGGATGGCATTTTTCTGATCAGCGGCCCGACCGGCGCAGGTAAATCCACGATTCTGGATGCGCTGTGCCTTGCGCTCTATGGTTGCACGCCGCGGCTGAACAAAATTTCAAAAAACAGTAACGAGATTCTGTCGCGCCAGACCGGCGAATGTTTCGCCGAAGTCACGTTTGAAACGCAGGCCGGGCGTTTCCGCAGTCACTGGAGCCAGCACAGGGCGCGCAGGCATCCCGCGGGTGAGTTGCAGGCGCCGAAACATGAACTGGCTGACGCCGCATCGGGAAAAATTCTGGAAACGAAAATCCAGGATGTCGCCAGACGCATAGAGCGCATCGTCGGAATGGATTTCGACCGCTTCACCCGTTCCATGTTGCTGGCACAAGGTGGTTTCGCCGCGTTTCTGCAGGCGGACCCGGATGAGCGTGCACCGATACTGGAACAGATCACCGGCACTGAAATCTACAGCCGGATATCCATCGGCGTTCATGAGCGAAACCGCAAAGAACGTGAACAGCTCAATCTGCTGGAAGCGGAAATCGCCGGTATCACCCTGTTGAGCAGTGAGCAGGAGAGTGAACTGAAACACAGGCTGGATGCGCAGCAGAAACAGGCGGATGAAATAACCGGCAGACTCCAGCAAACGGGCAAGGCGCTGGCCTGGTTAACCGGCATCGCGGAACTGCGCGCCGAAATCGAGGTACTGCAAACGGCATCCCGGCAACTGGCCGGTGAGCTGGAAGCCTTCAAGCCTGAGCGCGAACGGTTAAACCGCGCGCTGAAAGCAGCGGAGCTGGACGGCAGCCATGCCGCGCTGGCATCGGCGCGGCAACAGCAAGCGGAAGATCGGCGGATAATGGAACAGACCGTGTCCCGGCTGCCGGAATTGACGGCGGTGGTTCAGCAAAAACAGGCCGCGTTGACCAGCGCCGAGCATTGGACTGCGCAGGCCAGGCAAACGCAGAAAGACACAGCGCCGCTGATCCATAAAGTCCGCATGCGCGATCAGCAGTTGCTGGAAAACGAAAAACAGATCGGCGACGAAACGGCGCACTGCCAGCGCGCCGCCGACCAGATTGTCGCGGACACAGCATTGCTGGCGCAGAACCAGCAAAAACTGGCGGCCGCGCAGGCGGCATTGGCGCAAATTCAAGAATATCAGCAGGCGAATGCGCAGGACGAACGGCTGATCAGCGACTTCGCCGCGATTGAAGCGCAACTGGGGAATCTGATCGCGGCGCAGCAGGATTACGCCGCCAGAAAAATGGAACACGACAAACTGCAAGCGCAACGGGACAAAATCACACAGGCGTTGCCGGAAGCCGTCGAGACGTTGAAAACCTGCCGGCAGGCGTGCGCTGACGTTCAGCAACAGATTGAAGCCGGACAGAAAAATCTTCAGGCCATACTGAACAACCGGCTGCTGCGCGAATACCGCGCGGAAAAGGACAATCTGCTGCGCGAGATGGCGCTGCTGAACACCATTGCCAGTCTGGAGCGCGAAAGAAAGCGGCTCGAAGACGGCAAACCGTGTCCGCTGTGCGGATCAACAGCGCATCCCTACGCTGCCGGAGCAATGCCGCAACCCGATGCAGCCGAGCAGAAGATTGCCGCGGTGACGGCCATCATTGAGAAAGCCGAAGCACTTGAAGCCGAAATCGTCGCACTGGAAAAATCCGAGAAACGCGCGCTTGATGCGGCCCATGAAGCCGAAAAACGGGTCACCGCAATGCAGCAGGCCCGGCAAAACATTGAGGAAAACCTGACCGGCAGCGCGGCGGCGCTTGCAGCATCCAGCCAGCGCTGTACCGATTTGCAACAGTCGGTGCATGCGCGGCTGCATGCTTATGGATTACCGGAATCACCGGATACGGATGTGCCGGCCGTGCTGGTGTCGTTGAATCAGCGATTGCAGCACTGGCAGGCCGGCGTCAAGCAGAAAAATGAAATGGAACAGCAGATCAACGCACTCAACAGCGAACTGAAAAGACTCACGGCGGTGATTGAAACCCGGAATCAGGTGTTGTCGGAAAAGCAGCAGGCGCTGAACGCACTCAGGGAAACAGTCGAAAGCCGGAAAGCCGAACGCCGGGAATGGTTTGGCGAGCGCAATCCGGACAGCGAGGAATCCCGGTTGCAACAAGCAATCGCCACCGCCGAGCAGGCCGAACAAAACGCGCGCGCAGCGGAAAGCGAAGCGCGGCAGCAATGGAATGCCGCAACCGCGCAAATCGATGCGCTCAAAATACGCATTGAAAAAAATGCGGCGGCGTTGCAAACGCTGGAAGCCCGCTTTGCAAACGAATTGCGCGCCGCGGGTTTTGCCGATGAACAGGCGTTTTCCGCATGCCGCCTGACGCCGCAGGAGAGGGAGCGGCTCAAAACGGACGCAAAAGCGCTCGATGACCGGCAGATCGATGTGCAGGCGCGCCTGAAAGACCGGGAAACTCGCCTTGCGCAGGAAATTGAAAAAAATCTGTCAATAGCCAGCCGTGAGGCGCTGGAACTCGAATACGCGGCGCTGGACAGGCAGGCGGTACTGCTGCGCGACGAAATCGCCGGAATCAGGCATCGGTTGCAAACCAACCAGGCGGCGGTGAACAGCATGCAGGAAAAACTGGCCGGGATAGCCGCGCAAAAGCATGAATGCAGCCGCTGGGAAAAACTGCACGATCTGATCGGTTCCGCGGACGGCAAGAAATACCGCAATTTCGCGCAGGGCCTGACCTTCGAAATCGTCATCGACCATGCCAACCGGCAATTGCAGAAACTGACCGACCGCTATCTGCTGGTGCACGACCGCGACAAGCCGCTGGCGCTGAATGTCATCGACAGCTATCAGGCCGGAGAAATCCGCTCGACCCGGAACCTGTCCGGCGGAGAAAGCTTTATCGTCAGCCTCGCGCTCGCGCTCGGCCTGTCGCGCATGGCCAGCAGAAACGTGCGCATCGACTCGCTGTTCCTCGACGAAGGCTTCGGCACGCTCGATGAAGCAGCGCTCGATACGGCGCTCGACATGCTGGCCGGTCTGCAACAGGACGGTAAACTGATCGGCGTGATCTCGCATGTACCCATGCTGAAAGCGCGCATCAGCACGCAAATCGAAGTCATTCCGCAAACCGGCGGAAGAAGCCGGATCGTCGGGCCTGGTGTTAAATGCCTGGGGGAGCGGTGAGGCTGCTGTTTTATTGCGGGTCTGCCACATGTCGGTTACAAGCATCGATGCTTGTTCGATATAATGCCATGGGTTTAATATGTTTATCTACTGCTTTTCTTAAAGTGGTCACTGCTTTGTCGGCGGAGATAGACGCTATTCGTTAAGGCTTTAGTTACATGAATCACACTTGGCTAGGTGTTTTCGCTGGATTCGTTTTGCTTGGTATATGGGTATTGATGGGTTTAACCATATTTCACGGGAAAGACTTGGTCATGCAGAGGGAAAACTGGGAGCTAGCTCGTATTCTAGTGCCTTCAATGATCAGCATTATCGGTTGGCTCGTAACAATATGGTGGGCATTAAGGCAAATCGAAATATCATCAGATAAGAATAGGCAATTACAGTGCGAGATGCTGCAATCCAATGAAAAAATAAAAGTTATTGATGCAACCATTTTAGCCTATATGGAAATCAACAAAGCACTACACAAAATTCGGTACATCATTGTCAACCTAAAGATAAATATTGAGTCTAAGGTACAACGAAAGAACAACCCTGATCTATCACAAATTTTTAACGATTCAGGCAATGCGTATTCAGAACTTTTCGTGTGTATAGAAAATTTACAGTTCAATTTGATTAGGCTTACTCCACACGGTATTAGTTTGGAAAAAGGTTCCAATTTCATTCATGAAATACATAAATATTTTTCCAATCAATCACCTTGGCTAACATATCAAGAACAAGCGACTGCATATTTTCAAGACGAAAGTATTGGGTATGAAAATTTTTTTTCAGTAATTGACACTGTAGCTTCAAATTGTGAAAAGCTATGTGGGGATGCATTCGAAGCCGTAGCGGACATGAATAACTCTAACAAGGCAAATTAATTCGAATCGTAAATTTTCCACTGCACTTCATTTGCGCCCGATTATTCGTATCGCTATATATTGTATTGAAAGCTATGAGACAGACACTCGATTACTTAAGAGATCGCCATGCTGAAGAGGAAGCTAGGGCCGTAGGTTGGAGTGATTAATATGAACTCCAACATTGTTGTTTATGTTGGGGTTCGCAGGCTCACCGCCAACCTACAAGACGCTATCATCAAACAAACTTTGAACTGATCAAGCCGTGCGTTGAATTGGTGTGCTGCACAGGCTGGCGGGGGATGGGTAAAATTGCTGACGAATGCAAGCAGATTGCACGAGGAGCGAGTCGTAATCTAATCTTGTTCATTGTCATTGGGTGCTTCAAAGGTGTATATTGGAACCCGTATGGTATTTTATGGGTTTAAACGATGACCAAACAATCTGTTAACGTTACACCGCCAAACGATGACTGGCTTAATGCGAAAGTGGCGAGCAAGGAATATTCCAATAAGACGGATATCATAAACGATCTGATTCGCCGCGAACGTGAACGGGAAGAAAAATTCAAAACCCTCAAGGCGGCGATTGAGAAGGGACTGGCTGGTGATATTGGCGAGGACAACGTGCTCGATATCATGCAGCGTGTCGAAAAGAAAATGATGGAAAATGGCACGTTACCGGATACTGGCCGAGGCTGACGCCGACATTGAGAAAATCTACGCGGATGGTATAGAAACGTGGGGTCTGGCACAAGCCAGAAACTACTTGTATGGTCTGCACGAGCGTTTTGAGTTTCTGGCTGATAATCCAAACATCGGTGTCAATTCGGATGAACTTTCACCCGGTTTGCAGCGGTTTCGCTATGGCCGCCATGTCGTATTTTTTACCAATGCTGACAACGGCATTCTGATTGTTCGTGTACTGGGTGAAGCAATGGATTTTGAACGCCATTTGTAGGGTCGCAGGTTTGTCGCTCACCTGCACATCATCATAGTGATAACCAAAAGTCAGTCTTTGTCCTTATGCCTAATAACGTTTGACTTGGATAACTTGCGCCAGTATTTCGAAGTGTTTGTCGAACGAAAATACTTCGCAGCGGTTTTCTTTCGTATTTAGCACCGCCATTACCGGCGTGCTCGAATGTCACCAAGGTCGATCTCTATTGCGATTTTTCCCTTGAATTGCTTGAGCTCGGCAATTTTCGCCTTGCGAATTAGTTCTTCCAGCGCCAGTACGATTACAGCTGTTTGGGTTTCAGTGTGCGTTACACGCATGGCTTCGTTTAACAGATTCTCGGATTTGGATGCTTGCAGTAAAGAATAGGGGTGCGCTGGAGTCATAGCG
>JADZAR010000202.1 GCA_020852475.1 Nitrosomonas sp.
AATGCTGAAATTCTGGTTCTGCGTGAAGATGGCTCCCAATGCGTACCTGACGAACCCGGAGAACTCGTGCATCGTGGCGCACTGGTCTCAATGGGGTACTGGAATGATCCTGAAAAAACAGCCGCCTGTTTCAGGCCGATTATTTCAAAGCAGCATGGCCTGACAATACCCGAACTTGCTGTATGGTCTGGAGACACCGTACGCATGGATAATGAAGGCTTTTTGTATTTTATTGGCCGACGCGATGAAATGATCAAAACCTCAGGCTACCGGGTCAGTCCGACTGAAATCGAAGAAGTGGTTTATGGTAGTGGAATGGTTGGTGAAGCAGCTGCAATAGGTGTTCCTCATCCGGTGCTCGGACAGGCGATATTGGTGATTGTCACACCACGCAAGAATGAAAAACTTGAAACAGAAGATTTGTTAATGGCTTGTAAACGCCACTTGCCTGCTTTCATGCTGCCCAGTCGCATCGATATACGTCCGGGTAATTTGCCTAGAAGTCCAAATGGAAAAATTGACAGGAAAATGCTTTTACAAGAAATGCAGCATATCTTCATGGAAAATTCCGTATGATCAGCGAATCACTATATCTTTCAGCGCCGAATTAATTTCCGATTTGTGATGCATGTTTGATTATAGGAGGCACTCCATTCATTCTTCTGGCTAAGCACGCCGGTCTGGTTGGTACTGAAGTTGGTCGCACGCGCTTCGTCGTCCAAGTCGAGGTTTATGCCATTCAGTGTTCTGTAGCTCAAAATTTTGAGAGAAGGAAATTGGGTTGGGACAGTCAATTCCGCTTTTGCCTTTTGTCCTTCAATACTGTTCGAAGTATTGGTTTGGAAATATTTTAAATAGGGTTTGGGAGCAGTAAAAATTACTCCGACTATATTTTAATCATTAAAACATAACTTGACAGCAAGATAGGTCCATCAAGCTGTTCAATTTTTCTGGAGAACATATATGGGGGGAATTTGTGGCTGGATAGGTTACAAAATGCCAGTAAATGAGAGTCGTAAAGTGCTTGAACATATGATTCAGCCAATTGCGCGGCATGACTATCATCCAGCAAGCATTTTGGTAAACGATAAATCAGCCTTTGCCATCATAGGGCATTCTAAGCACGTATATACTTTTCAGGGTAACGGTATTACAGTTTTACTATGGGGGGATGTGCGATTTAAAAATACCCGGCATGACCAACCAGATGCAACTCAAAATCCCGCTAAATTTTTCCTTGACCACTGGTTGATTAACAGCGATCAGGCGTTGTCGAATATAACTGGTGAATTCATCGCCTGTATCTCAGATGACAACCAGAATCAATGCATGCTTGCCATTGATCGACTGGGTACTCGCTCTTTAGCTTATCAGGCGGTTGGTGATGGGATGATTTTTTCTACATCACAGGATGCGCTTGTCAGGCACCCATTGGCGACGGGGCAAATCAATTCACAGAGTATCTATGATTATATCTACTTTCATATGATACCCAGCCCGGATACGATCTATAAGGATCAATATCGATTGTTGCCGGGCGAGTGTCTGACTTTCCGGAATCGTAAAATACAAAAACAACCCTACTGGAATCCAGTATTCATTGAAACCTCGGGGCGTTCGTTTGGAGAACTCAAATCTGAATTACGGCAGTTGCTTCAATCGAGCGTGCGTGATGCTGTCGGTAGTGCATCTGTCGGTGCTTTTCTCAGCGGAGGTACAGACAGTTCAACCATTGCAGGCATACTCGGTGAAGTCACCGGAAAACCGGCGCAAACCTATTCGATCGGTTTTGCAGCGCAAGGTTATGATGAAATGGAATATGCACGAATTGCGGCGCGCCATTTCTCTACCAATCATCATGAATACTATGTAACTCCGGATGATGTCGTTGCAGCCATTCCACAAATCGCTGAAATTTTTGATCAACCGTTTGGCAATGCCTCTGCGATACCAGCCTATTATTGTGCGCGCATGGCGAAGAATGACGGTCTGGATAGAATCCTGGGTGGTGATGGCGGTGACGAGTTGTTTGGCGGTAATGAACGATATGCCAGGCAGCATGTATTTTCTCTCTATGAATATTTACCTGCCATTATTCGAAAAAAAATTCTAGAACCTTGGGCGGAAAATGTATCAGGAAAAACACAACAGCCTTTAATTCGTAAAATGTATCGTTATATCGAGCAGGCATCCACCCCGATGCCGGCCCGCATGGAAACCTATAATTTGTTGTTGCAACACGGACCGGATTCCATTTTTACCGCTGAATTTCTGGAAACCGTGGACACAAAATATCCCGAACTGTTTTTGGAGCAAACCTATCATCGTACACATGCAAAAAGCCTGATCAATCGCATGTTAGCGTATGACTGGAAAATTACACTTGCCGACAATGACTTGCCTAAAGTGGTAAAAGCCTGCGAGTTGGCTCAGATTGATGTTGCATTTCCATTAATCAGTGATGAACTCGTCGAGTTTTCGTTGCAACTGAAGCCAAATTACAAAGTCAAGGGTACCAGGCTACGTTATTTTTTTAAAGAAGCCCTCAGGGATTTCCTGCCCAATGAAATAATTACTAAACAGAAACACGGCTTTGGTTTACCATTCGGCGTATGGTTACAGGAGCATGCGCAACTTAAAGCCTTAGCTGCTGACAGTTTGAACGATTTAAAATCGCGTCACTTCATTCGTACGGATTACATCGATACGTTGCTTGGTCAGCATTTAAAAGAACATGCCAGTTATCATGGCACTATGATTTGGATTTTAATGATGTTGGAATGTTGGTATAAATCCAGATCTGGATAGCGCGTATAGGAATAATAAAATAACAGGAGCGTTTAAATGATGAGTGAATTGTATGATGCCTATCAGAAATATTTTGAAATTGTTCTGGCTGAAACGCCGGAATTGCGGGAGATTGCCTATCAGATACGCTACCATGTCTTATGTCAGGAACAGCGCATACCCGGATTCGATCAATCCAGTTACCCGGAAAAACTGGAAAAAGATGATTTTGATGATCGTGCCATGCATGCACTACTTAAACATCGATCGTCCGGTAACTACATTGGTACCATACGAATAGTGCTGCCTGATCCCAGTGCGCCGGACAAACCGTTTCCGGTCGAGTCCTATACGCATCTTGATACGGAATACCTTAAAAATCAGAATGTTTCTCGTCTGGAAACGGCCGAGATATCGAGAGCTCTAGTCATCAAGGAATTTCAAAGGCGAAAAGGGGATATGCTTTATCAGGAAACCAACGAAGGCGAAAGCAGTGATGAAAACAAAAATTCCTTAAAGCAAAAAGATCGGCGCGTCACGGCTAATATTTCATTAATTCTCATGGCGGCTGTTGTGCAGATGAGCGTGAAAAGTAACGCGGAAAATTGGCTTTCTTTCATAAACCCGGCATTGAATCGATTACTCAGTCATTCAGGTATGGAATTTACACCGATTGGACCACTCGTTGAATGTCATGGCATCCGCCGACCCTATTTTGCCAAAATGACAGATATCCTGAATAAAACCTATAACGAATATCAGGATGTTTGGGAGATCTTGACCGACCAGGGAAAATTTTTGCCTGCTAAAGTATATCTCTGATTTTTTAACGGCCAAAACCAGCACCCGGATTCATTTTTTCAGAAATGAAGACTATCGCATAACACTATGTTCAAACTTAAAACAGTTTTATGCCTTATGCTTCTTTTGCTGGTGACCGATAAAACATATGCATCGGAACATTATAAAGTCATCGTTCATCCGGATGTAGATCAGGAATCCGTCACTGCCAACGAATTGCGTGCGGTTTTCAGTATGCGTATGAAAACCTGGCCGAATGGCAGGTTAATCAAAGTTTATGTACTACCGGATGATCATGAGCTGCATCAGGTTTTCTCAAAAGAAACATTGAATGTTTTTCCTTACCAGTTACGCGCTACCTGGGATCGTCTGGTGTTTTCCGGTACAGGTCAGGCGCCGACCACCGTCTCTTCTTACGAAGAAATGCTGCGAAGAATAGCAAATACACCAGGTTCTATCGGTTATCTGAAATCCTCTTTTATCAGTGATGACGTTCATGTACTACAGATCAAATAACAGTTTATGTCATGAAACCTGCCGCTGGATGTACAGGTTCGTCATGTTTTCGCTTCTGTTCAATATCTGCACTGCATACGCATCCGGGCAGACAAAAATCGATCAGACAGAGACACTAACCAATACAAATGCATTCTCAAAATGGTTTTCGGAAACAAATATTCTCGATAATCTGAAATTTCAGGGCTTCGCAAGTCAGGCATTTATTGCAACCTCGGATAATAATGTTTTCGGTAAAACGGATCAGGGCGGTGGTTTTGGTTTTACCGAAGTTGGACTCAACGCGCTGTTTCGCCCGTTGCCCCGGTTGCAGTTGTCGGCGCAAATGTTGTCCCGCCGTGCCGGGGAGGGTAGCAATGGCGGTGAGCCGCGCCTGGATTTCGGTTTTGTCGATTATTTGCTGTACTCGCAGGGAACACATCAGTTCGGCGTCAGGGTTGGCCGGTTGAAAAATCCGTTCGGATTTTACAATGACACACGCGATGTTGCTTTCACGCGTCCCAGTATTCTATTACCGCAATCGATTTATTTTGACCGTACGCGCAATCTGGGTATGTCGTCGGATTCGGTGCAGCTTTATGGTGAAACGTCGCATCCGACAATCGGCAATTTTTCAGTACAGTTCGGCGTGATGCGTTCTTTAGTGAAGGACCGGGAGACCGAATTTGCTATTTTCGGCGGTCCACAAAAGGGTGAATTATCCCCGGAAACATCGTTCATCGGCCGGGGTCTTTACGAAACCCACGATGCGCGATTCCGTTTTGCAATCAGTGGCATCTGGTTAAATACACATTATAATCCGGGTGCTAATGATGGCTTGACACGTGGTTCTTTTTCCTTTTCACCACTTTTTTTATCAGCCCAGTATAACGCGGAAAAATGGAGCCTGACCGCAGAATATGCGTTGCGCCGTCTGGACTTCAAGAATTTTGGCGTTCTTCCTTTGGATGAACAAGCCGATAATACGACCGGCGAAAGTTTCTATGTACAGGGTGTTTACCGTTTTCATCCGAAATGGGAAGCACTGTTGCGTTATGATGTGTTTTTTGCGGATCGAAACGACCGTAACGGAAAAGAATTTGTTCATTGGCGGCAAGACAATGGGCTTAGTTCACGTCCTGCCCACTCACGATATGCCAGAGACTTGACCGTTGGTCTGCGATGGAATATTACGCCGCAAATTATGGCGCGTTTCGAGTATCATTACATCAATGGAACAGGCTGGCTTTCCGGACTGGATAATCCAGTTATTGCATCAACTGTTAAAGAATGGGACCTTTTTGCTGCACAATTGTCCTTCCGCTTCTAAGCGCAAACATACCTTCTTATGTCACAGGTTGTTAAAACGCCAATAAATAAAACAAAAGCGCGTAAATTTCTTAGCTTCAGATGGAAAATTACATCATTAAGCAGTCTCATACTGTTCGCAGTCGTTTTATTATTCTGCGTGGTCAGTTATTGGGGGCTGGTTACCAATTTTGACAGCCAGCGTGAAACTGAATTTGAGCGTTACGGCAGGGAGATAGACAGTCTGATTGAACGGCTGTCGTCCGGATTGCGCCAGCAAGCGGAAACCATTCCTTTTCTCGATGGCATGCCCGAAGCATTGCTGTCCAACGATAAAAACAAAATCAGACAGGCTTTTAACCGGCATTGGCCGCTGATACATTTCAATAGCGGCATTGAAACCGTACGGTTATACAATACATCCAATCAATTGATCGCGGACTGGAGCAGTCTCGACAATCATCAGGATGACCAGAGCCTTATGCTTGAGTGGGTTGAAAGCGTTAGTCATCGGGAAGAGCCGATTCGTCCCTTGCTTTGCGAAAAAAGCTGTATACAACATACCGTGGCGCCGCTATTGATTGACGGCAAGGCTGGCGGAACAGTTATTATGGGTATAACACTAACGGATGCACTGCTTGCGTTCAATCGTGTTTCTGGGGTGGATATTGGTTTGCTGTTACATGGCAATAGCGTGCATACAGCTGACAATGTTGCCGATATACCCTACTGGAATGCACATATCGCCGCACTGACGAAAAAAGATCAGAATCAACTCATTTTAAAAGCAGCCGCGGAAAAATTTTCGCCAATAGACAGTTTGCGAAAAGGCGTACAAATTGATTTATCGGATAATCACTACCAGATAAAACTATACCCAATTAATGCTGTTGGCGGTAACAAAGCGGATTTGGTCGTTATAACCGATGTTACCACCGCGATGAATAATATCCATGATTCCATCTGGAAAATTGCAGCAATCGGGTTGTTAGGTCTTGCGCTTTCCGGAATTCTTATGTTCGGCATTTTTACGCGGCTGCTCATTCGCCTGAAGGATATTGCCTTTACATTACCTCTGCTGGCGAGCGGTCAGTTTGAAAACTTCCGCCAATCGTTGGCCGCATCAAAGCATGTACAGAAGTACAGTGATGAAATTGATATGCTTAATGTGGCGGCAGTCCAGTTATCCATGCAGCTTGAAGATCTCGAACAAAAAGCAACGACCCGGGCAAAACAGCTTATCGAGCAAAAGGACGAATTGAGTAAGGAGCGGGATTTTATTGCCAATCTGCTGGATACCGCGCAAGTCATCGTGCTCACGCAAAACACACTGGGCAGAATCAATTCCTTGAACGCGCATGGTGAAATGTTGACGCACTTTTCTGAAAAAGAACTGCAAGGCTCATCTTTTCTTCAGCTGCTGGCATCCAATTATGATCATCAATATCTGGCTACATGTCTGGAAGAACTCAATAACAACAAGCGTGATCAATTCCGGCATGAATCTACAATCCGCTGCAAGGATGGCTCAACTCGTGATATTGCCTGGCTTCATTCACGCCTTTCCAGAAATTCCAGAGATGATCCGTCTATTTTGTCGGTAGGCCTTGATGTTACTGAATACAAGTTGGCACAGGAGCGTTTAACCTGGTTGGCAACGCATGATCCCCTGACCGATTTACATAACCGGCGTCGGTTCAGCGAAGAACTCGAGCAAATGCTCAGTCGATCGGATCGATATAATCATCCGGGCGCGTTATTATTTTTTGACCTGGATCGTTTCAAATATATTAATGATACCAGTGGACATCATGCAGGTGACGCATTTCTGAAGCTAGTCGCTAAAATGCTGTCGCAAACAATCCGTTTCGGCGACATTACCGCGCGTCTGGGGGGTGATGAATTCGCGGTTATTCTTCCCGAAATAAACGCCGATGGCGCTATAGAAGTTGCAAAAAAAATACTCAATAACATCAGCAGTCTGAGCCTGACTTACGCCGACCGTAATCATAAGGTCTCGGCCAGTATCGGCATCGCCCTTTTTCCCGAACATGGCGATAATGTACATGACTTGCTGGCAGCTGCTGATCTTGCCATGTATCAGGCCAAAGACACCGGAAGAAATGCCTGGCATTTGTTTTCCAAGGAAGATCAAAGCCGCGAGCGGGTACAATCGCTTGTTTACTGGAAGGAGAAAATTGAATACGCACAGGCGAATGATAATTTTATTCTTTTTTTGCAGCCGATCATGCATATCCGGAACCGCCGGGTCATGCATTATGAGGTATTACTGCGCATGCGCAACGGCGATGGATTGATCCTGTCGCCTGCCGGCTTTATTAAGGCAGCTGAGCAAAGCGGCTTAATACATATTATCGATCATCTTGTACTGCGAAAATCCATCGCGCTGGCTGCCGCCATTAATCGCAACAAAACACAGGATTTCATCAGCTTGTCCATTAATCTGTCCGCGCACG
Organism: Nitrosomonas sp.; assembly: GCA_020852475.1. Taxonomy (GTDB): domain Bacteria; phylum Pseudomonadota; class Gammaproteobacteria; order Burkholderiales; family Nitrosomonadaceae; genus Nitrosomonas. The sequence goes on from JADZAR010000202.1 coordinate 7,869, forward strand.
CTTTCAACGATCCTGAATTGCTGTCCATACTGTTTCATGAATTGAACAAGTATGAAATCAACCCGGCGCTGCTGATGTTTGAGATTACTGAAACTGCCGCGCTTGAGAATCTACCGGGTGCGCGTACGTTGATGAAGGAAATAAAAGAACTGGGTTGCGGTTTTGTACTGGATGACTTTGGCGTGGGTTTTTCTTCATTCTATTATCTGAGAGAGCTTCCGGTGGACGCTGTCAAAATCGACGGTTCCTTTATCCGCAATCTCGGCGAGAATCCGGATGACCAGATTCTGGTCAGCGCGTTATGCAGTGTCGCTTCCGGTTTTGGGAAAAGAATAACCGCCGAATTTGTTGAGAGTGAAAGGATCATGAATCAACTCAGAAAAATGAATATCGATTATGCGCAAGGCTATCATGTCGGCAAGCCGGCGCCCCATCAGGAGTTTTTTCCCGATATCGAAATCATATAACCGTTACGTGTGCGTGTTATAGAAACCGGACTTTGCGGCAGGATAACTTGAGACTTTTGCACGGCTACTACGCGGCGCGATAATTGCGTTAAAAATTTACGAAAAATGCTCATTTACCTCGTGTAAACTCCGCTTTTTCACAAATTTTTGCCTTATTCTCGCACCACTCATGACACCGTGCAAAGGTCTCAACTTACCTCGGCAGCAGTATCGGTTTGTGCGGATCACTCAATCAGCGCAAGTAAGACGGCAGCGGTTCACCAAAAAACTCGCGCAGCAGGAAATTTTCGAGCCCTTCATTATCTCCAGGACGGGCGGACAAAACAATAACACGGTTCAGACGATGGGACTCCCAATTAAAATCTTCCTGATGATACTGGCGGATAAGTTGAATCATTCTCCTAATAATTGCGCGCTCGATATCTTCGTCTGGTCCGGCTTTCACCTCAATCAATTCGCGCCGTGGATTACTGATGCCGGTTGTCCATGCGCGAAATGAAAACTGGGCATAGCGAGGTCCTATTTTAGTGATCTGAAATATACCACTCGTTCCGGGCATTTGCAGATTGCGTTTAACCCGCGCCAGCCGGATTTCTTCTGCTGAGGGCTGCGGCGTTTTACTGATATTCCTTGTGTTTTCAGTACCGTCAAAAATACCCCTCGGCTGGTTTTGTTGCGGCCTTCTCTGATTAATATATTCCGATAAGTCGGTTGGAGCTGGACTATCGGTTTTTAGAGGCGCTTCGGTTGCAGCTTTTTCCCTGGGTGGTGAAATTTTTGCCGTTTCAATCGCATCCCGTTTTACAGGCGGCGGCGAAGAGGGTTTCAGTGGGCGGGCACGCGGTGGCGGAATTTTTATTTCCGGCGTTACTTTAGTTTGTTGCGTTTCTTCCTGAATTGGTGTTTCGGTGCCTTTACGTGGTGGCGGGACGGACTCCTTCGGTTGCTCCAGTTCTGGCAGCTCGATAAATTCAGCTTCGATGGCATCCGGAATCGAGACGGCAACATCAACTTCAGACTCGGACATGAAAAAACCGAATGCCCAGATCATCAACAGCCAAAGCAGCGCCGCCAAAGGCAACGGCCACCAGAGGCGAACTTCGACAGGTCTTGAGCGGACTATTTCCATGAATGATTGCAAGAACCCTGGTTGATGTCTACTTATGCTTTACCGCGATCAGAAACTGCTGTACTCCGGCATTTCGCGCACGCAGCATCGCCTGGACGACAATACCTTGTGGTGCTTCACTGTCAGCGGAAACAATCAGCTTTTGCTGCGTATCTTGCAACAATGGTTTGAGCGTAACAGCCAGCGTGTCAAGCGTGACACGTTCCTTGTTGATGAAAATTTCGCTGTCCTTGGTCAGCGTGAGTGTGACCGGTTGTTCAGTACTGAGTTTTTCAGCCTGACCTTCAGGCAGATTGACTTGCAGCGAGTCCAGTTTCTGCATGGACAAGGACGCCAGCATGAAGGTTGCAAGCAGGAAAAACATAACATCAATCATCGGTATGATCTGGATATATCCTTTACGCGGCGCTCTGGATTTACGCAGTTTCATGAATTTCTTCCTTTTGATCCAGTCGGATGTGATCAATCAGACGTGTTCCCAGGCGTTCCATTTCATCCATGGTTTGTGATTGCAGGCGGGAAAAATAGTTGAATCCAAACAGGGCGATCAGTGCGATAATTAATCCGATTACCGTAGCAATGAGTGCTTCAGCCACGCCGCCGGTTACCGCGGTTGGATTAACGATGCCCTCGCTGCCGATCACCTGAAAGGCGCGCATCATACCGACAACGGTGCCCACCAGCCCCAGCAGCGGAGCAGCGGTAACGATGGTTTCCAGCGCCCAGAGTCTACGCGCCAGCGATTCTTCAATTAATTGAGCTTCATCCGCTGCGCGTGATTCGGTCCACCAGAATGGTTGGCTCCGGTTGGCGATGACCACTTCAAAAAAACGCTTGTAATAATGACGTCTATCCAGACCGGATAGTATTTTCTCCAAATCCTCCCATTTGAATCCATAGGTCTCGATCAAATTCGATAAATCCCGTGAAAGACGGGCGAATCGCCAATAAACAAATGCCTTCTCCAGCATGATTGCCAGTGCAATGATGCCGAGCAGCGATAGCGGGATGATAATGACTCCCCCCAGTTTTAACATGATCCAGGCTTGGTTGAGATGTTCCATAAATAACTCCAGATTGGGAATGCTCATATTATTCTCTTCTGCTTGCAAAGATTAAAGACTGCCGTTTGATTTCATGCTAAAAATCATGAAATTCAAAAAACGCATCTGACGCCATCACCGCCGATGAAAAATCGCTATACTGCCATATTCGATGATTTTTTAATCTAAAAACCTCAGTTGAATGGTATTTTTCGGGTTGTTCTATTTATTCATGCCGTTAGTCATTGCGGCTAACGGCCAACGGAGGTTTTTAGGTTTAAGGATAATATAGGCTAGAATTTGTCGGCAGCAGAACAATCTGAAATACTATCGTGCTTGTCTGTGCCTGCCTGATTATGGATGGCACTCTAAAAAAATTGTCGCATTAATCTGCCTGTTCAGAGCAGATATCTTTAAGTGCCCGCCATTCGGAAGCATCCAGTGCCTGCTGATAGTTTTTTGAAGTGGTGGTGTTGCTTTTTAACGTGTTGATACGGTATTCCGTGTGCGGATGCGTTGAAAGATATTCATCCAGATCAGACCGATTGGAATAGGAATGACCAGTGTTTTTCGCTTCTTCCTGCTGAATACGCTCGAAAAAAAGCGTTAGCCCCGATGGGTCGATATTGGCTTTTTCAAGCAACGCATAACCAATTTTATCCGCTTCTAGTTCGTCTTCGCGGCTATAGTGCAGTTGATGAATCACTCCGGCAAAATGGGCGGTGTTACTCAGGACACCGGCATCGCCGAACATCATGTGCAACGTTAAAGTAACGCCTAGATTGCGCATCAATGATTTCATCGGGTGATTCATCTCGAGATGCGCCATTTCATGCGCCAGTACGCCAGCCACTTCTTCTGCTGAATCAGCTTTTTTAAGAATGCCGCTGAAAATGATCAGATATCCACCTGGTGCGGCCAGCGCGTTAAGTGTTTCGTCAGCGGAAACAACGCGCACATTAAAGGGAATGTCGCGCGTTATCCCCTGTTTCAGCATAAGCACCAATTTATCCAGCGCTGCTTTTCCTTGTGGTGCTGTACATACCGGCTGATTGATTGACGAATCAAACGCCATTTTACCAATCTGTATTTCAGTACTGGGAGGAATGAGCTCGCTTGCGCGTTCAAACAGCCGAGGCCCCGCAGCAACTGCCGCTAGCACAAAAATTACGGATAATCCGGCATAGCCTGCCAGGGATCTCCATCGCGTAGAAAGCGTTATTGCCGGGAACGCCGTTTTAGGGAGTTTTGTTTTGAATGAACACCAGTGTTCCGGTTCGACATATAGCCGCATAGCCATGTTTTTACGGGAAGTCAGCATGGCCGGCTGCGGCGGTATGGGCTGTTGCAAAACTACGATTTCTTTATACAGCCAGTCGCTTGAACACGATTCTCCAGGCATCGAGATGCGCAAACGGCTGGCGTGTAATTCGACACTGACCTGATGCGGCCTTGCCGTTTTTCCGTCAAAAAACCTGGTTTCGAAAGCAGTCAATGTCATTCAACCGAGGCTTGCAGGATTAAATAAAACCTGAATCGAGCCCCATGACAGTATGCAAACCCTCAGCGTCAGCGGGTTTGCGGCTGGCTGTTTGTTTAATGCTGGAAGTTTCCAGATTACCTTTAACTTGCGTATGCTGCGCAAAAAAGCGCAGATTACGCTGCATGATGACAGGTAAACCCAGACCTAATGTCAGGATGAGAATTAAAAAATTGCCCAGCTTAAGCTTTATCAGCGCAAAAGTTGTAATGGTGCTTTTGAAGCCGATTTCACCGGCATACAAATGATTAGTTATTTCATGAATAAGCGCCGTTTTGTAAATCAATCGGATCATGGGTAGCAGAATAAATGGAACGATAATGCAGGTCAGGGCAGCGAAAAACGATGCATTACTGAAAAAAATTACCAAAGCTTCATCAAATGACAGGTCTTGTTGTCCAATTGCCATTTGCGCGGTAACAAAAGAGGCTGCCATCAGCTGTAAACCATAAAAAACAAAAATGAACAAACCGATGATGATTGAATAGGTGGCCAGATGTATGGCCATCAGATTCTTGCCATGTCCTTCGAAGCGGAATGCGATATCACCATAATAGGCGTTATCCGCAATATACTGATACATTCTGATATCGGAATAAGGGATTAGTATACCAAGTGATATAATGTTGATCAGCCATCTCCAGAGAAAAATACCAGCATATTTCATGACTGAGCCATCCAGTTCGAAACGGACACCCCGCCATTGTATGCGGCTTATGCGATACCGCCATGCGGAATAGAGTGCGACAGGAAGTACATAGAAAAAGGGTATCAAAAATACCAGCGGCCAGACTGCATCGGGCGCGATAAATGATGCCACCATAAATGGCAGATAAAGCACGAAAAAGATAAGCATGCCTTTCAGAAACCCGACGAAAAGCTCTTTTCCTGTTCCGGTGTATTCAAACCGGTCTTTATTGAGTTTGAATGCACCCGCCACATATTGACGCAATCGCGTCTTTCCCCAGAAACTGTAAATACCCAGCGTAAAGATATTCATGACGATATTGAGCAACCAGATTTTGTAGACTTGACCCGTTTGGCCATCATAGGCTATCCGGTGCGTTGTTAAGTGGCGCCGGATTTCGTCTGGTTGTGCTTCTTCGGTTACTTGCCTGCCCATAAATACCTGATCTGTCGCTATTGTGCTCATTGTTCATTACCTTTGAAATTAAAAATCATGATGTGGCTCTGAACATTAACGGAGTGATCATGTAATGGTTTAACCAGGAATGCTTTATCGAACGGATTCCGTCGACATGGCCGATGGGGAAGGCCTGGCCCGATCTATTGCAATACCGTATAAACGCGGTCTTCTCCGGTAAGCACGCGCAAATCATTTTCCCAGCTTTTCAGTTTGTCTATTGCGTGCTGACGCTGGGTTGGTGTGGTAGTGTTATGCATGCGGGCAATAAAACCGCAGGCATATTCGGTCAGCTTGATTTGATACGCGCGATAATCCGGACTGTCGGAGCGGTGAGTGTGCTCTATCAGTCCACGCAACACGGTAGCAACCTGTTCGGACGGAAGGGAGGCGCCGGCGAGCTGTTGTAGGGCTGTCAGTGTAACCTGTTGACGGCGCTGACGCTCTGCCAGCCAAGCCTCGGGACTGAAAGGTGAAACTTCGATACTGGTAATAATCAGGTCACGCTGCTGCTGATCGATTTTGCCGTAAAGATTTTCGATGCGTTTTACCGAGCGTTTTACCGCAGCATTCAGGCGGTCTTTGGGATCCGGTTGCAAATAATCGCGGCGCAGCTTGTCATTGCTTTTGGTATAGCGTTGTTCAAGGTGGCGCCGTTGCGATTCATCGAGACTCAAAACAATTGGCGCGCCGAGATGGGCGGCGTGATCGAAGGCAGGTGCGAGGATGTCTTGCAGTTCATCAGACCAGCGGCAAATCTGTTCCGGCGTTACCGGGTCATTGATTTGGCTGCGCACCGCAGCAAGCCAATCGGCGTATTCCGGCAATTGTGTGCTGCGATGCCAGTCAAACCACTGGCGAATGGCTTGTTTCGTATGCGGTTTCTGCTCACGGTTGAAATCGACATAACTGTCCAGCCACCACCAGGCAAGTTGCGGCCCGCCGTCGTATCCCAGTCGCACCATACTGCAGCTACTCAGTAGCAATACAACGATAATGCTGGTGCAGGTAAACGTTTTTTGCATGATGCGATATTTCCGTCAGTACGTATTTATCCCGATGAAACCTATGCTGATTCCTGCTGCCACCATTGCCATGATGATCGCGTACAATAATGCTACATCCCAGCGGGACAGATAATCTTCCGTTTGATCAAGCTTTGCTTTCGCAGCCATGATAAAACCGGTCAAATGAATCTTCATTCGTGCTTGCAATGTGTTCCAGGCGGCACTGAAGGTGCCTGGATCAAGCGGTAGCCGGAAGCGTTGAAAAGCGCGTGTCCAGAGTGCCAGTATATCACCGGCGGGTACGGGCTGGAGCATGCGGAAAGAATCCAGACGCAGCACAATCCAAGTGATGGCTGCGGTTGCCATAACCGGCCAGAGACTGTCCATCACTGACTCTGTTCTCATTCCGGACGTATCGATTGCTGCGGTAAACCACCAGGGTATCAGTGCAATTACGGATAACAACGCTGCCCACGGTATTATCAGACCCGCAACGGGTGCGGCAGCCGATGATCGGGCGGCGGGCCGCAGTAGATAAAGCAGGCGCGCCATCAGCAACGCCGTGGCCAATGCGCTGACTGACAGCAGGAGCGGCAGCAGCGCATCCCATGGCGCGGGAGCGTACAGCGTATGCGATTTGATCAGCTGTTTGGCGAGCATGCCGCTGGTCCAAGGCGCGCCGGCCAGCGCCAGAGCGGGAAGCCACAGCCCAAGCCAGATCCGGCGCTGCTGTCTGTAGTCGCCGCTTCTGGCAAGCCCCGCGCCGAGAAACAACGCGCCTTTGCTCAGACCATGATGCAGCGCGTAAAAGGCGATTGCCGGCAGGATCAACGGCCAGGCATGCGGCATCAGCAGACCGACGCCCACCGCCATTGTCATGACGCCCATCTGGCTGATACTCGAATAAGCAAGCAGCGTTTTCGGGTTGCGCTGCGTCAATCCGATCGCCACGCCGTAAAACGCGGCAGCCAGCCCGAGCAGAATCAGGACTTCTCCCCAGTCGGGCAAGGCGATCAGCCCTAACGGCAGCAATTGCAGCCAGCCCAACAGGCCAGCCTTGATCATAGCGCCGGACAAAACAGCGCTGGCCGGCGCGGGTGCGACAGGATGTGCGAGCGGCAGCCAGACATGCAGTCCAAACAGCCCAGCCTTGATGCCGCAACCGGCGATGCCAAGCAGGATCACCAGATTCTGGTCTGCCGGATCCATCACCGCAAGACCAACGCGCAGCGCTTCAAAAGTCGTGGCTCCGCTGATACCTGCCGCCACGACCAGGGCAACGAACAGCATCAGTTCCGCAACCACAGTCAGCATCATATAAATCCGCCCGGCGCGCAGCGCGGCCGCGCTGCGGTCATGAATGATCAGGCCGTAAGCGGCAAAACTCATCAGGGAAAAACCGAAATAAAATCCGAACAGATCCTGAGTGACGATCAGGATGAAATTTCCGGCCATCGACAACAGGAAGAAAACATAAAATTCTTCGCGGCGAGTGGATTGCCGTAAATAGCTGCGGGCATAGATGCCGGATACTGTCCATAGCAGCGTCGTCAGCAGCAAAAATATCTGTCCTGTTGCATCCAGTCCAATTTCACTGCCGAGCAGCAATCCGGGAAAATGCCAGCGTGCTTCGTTTGGCGTCAGCAGACAGGCCGCAATAAGCGCGGGCAGCGCGGCCCAAGGCGTTAACGGCAACACCAGCGCGCGCGTCGTTCTGAATCCCATCAGACAAGCGAGCAGGAGCGGGCAGAGTATGCCTGGCAGCAGGAGGCTATTCAAAGTCATTGCGCTGTTCATCAATGATAAAACGCCCGCTGTGCGATGAGCTGTACCCATTCCAGCGGACTGAACCATGTGGATGCCAGCAGTCCGGCAAACAGCGCGAGCAGCGCGGTAATCACCGGCGGCAGCAATAAAGCCCAGGCGGTTTCCTTGTCACCGAAATCACGCGCCGTATCCCGCATGACGGGCCAGCTGTCCGGCGGATCGCGAAACCAGGCGCGGTGCAGGATGGGCAGAAAATACGCCGCATTGAGCAAGCTGCTGCCGATCAGCACGGGAATCACCCAGGGTTCTCCGGCTTCCAGCGCGCCAAGCCCCAGATACCACTTGCTGATAAAGCCGGCGACCGGCGGTACGCCGATCATGCCAAAAGCGCCGAGAGTGAATGCCGCCATCGTCCAAGGCATGCGCCGCCCGACACCGTTCATCTCGCGCACCTTGTGAATACCCAGTGTTTCCGCAAGATTGCCTGCGCAGAAGAACAGCGTGATTTTCATCAATCCCTGGTGCACGAGATGCACGACGCCGCCGATGGTGGCCAGTGGACCAACGATTGCCACGCCCAGCGTGATATAGGACACCTGGCTTACTGTGGAAAACGCCAGCCGCCGTTTCAGATTATCCTGTGCCAGTGCGCGTAGGGAGCCATAAAGAATGGTTACCGCCGCCAGCATAGCCAGCGGACCGGTAACACCCAGTTCAGCGGCGAAATCAATGCCGTAGATGTCATAAACCACGCGCACAATGCCAAAAGCGCCCGCTTTGACGACAGCCACCGCGTGCAGCAGGGCACTGACCGGCGCTGGCGCGACCATCGCTTCGGGTAGCCAGCCATGCAGCGGCACGAGCGCTGCCTTGACGCCCAAGCCGGCAATCAGTAACACAAATATCGCGATCAGCGCCGGATGATAGGTTGTATCCAGGTGATACAGAATGCCTTGCGGACTGAATTCGAGTGTTCCGGTAATGGCATAAAGCCATACCACGCCGAGCAGCAGGAGCGCGCCGCCGGAAATGGTATAAGTGAGATAAATTTGACCCGCCCGGCGCGCCGCTTCCGTGCCGCGATGAACAACCAGTGGATATGTCACCAGCGTCAGTAATTCGTAGAACAACAGAAAAGTGATCAGATTGCCGGACATTGCTACACCGCTTGTGCTGGTCACGCATAAACTGAAAAAACCGAAGAAGCGGCTGCGGTGTGGCGAGTTTTCCAGGTAGCCAATCGCGTAAACCGTGGTCAACAGCCAGAGTACACTGGATAATGCGATGAATAGCAATGACAGCGAATCCGCGCGTAGCACCAGATCCAGTCCCGGCAGAAAAGCCATGCGCATTTCATAGGAATTGCCGTGATAAACGCCCCACAACATCCATCCGGTAAAGAATATTTTGGCAAACGCACCGCTCAGATTGAGCACGGTGCGCAGGCGCACTTTTTCTTCAGGCAGGCCAAAGATGATCAAACCTGGCAGCAGTGCGCTGGCCACGACCATCAGCGGTAGCCAGGCGTTTCCGCTCATGCCGTCCATACCGTTCCGGCTTCGTCGGCGTTAACGACCAGATCCACCGCGATCAACGCAAAAATTTCAGACGCCATGAAGCCAAGCAGAATCGCGCCTATGGCCAGCAGCAGCGCAGCCCATTCCATGCCTGCAGGCACGGCTCTTGCGTCATGCGGCACTTCGGCCTGGGTGAATGCGTAGCCCAGTACTTTAAAAATGTAACCAGCGGCCAGCAGTCCGCCGATAATCATCACCACCGCGAGATCCCATCGCCCCTGCGACATTGCCGCGTCAAGCAACAGCCATTTGCCAACGAATCCGCTGCTGGGCGGCAGTCCCATGATACTGACGCCTGCCAGTGCAAATGCAGCGACCGTCAGTGGTAGTCGCTGCACGGCGCGATCCAGATCGGCAATGCGGTCATGGCCGCCAAACAGCATCAGATTGCCGGCGGCGAGAAACATGGCTGATTTCGCCAGTGCATGCGAGAAAGCAAGATAGGCCGCCATGCCTGCCGCTATGCCATTGCCTGCCGAAGCCAGCGGGTAAATCAGGAATAGGTAACCGATCTGCGCGACAGTGGAATAGGCGACCAGCAGCTTGATGCGGGTTTGGCGCAACGCCTGCAGGGAACCCCAGAGAATTGCCGCCGCGCCGAGCAGACCAAGTAACATTGAAGCGCCTTGCGCAAAATCGCCGAATAGCTCCAGCCACAACCGCAGCAGGATGTAAAACGAAGCTTTTACCACCAGCGCGGAGAGTAGCGCGCTGACCGGAGCAGGCGCGCTGGCATGGGCCGGCGGCAGCCAGAAGCTCAACGGGAAAAGCGCGGTTTTCAGCGCCAGACCGGCGCTCATCAGGCCCAGCGCCGTCCAGACAGCTGCATTGGGTTGAATCCGCTGCGCCAGTGTGGCGATATCCACGCTGCCCGCATCGTGATAGAGCAGCGCGACGCCAAGTAAATAAGCCAGAGAGCCCAGCAGCGTGGCCAGCAGATAACGCATGGCGCCGCCCAAGGCGTCAATCCGCCCGGTTAGCGCTGTCAGTGCGACGGCGGCGAGCCCGGTCATTTCCAGCGTTACATAGAGATTAAAAATATCCGCGGAAAGAAACAAGGCATTCAGTGCAGCCAGCAGAAACAGCCAGATCGGCCAGAAGCGGACGGCATCGCGCGGACTGAAGTAACGCCTGGCATAAAAACTGATACCCAGTCCGACCAGCGCTGTCATTATCAGCATGATCAGACTCAGGCCATCGGCAAACAGATCGATGCCGAGCGGCGCACCCCATCCGCCCACGGCATGACGATATATGCCGTTTTCCATGATTCGCCAGCCGAGTCCGGCAATCGCCAGCACAACACCGGTTACGCTGATTAATCCCGCCGGTTTTGACAGCGCAGGCCAGAGAACACAAGCGGTGCCGCCCGCCAGCGGTAACAGGATGGCGATAACACCCCAGTCGATAGCCAAAAGGCTGGACATAGCTCCCATCCGTGCTAATCGCCGTGCTTGTCAGGCAACACGGCCTGGCCGGATTTTTCGGCCAATTTCAGCATTAGCGCGAGCGCCAGAGCGGTCGCTGAAACGGCCACGACAATTCCGGTGATCACCATGGCATGCGGCACCGGATCGGTTGTCGTCTCACCCGAGCGCCTCGCCAGCGCCACGAGTATCAGAAAAACACCGCTGCCCATGACATTGATCGCCAGAATTTTCCGCAGCACATGTGCATGCATGACCAGCGCGTGCAGTCCCAGTACAAAAAGACCGCTACCCGCAAGCGCGTAGAGAAATGCATTCGTCATTTTTTCTCTCCCTTTCCGGATTTTTCCTTATGACCGGAAGATACGCTTAGAAACAGAATGGCTAATGTCACGGCGATTGATACGGTGGCTAAACTTTCAAGAAGAAGAATCATCCTGCCGGCCTGTGCGACCGGATAGGTCAGGAACTGCTTTTCGAGCAGCAGCGTCAATAGGCCAAGAAGGATAAAAGCGCCCGCGCCGGCAGTCAGCGCAAGCCGTAGCGGCCACTGCATGAGGCGGACGCGGGGACGCCAGCCACTCAACAGCAACAGAACACCGGCAGCGCCAAGCACAGATCCGGCCTGAAAAGCACCGCCGGGCGCATCTGCCCCCACCCACAGCAGGTAAGCCGCCGCCAGAATAAATACCGGCGTCAAAAAACGTGATAACGTTTCCAGCACCGCCGCAACAGGTTTTTCAGGCTGCTGCTGCAGCCCGCCGAGCGACCAGACACCCAGCACGGCCAGTAATAAAACCATCATCTCCAGCATGGTATCGTAACCGCGGAAATTAAGCAGCACGGCGGTAACCGGATTGCCCACGCCGCTATCGTCAAGATGCGCGGCGACATCCATGCTTAATCCCGTGGCGTATGAGGGCAAAGACCAAATGGCATAAGCCATTCCTGCTACTGATGCAGACAGCAGCAAGATCAGCAAGCCACGCGAAAAATGCGATCCGGCGGGCGGTTGTGCCGAGGGTACCGGATATGCAGAAGCGCCGGAAACATTTTGATCTGTCATGGCTCCCAGTCTCGCCAGTGCGGCGAGCAGCAGCGCACCGGTCAATCCGGCACCGATGGCGGCTTCAGCCAGCGCGACATCCGGCGCGTTTAACCGCACCCAGGCCAGCGCCATCAGCAGTCCGAAAGCAATAAACAATACAATGGCCTTAAACAGATCCGAACTGTTCAAGGCGCGCCAGGCCAGCCACAACAAACCGAAGCCCAGCATAGTATCGAAAGCCCACTGCAGCAAAGTTACTCCGTCCAAATGCGAGTTCCTTTACGCAACGCCCGCCTGGCGACCAGATGCGCAACGCAGGCGCCGGCAAACAGCACAAGCAGCCAGATCAGCAGCAGTTTTCCAGCAGCAAGCCAGGATTCGGCCTGCAACGCCAGTCCTGCTACAATCAGCCCCAGTCCTACGTTATCGGCTTTGGTCAAGGCATGAAGCCGTGTGTAGACATCCGGAAAACGCAGTAATCCTGCGGTTCCGGCGAAAAAGAAGATGCCGCCCAGGATAAACAGGCATGCGGTGACATAATCAGCCGCGGTCACGTTCAGACTCCTTGTCTTCGGGCCAGACGCGCTGCACGAATGCGACCGCCGTAACCGCCGCCAGCAGGGCGAAAACCAGCGCCACATCGCGCAGCGCCGGACTGTCTGAGGCTTGCGCGAGCAACAACAGGATGGCTACAACAGTGGTGCCGAACAATTGCGCGGACAGCATGCGGTCGGCCGTGGTCGGCCCGCGCAATACGCGCCACATTCCCGCGCAGAGATTGAGCAGCAGAAACAGCGCCAGTGCAAAATAAAGCGTCTGCACCGCTATTTATACCTCGAGTGTAACAGGCGTAACAAACCCGGGCGGCTTGATCGCCAGCACCGAGCAGTCGATCTGATTGAGAATCGCCTCGGCGGTATTGCCCATGATGAATCCGGGTATGCCTGTGCGGGCTACCGTACCCATCACGATCAGATCCGCTTCAAGCTGCCTGGCCAGCGCGGGAATCTCCTTGCGCGCTGAACCGTTAATCAGGTGTATTTGCGGCTTGAGATAATTGATGGCATCCTGCCCCAGACGACGCGTCATCTCGCGCATTAATGCATCCAGGTTGTGTTGATGGCGCTTGCGCACCTGTTCAACAAACTGGGTGATTGTGTCATCTGTGTCGCTCATGAAAGGTGCGCGCGTACGCATGAGACTTTCGCCGACGGCATCCCAGACATGCGCGATGTGCAGTTCGGCAAATTCCGACAGTGCGAGCGAGCCGGCCATTTCCAGAATCTGCCGGTTCAAGGCATAGCGGGTCTGTAATTCTGCCTGAGGATAGTCTTCGCCGACATCCACCGCCGCTAAAATGCGCCGGCAGGTTTTTGGTGCTTCCGGCTTGATCAGCCAGACCGGACAAGGACATTTGCGTAACAGGTGCATGTCATCACTGCTGAACAGGCGATCCAGCCAGTCATGCGCTTCGGTTGGTTTGATGATCAGATCGTATTTGCTGCGCAGAACTTCGCGCACAATTTCCAGAAACGGAATGCCGGTGAGCACCTTGGTCTGGATTGGCTTTCTATTTTGATAAGGCTCGATCAGCGTAGCCAGATGCTGTTCATGTCCCTGCACGACCAGAGCTTGCAGATCTGCCGGCGTTGCTTCACTTTCCAGCATTTCAGCTGCTGCTGCAAAACGTTCAATCAGGCTGACGACAGTCAGGTTGGCCTGATTGTTTTCTGCCAGCACGACGGCGCGTTCCACAACGGACTGGCAATTTTTCCAGGGAAAGGTTACACAGAGAATGTTACGGATACTTTTCATTTCAGTTAATCCTGTCGTTGACTGGCGACTGGCAGAGGTACGCCAAACAGCCGCGCCACACGGTGCTCGACCGATTCAAGCTCGATAGCAATTTGTTTCTTCCTGTCCAGTACATGCACTGTCAGAGAGCTCTGATTCATCTCGGTGATTAATTCAACGCTCAAGGTGCCCGGCAGCAGACTGATTGTGTTGACCATAAACACCTGTGGCAGCCCCGGCGGTATGCGCAGCGGATACGTAATCAGATCCGGTGCTATCGGCATATGCGGATGCAGTGCGCGCCAGGCGACATCTGCGCCACCGGCAAGTGAGCGGATCAGGAAAAAGCCGATGAATGCCGGCACTTCGGACCATACCAGAGGCACCGGCGGAATCAGCGCGATGCTGGCGATGACCGCAAGCAGTATCGCGGGCGCACCGATCGCCCAGGACGATGGATTGCCGTTGCTGAGAATCATCCAGAGCAAGGTAAAAAGCAATACCCGCAACGCGATATCCGATAAATCGTTGTGTATTTTTTGAGCGTTTGTTTTCATTTTTCCGGATCCAGATCTGCTTCTTCAATAGATTGACCGGTTACTTTTGTCTCATATATCGTAGCTTTATCTATCTGTATGCCGCCTTATCCTTAACAGTCTGTTGCAAGTGCAAAAGACAGCAATAAAATGATTTAGGCTATACGGAATTTCATATAAAGCCGGGGGGCTAGATGGAGTCTATCCGCCTGTGCTTGCGAAGAGTGGGTAAAACTGCTTAGGATTCTAGCACATAATCCGTCCGGATTGATGTTTCCGCCGGGAGAGGAATCGATGATACGGCCAGAGACCTTTGCACGGTGTCATGAGCGGTACGAGAATAAGGCAAAAATTTGCGAAAAAGCGGAGTTTACGCGGGGTAAATGAGCATTTTTCGCAAATTTTTAACGCAATTATCGTGCCGCGCAGTAGC
>JADZAR010000203.1 GCA_020852475.1 Nitrosomonas sp.
CGCAAAAACATGGTGCGCGAAAAAATGCGGTGATTGTCCGAGTATTCTATGTCCGCCGCCAGATAACCATTGAGTTCCATGGTCTGCAGCGAGCGTCGTGTGTCAAAATCCTGGATCATGCGTAATGTATTGCTGCCCGTGGTTGGCGTGAATTCACGGTTGATTTCATTTTGATTCCGGAATTGCTGGTTCCATCCACCAGCGGCGATAAATCCTGCCCGGATGTTGCCGCGTTCGAATACATTACCCAGCGCGACGTCAAAACCGCGATCCGGGCCGGGTGTTTTTTTCGACACGTCCCATACGCCCGAGAGATCTTCACCGAAGGTTTCAATTTCCTGAGGAGAGAACCCGGCGGGGTTAAAAACCGTCTGCGGCTGGATGGTTCCGCCGTTGGCCAGCGCCGATGCAATCGAATCGGGTAATTTGCGCGCGCTATCGTCAAAACTGAGGAAGTCAATGCCGCCACCCTTGTAGGTCAGTCCATTGGAAAAAGAGGCGTTGTCGTTAAACCCTGTGCTTGCACTGAAGTTAAAGAAAAATGCATCCGGTATGCCGCGTGTGCGCATTTCCAGTGTGCCGCCGGCAAATTCACCGGGGCGGTCGGCTGAATAGGTTTTCTGTACCAGTACGCTTTCCAGGAAATTGGTTGGAAAAAGATCCAGCGGCACGACGCGACGCGTTGCGTCGGGACTTGGAATTGCCGCGCCGTTAACGAGCGTCGAGGAAAACCGCTCGCCGAGACCGCGAATAAAAATGAATTGACCGCCCACCAGCGTCAGGCCCGAAGCTCTGCGCAACGCGCTCGCCACATCGGAATCACCGCTGCGGCTGAATTGTTCAGCACCCAGTACGGTGGTGACTTCGGTGGAGGTCTTTTGTTCTTCGATCACTGAAGCCAGCGTGCCCGCCAGATAAGGTTCCAGTACGACATATTCGGCGAGCTCGACGCCTGCCGGTGTCAGATTGAAAGACAACTCGGCTATCTGCCCGTCAGCGATTTCCACCGCATCCTGTGTCTGGCTGCTGTAAGCCGGGTGCAGTAGTGAAACGCTGTAGCTGCCAGCCGGGACGGTTGCTTCCAGACGGCCTTCATCGTCTGTTCTCAGCTGCTGATTCAAACCACTGACAAAAACCTGCACATCCCTGATCGGCCTGCCGGTTTCGACGGAAAGCACCTTGACGTTAAGAGTACCTTCACCTTGAGCCTCAGTGGTTTCCGGTAATGCCTCAGCGCCTGCCATCGTTCCTGCAACCGAGCTCTCGATATTGAGTTGCGGCGCGCGGCCATCGGGATAGAACGTCAGCAGAATCTGTACATTTTCAGCAGAGCGTAACGGCAGATCAAAAACAAAAGATTGATCGCTGGTGGTCATTTTCATGTGGTAACTGCCGGGCGGCAGTTTTGCCGCTATGCTGCCACTGTCATTCGTTCTGACTGTTGCGCCACCATTGCCACGCCAGCTGATCACGTCAGGGGAAGCGGATTCCGGCGGCGTTCCGGTTTGATGCGCATCCACGCTGAGAATCGTCAGTTCGGCATCGGCAATCGGCAATCCTTCCTGGAACAGATAGATAGAGAATTCGGCTAAGTGCTGATTGTCAGTCTCGCTGGATGCCGACATGCTGGCCAGCAGAGCAACTAATGTGGCAGCCCAATAAAGCATAAGACGACCAATCACGTGACGCGCTTTGTGGTGTTTAGGAAAATTCATACGATCAGATTTGATGCGGTTTTCGTTGGGGCAGGGCGAGTATGTGCCTGTCAGATACACTTCCAGGGTTCTTCTTTACAGACTTGCATCAAGCGGCGTAATTCGATGCCTTTCCTGAACAATTCGGGTTCGGTTAAGTGATCAAGCTGTTTGCCGGCTTCGGCAAAGCGGCCGCTGGAGAAATAGGCATAGGCGAGCGCATAGCGAACATGCTGATCTTCCAGTAACCCTGTCCGGTACAAACCGGATTCCATATTGGCGGCGCGTTCATATTGTTTGAGTGCAAGCAGAATCGACAGGCGCTGTTTGAGTTTTATTTTTTGATCCTGCACGCCTTCGTTGAGCGTTAATGCTTTATGAAAACGGTTTGCACGGCGGTATACTTCCGCGGCTTCCGACAGTAAATCCGGATTCAACAGCGCCGCCTGCTCCAGAATGTATGCGGCTGAATTCAGCTGGCCCTGATCAAGATAGGTGTGCGCCAGCAACTTTGCGACTGTATCGTTGCCGGGAAACTGCAGACGGGCGACTTCGAGAATCCCGAGCGCTTCCTCAAACTGTCTGCTGAGGCGGAGTGCGTTGCCAATGGCGATATAATCCTCCGCAGCGGCTTGTGATTGCGCCAGATATTGTCTGCCCAGTTTGGCGGCTTCATGAAATAATTCGAGCTCGACAAAATAAAAGACCTTGCGTCTGAGAAAACTATAATCCTGCGGATACAACCGCTGGCCTTCATTCAGGACATTGATTGCGGCGCCAGGCTCGTTCAGGTGCCAATACGCCTGCGATTTCACTGCAATCAGATTGGCGTTGCGCGCATGTTCACCGGACCGATCAATGGCCTGAATGGTCTTGCGATAATCTTTCAGCGCATAATGTGCTTGCGCCAGATAAGTAAATATAACCGGATCGTTCTGTCCGTTGTTTACGGCCTGTTGCAGATTGTCTCTGGCAGGGGCGAAATTATTCAGATTTAAATAGGCCAGACCTTGCAGTATAAAAAACCGGGCGCGATCTGTTTTGCCGTCTTCCGGATCCACGCTTTGCAGGGCGAGCAGCGCCCGGTCACTGTGACCGTCCCTGAGCATGATCGCCGCCAGTTCCAAAGCATCGGTCTGCTGAGTGTTCGGATTGTCAGACCAGCTAGCGGTGCTGTAGCATCCCAGTAGAATCCAGAAGCACAGTCCAATAGCACACTTTCCTGAAGAAATATTGAAGAAAAAACATGCGCGTTTTTTTAGCATGATCACGATAAATCAAAGCGAATTCTTTGTTTAGCCCATACGCGAACGACATCGCCTTTATACTTGGCCGGTTCAAACTGCCAGGATCGTATGCCTTGTAATGCAGCCGCATCGAATACACCCGAGGGATTCGACTCGAGAACCTGAACCTGATCGACCGAGCCTTTTTCACTGACCAGAATCGATAACACCACATAACCCCTGATGCCATTTTTTTTGGCTGATGGCGGATATCTGAACGTGCCCTGTGACACGGCTTTGGGCGGAACATCGACCAGCTCAGCCGTCATCACCGCATTGCCGGTTTTGCCGATCAGGGCATCGTCCAGATCACCCGTTTGTCCGGTGTTAAAACCCAGCATGCCAAGATCAATGCCGGAAAGTGCGGTATCGAGTCCGGTAAAGGGCGCAGGCGCCTGAGACGGCGTGATGCGCCGCGGTGGTTCAACTTTTTTGATTTCCTGCTTGGGTTGTTCCTGAATCTGTTTGACCATGGCGATTTCGGTCACTTCCTGTACCGGCGTCTTGTCAATTTTGCCAATATAATGATTCATGACTAGAATGAGTCCGAAAACGAATAACGGGCCGACCAGCATGGCAACGATGGCCGCGCCGTGTTTACCGTTGAATTTAGATTGATGTAGTGTTGATTGTGTCACTGTTGTTTGCATGAGAATTACCCCGCTTCTTTTTTGGTTGCCACGCCGACGCTTTCCGCGCCGGATAAACGCGCCTGATCGACCACTTCAACCAGCTTTCCGGCAGGTACGCCTTCATCGGTGACCACCAGAACAACTTTGCTGGTCGATGTACTTAATAAATCACGCAATTTGCTTTGTATCAACCATATGCGTACCGGTTCGCCATCCAGATAAGTGTCGCCGTGCTGGTCGATATACAACCGGATGGCTTTGCTGGATGCCGATACTGCGCTGCTCGCCTTGGGGCGCTCCAGTTCAAGTTTCATATCCTTGACAAAGGTTGTCGTGACCATAAAAAAGATCAGCAGAATGAAAACGATGTCGATCATCGGGCCGATATCGATGGTGGCATCGGTTTCTATCGGATCGTCGTGGTATTGCATGGTAAAAATACTCCCTGTCTGGTTAGTGGTGCGAGGGTAGGGTCAGTGCTGCGGAATGCACGCATAACAATTCCCTGATCTGTAATAATTCGCGTTCGATTTTCTGCTGTTTTTTATGCAGCATACTGTGCAGCAGCATGCCGGGAATCGCCACGGCCAGCCCGGTCTGGGTGGATATCAACGCCTGCGATATGCCGCCGGCGATACCGCCCGATTGAGTAAACAGAGACATTGATCCCAGAGAATCGAATGTTTCGATCATGCCGATTACCGTACCGAGCAATCCCAGCAATGGGGAAATGACGACAATGGTTTTAGTCATTACCGAAAATCGCCGGATTTCTTTCAGATAACCATAGAAAATTTCATCCAGAAAGCGCCGCAGATTTTTAATACCTTTGTTGCGCAGCGCCAGACCCTGTTGTACGGCTTGCTCGACAATGCTGCAGGGGGATTGATGAGCGTTGCGGCTGTAATAATCGAGCATGTCGTGAATCGACATGGTACGGGATGATTTCAATGTCCAATACCGGTATCCCAGTCCGTACCAGAGCAACAGGGCGCAGAACAGCAGAGGTGGCATGACATAACCACCCGCACTGAACAGTCCTTTAATCAGTAGAGTTATTTCATGCAAACTGACTGGCATCTGTTTTGTTTCCTATCAAACCGGATTGACCAGTGCTGATGCCATGGACGTATTATCTGCATGTGCTGATGTCTTGTTTTCCGGTGCGTTCGGCTCATCCTGAACAGGTCTGCCGAGAAAAGCGTTGGTTACTCTCAGCGCTGCATGCTCCATGTCACGTTTGATGCTTCTCGCCCAGGCGGATAACACTGAACCTGTCAGCAATGCCGGAATAGCGACAATCAAACCTAGTTCTGTGGTCACTAGTGCAATCGAAATGCCTCCGGAAAGCAGCTTGGGATCTCCGGTGCCGAATTCGGTAATGACATCAAATGTGGCAATCATGCCGGTAACGGTGCCGAGTAGACCCAGCAGGGGTGATACCGAGGCAATGACCAGAATCGCTGAACCGAAACGGTC
>JADZAR010000204.1 GCA_020852475.1 Nitrosomonas sp.
GTGCTGCGGCCCTGGATTTCACGGATCAGCGGCAGCCCGCGTCCGCAACTGCACGGCTCGTCATGCAGAATGGCCATGTCACCGGTCTGATAGCGGATAAACGGAAAATCGTGCGTCGCCAGATGGGTGACGGTAATTTCGCCGGATTCTCCGGGCGGCAATGGATTGCCCTGCGCATCGATGATTTCGACGATGATGTCTTCGGCGGTAATATGCATACCGCCATGCGGACACTCATGCGCGATAAAACCGGCATCACGCCCGCCGTAGCCGTTGGCGACCGGACAATTAAACACGGCGCTGATCTGCTGGCGTTGATCGTCATACAGGCGTTCGGACGTTACAAACGCTACCTTTATACCCAGATCATCCATACGCACGCCCTGCGACTGGGCATGACGCGCGATATGCGACAATGCGGAAGGATAGCCGAACAGCATTTTTGGACGCATCGCGCGAATTTCAGCCAGAAATCCGTCGAGTTTCTCGGCGGACATTTCAAACGCCGGCAGCAGTTTCGTGCGCAACATCCTGTCGCGCAGATTGCGCAGGCGATCCTGCGCGCCAAGTTCGATCGGTGAACCCCAGATGACGATTTCCGGATCGCCGATATCCACGTCCCACCATCGCGTCGCGCGCCATTTGGCGGCAATGTCGTGGCTTTTCCGCCGTTTGCCGATAAAAAACACCAGCGGCTCGCCGCTGGAACCGCCGGTATTGTAGCGCGCAAGATACCGCGCCTGATCGGATTTCAGCGCCTCGGTATGTGCTCTGATCAATGGTTTAGTCAACAATGGAATCCGTGCGAGATCCGATAATGACCGTACCGCGGCGGCATCCAGCCCGGCATCCGTAAATAACCGCCGGTAGTAGGGTACATGCATTTGCGCATGCAGCAGCAAATCACGCAGTTTTTCCAGTTGAAAGTCGTGCAGTCTTCCGGGATCCCACCATTGCGACACCTCCATCTGCTTGCGCAGCGCCACGCTGGTATGTTTTTTCAAGACCTCATGGAGCGGAAAGAAAAAACCGGATACCCATGCGGTATACAGGCTTCCTGATGGTGTTGGCGGCTGTGGCGGTTTTTCCATTTTATCCCCATTTTATCCGTGTGTATGCTGTTGATCTTCCAGTGCCTGCTGATAGACGGCAAACAATTGTTTTTTCACCGAACCCCAGGTATAGCGTTCAAGTGAAACCAGTCCATTGGCTCGCAGCTTGGCGTATAAATCGGAGTTGTGCAGAATGCGCAGCATGGCGTCGGCCATCGCGACGGGATCTTTTTGGGGCACCAGCAACGCAGTCTTGCCGTCTTCCACCAGATAGGGAATGCCGCCAGCATCGGTGCTCACCACCGGCACGCCGCTGGCCAGCGCTTCGAGTATCGAAATCGGCATATTGTCGACCAGGCTGGCGTTGATCATCATATCCGCACGCTGATACAGCGCGGCTATCGCGTCGTTATCGATACGCCCGGCAAACTGAACGCAATCCCGCACGCCCAGTTCATTAACGAGATTTTCCAGCATCGGTTTCTCAGGCCCGGCGCCGGCAACGGTCAGCCGGGCATTGGGGCAGTTTTTTTTCACAAGGGCAAAAGCGCGTATCGCGGTGGCATTGTCGTAAATGGCTTCCAGATTACGGGTAACCACGATATGCGGAAAATCGCCGCTGCCCTGCCCTTGCTCGACTGAGCGCGCCGAGAACCGGCTCAGGTCAATGATATTAGGCACGATTCGCGCCGTGTAACCGCGCTGCGCAAATATCGCTTCAAGAAAACCGGACGGAACGGTAATCGCATCGGCCATATCGAGACTAGGTTTTACCCAGGAAAAAGATTTCTGGAAAAAAATCTCCGCCTCGCCGCCGCGATAATTCACAATCACGGGTATTTTCCTGATCCGCGCAATCCGGATGGCGGGTGCGGCGAATAAATGCCATGACCAGCCGGAATTTGCCATGATGTGAAACAACTGCACCTGCCCGGCGCTGCGCCAGAGCCGGTAGAGATAAGGCAACAGCCTGGCGGCGGCGCGCAGGCCTTTTATTTTTCCAGCCCAGGCAGGCTGGTACGCGGCGTTTGTCTGCACTAGATCGACATGCACGCCCTCCTGCGCCAGGAGATTAGCCAATTGCCGGGTCTGATTGGCCATGCCGCCATAAGGCGGTGGCAATGGGCCGACAAGGCCTATGCGTGTTACCGGCATTTTTCTCCCGAGACACCGTGATCAATAAAATAACTCTGCATAAAACGTTGATATTGGGTTATTGGAACAGCGCGCGGCCGTTTTTCGTGTTTGATTATACACATCGCTTGGCAAAATTCATTTTTTACACGTCAGTGGTCTGAAATAGCGCTGATTGTCGTAATAACCGCTGTCGGCATTCGCATTTGTCCACCCCGGGTACCCTAGAACAGGAATGGGCGATAAATCGGCGGTGGACGACAGCGTGTGCAACAGGAAATCAGCCAGCCAGTGATCGATCATTCGCAATTGATCTGTCAGTGGTTGTTGCAGAAATGCTTCTTCCACTTGAAAAAAGACGCCTTTTCCAGTCAAGCCGACATAAGGATTGAGCATTTTCTCGTACAGCGCATGCCCGAACAGGATGAAACGCATGGAAGCCGGAATCGATGCTCTGTGCTGCCAGAACACTGTTTTCCACGCATGCTGTTGTAACAGCGTTATCCATTCAGAACGGCTGCTCAGTACAATCACGCCGGATTCGTCAAAAAGTGTCGCCGCATCCCTGAGCGTGCCACGCTGTTCGATTTGATTCTCTGCGTTTTTATGCAATGCCTGGAAGTGAATGTGGTTCAACGCTGCTTTGGCCCTGGGAAATGTCAACCATACCAGTGCGTTAAAAAAATCATGCCAGTTTTCCTGACGCGTTGACACTTCCCCGGTCAAATAGATTCTGCTTTCATATTGCCGGACGATCGCATTACCGGAATATTCGGAATTTTTTCCTTCGCTGATCTGAGATACAAATTGCACCGGCATCCCGGAACAGGTTGCAATGTTTGCGTGCATCATCGCTTTAAGATGGTTCAATTCCTGAAATGTCGGCCAGTTTTTAAAAGCCGGCATGAATCCGGACAACGGCAGAAAGGATTCAAACGCGGGCGATCGATCAAAAAAATGTGCATCCCATTCCACCATTTTCACTGCGCATCAAGCTCTTCTACCGTTTTCAGACATATGGCGAGAAAAATTCCTGCAAAAGTGATTACTGCGGCAATCATGCCAACCGTATCGAAATTGACGATTTTACCTTGCACGGTCATTGCCATCAGATAGCCCGCCATGAGCGATCCCAGACCTGCCGAGAATTGTTGTACCGACATATGAAACGTCAGGAAACTGCCGCGCAGATGCGGTCTCACACTGGCCGTAATCAACGCCATCAAGGGAATAACCCGTCCGGTAACCAGTACCATGAAAAGCGTTGTCGCCGTTAGCGCCAGGTAAAGAGATGCTTCCGAAATATGTGTGACCCATAACACAGGAACAATGGACAGGATCGCCAGTATGCAGAACATCAGTCTTTGTCCATAATTGTCGGTAAACCGGCCGATCAGATTCGCGGTAAAGAAGCTGAACAGTCCGCCAAAAAAATAAAGGTAAGGCAATTCGGTTTCCTGCATGCCGACATTGGCCACCATGTAGACGCTGATGAAAGGAATCACCAGATAACCTGAAAACATCAGCATCGCGATCAGCAGAAAAGCAAATGCATGATTGCGATTCAGAAAAATGCTATTGAAGTGAAACTGTAAACGGCGTATGCCCTGATGGTGCGTGCCGGAACCATGCGGTTTAATTTTTGGCAATATCCGGCCCGCACGCAGCGCAATCAAAAAACCGAGAACTGTCAGCATGATAAACGGCGCGCGCCAGTTGAGCGTATTGACTAGCAGCAATCCGATCGGCATACCGGCAACCGCCGCGAATGGAAATGCCGACATCACCGTACCCATCGCTTTGCCGCGCCGGACTTGCGGAATAAGATCAGCGATAATGGAAAAAACCGTTGCGCTTAACAATCCGCCAAACATACCCGCAACCGCACGGCTGCACAGCAGCGTCAGGTAATCGACAGACAGCGCGCATAACAGCGTCGCAATCGAAAAGCCTGTGCAGAAAACGACGAGTGCGTGCTTGCGATCGAAGCGGTCGATGACAAACGCCACCAGAAAACTGCACAGGGCAGCGCTGAAGGTGTATGCCGTGACCAGAAACCCGAATTGCTGGGGCGTAATGTCAAAACGCCTGAAAAATTCGGGTCCCAGCGGCATAATCAGCATGAAATCCACGATATGCAGAAACTGGACGGCAGCCAGAATCAGCAACACCGGCAATTCGTGAATGGTTTCCGTATCGGGTAAAACACCGCAGTCGATCATCTCTGAGCCAATGCCGGGCTCGAGTTCATGGCTGGCATCGGCGGGTGGCGTTTTACCGGATTGATGCATGGATGGTAATCTTAATGCGCATTAAAAGAGGCTTTTGCACGGTGGTTATGCATCAGATTTTGAGCGGCGTTTTGAATAAACTACCTCAAACTAACCAGAGCAATTTGAATCAAAAGAAATACCATGCCGAACTTTGCGCGCTTCCGGGGCAGTTTTTCTGAGATAAGTGAATCCCATGATGATGCCAATGATCGGAAAAAATAAGGAACCTAAAATGACAGCCAGATTGAGTGCATTGGATACTGCCGAATTTGAATTCACCGCTGCACTCGATTGCATGTCAATGTTGGTAATGCGTGGGTAGACTGGCGTGGCCTCTTGTTGACTTGACTGCTCAGTCGATACTGCCTCTTTCAATGTCGCGCCGCAGTTTGGGCAGCTTTCCGTCTGTTCCGTATTTTCCGTTTCGCATTCAGGGCATCGCATATAAATGAATCCTCAAAAGTGATCGTTTAAAGGGCATCTTTGAATTATATTCCGATAAACCGGCATGCGATGGCTAATGCCGTTTGAAGCCATCCACACGAAAGCCATAGACGCAAGTGTGAAAATGACGCTCTTCAAGGCAAGACCGTAAACGCTACCGAGCTGTAATAAGTTTTATCATAGCGCTGATCCTGATTGCCATCAACGGCGAAGGTGACCGTATAATCACCGGCGGGAAGATTGGATGCCGGGCTGTCAAAAATAAGCAGAAACGGCAAATCGATCAGTGGACCGCTATACGCGAGCACTGGTGCATCCGAGCGCACAAACTGCAATTGCGCATCCAGCCAGAAATCACCAAACGGCGTTACCGCTTTTACCCAGTAATCCGCCGGACTGCCGATATGTTGTTCCGGCGCTAAAGCTACCGCCAATGACAGTCTGTCTTCCGGTCGCAATTCAACCGCACTGCCCGATTGATTATTCACCCAGATTGAAACAACCGGCTGACCGGCGGTAATTGGCGATAATTCCGGATTAAAGAACCAGTCAAATCCGGGATTGAACGATATGCGTCCCTCCCGGATGACGATATGGTCATCGCGGGGCGTGAGAAAAGCTCCGGTGATACGGCACGCCGAAAAAGCAACCGCATCGTCAAAACCAATCACAATGTCAGCGCGTTCCGTAAAACCGGCGTATTGCAGCACGAGCGTATAGTCATCTGCCGTACCTTGCCGCCCATCGAGACCACTCATCGCAATGCGTAATGTGGCAATATCGTCTGCTACCAGCGTGCGCCGCGCCTCTCCGGGAAAAATGCCCTGTTGCATGACCGCTTCGCTTTCCGGCAGTCCGAGCAGAAGTGACAGGTCACGATCAGCATTCGCGGCAAAAAAATGTCCCGCTGGCAAATCGGACAGAGTTCGGCTATACGTCGTTCTGTCAATAATCTCCGGCAATATGAAAGGATTGTTGTTTTCTTTATTGAACCAGTGCAGATTAACGTCATCGCCGCGCCGGTCATCGCCGGAGCCGATCACGCCATCGGCGCCGCTGTTCAAATCAAACCGGTTATTGTTGCCACGCGTGGTGCTGGTAAAGTCCTTGTCCGCGCCATTCAACCCCGATTCACTCGCCAGGTTTGGATGACCAAGCCCTATGCAATGCCCCAGTTCGTGCAGTACAACCGACTCAAAATCAAAACTTTGACGTGGCACAAGTGTTTCATCAAAGCGCACATTGCCAATTGTCGGCACTAGCTGATTCCATGCATTTATTGCGTTCTGAACGGGTATTTCCATGTCCACGGCATGCGGTGACAAAGGCGAAATACCGACAGTTACAATCAGTTCCTCGCTTTTCCCGTTATAACCGGGCGGATGCGTGATGACACCGATATTGAATTCGTCGGCAAATTCAAACACACCGGCTTCTGCCGCCAAAACCCAAAATGCCAGGCCGAGTATAAATCCGGGATAACTATTTTTCATTGTA
>JADZAR010000205.1 GCA_020852475.1 Nitrosomonas sp.
TCTTGCCGCGCCGCAGATCGGCGTCAGCTTGCGCGTGGTGATATTCGGTTTTAAAAAAAATCAACGTTACCCCGATGCGGACGAAGTACCTTTTACTGTTCTGATCAACCCGCAGCTCACACCGCTAGCGGATGAAATGGCGGAAGACTGGGAAGGCTGTCTGAGTGTGCCGGGACTGCGCGGCAAGGTTCCGCGTTATACTCGCCTGCGCTATCAGGGTCATGACCAATGGGGCAACGCCATTGATCGTGAAGTAAGCGGCTTTCACGCCCGCGTCGTCCAGCATGAATGCGACCATCTGCAGGGTGTTCTTTATCCGATGCGCATTAGAGACTTTCGTACATTCGGGTTCACCGAAATACTTTTTCCGGGACAATCACTGCCTGACGAATAGCCGCATGACCTATACTTTAAGCAGACAATGCGCCAGTAACAACGGAAATGTTTTATAGGACTGCTTCATGTAATCTGACCCAAAGTGCCCCTGCCCTGTCATGACGATCAACGTACCGCCAAGACTGCGACGCATGAATTCACCCTGTTCCTGTCCGCACGCCCAGGGATCGTTATCCGAATGAATGTAAGTCAAGGCACGGCAATTTTTCCTGACGACTTCGACATTAAAACCGGCAGGAAAGCCCGGATTATCTGTCTGGCCATCGGGTAACGGTTTGACAAAACTCGCCACGGTAATCGCATGTCCGGCGGAAAAATCATTACGGGACAGCAGTTGCAGAATCAGCGTACCGCCCGCCGAATGTCCCACCATCACATCATAATCACGATGCGGCGCTGTTGCGGCAACTTCCCGGATCCAAACACCCAGATCATCGAATCCACTGCAAGCCGGCAAGGAGGGCGTCCAAACATCAAAACCTTCAGTTTCAAGCGCAGACTTCAGCCAGGGAATCCAGAAGCTGTTTTCCGAACCGCCAAATCCGTGAAAAATGGCCGCTGTTTTTTTCATACTCTGATATGCTTTAACTCTGAGAAAATGGACTTGAGGCACAGTCGACTTGACCGCAGCAACCTGTCAACACTCTGTCACCGGCCCGGCGCGATGCGGCGGTTTGAGTTTCAAAGCGATTCCTGCCGCAACCAGGCAAGCTGCTCCTGATGGAATAAAGGCCCATACATAGCTACCCGTCATGTCAAATACGCTACCGACAAGCACTGGTCCCATGATGCCGGCAGCGCCATATGCAGTAAACAGGAGTGCATAGTTCATACCAACGTTGCGGGTACCAAAGAAATCCGCCGTCGTCGCCGGAAACAACGCGAGATTGCCACCGAAGTTGAATCCGATCCACGCCGCTGCGACGGATAATGTCAATTCTGTTGAACCCATCTCGATCAGCGTAAACATCATCAAACCCTGCAACAGAAACATCAAAGCCATCGCATTTTTCCTGCCTATCCTGTCCGACACCATACCCCAGATAATGCGTCCGGCGCCATTGAATAAAGCCAGTATGCCCACCGCATTAGCAGCCGCGGCCGGACTAAGCCCACTGTGCAGTCCGTAAGGCTTCAATATGCCGATCACCAGCAATCCGGCAGTGGCCCCGGATAAGAACATTATCCAGAGCATCCAGAACTGCTGACGTCGGACCATATCCCGCCATTCGAAATCCGCAGCAGACGCAGTTCTGGCGGAAAATTCTGACAATTGCCATCCCGCGGGCTTCCATTCCGCCGGAGGATTCCTGAGCAGCTGCGCGCCAGCCACAACTGCAATCATAAAAATGCCGCCGAGATACTTAAAGGCAATCAGGATGCCATGGGTCTCAATCAGCCCAGATGCGACTTTTGCAAAAAACCATGCTCCGCCCCCAAAACCGGCCACTGCAACGCCGGTAACCAGACCGCGCTTGTCCGGGAACCATTTCACGCAGGCAGCGATAGGGCAAACGTAGGCCAATCCGATGCCTGCTCCGCCAATAACGCCGATGGTCAGCGCCACCAGCAAAAAACCGCCTTCCGTCAAGGCGGCAAGCAAATAACCCGCACCCAGAACAATACCGCCCAGCGTTGCCACAATGCGCGGCCCGATTCTGTCCTGCAACCTGCCAGCATAAATCATAGTCAGCGCAAAAGTAGCCAGCGACAGTGAGAAAATGATTTGCGTCTGCGTCGTCGTATAAAAGAAAACTTCCTTGAGCGGGTTAACAAACACACTCCAGCTGTAGATGGCGCCCAAGCACATCTGGACAGTCAGTGCGCCGACCACCACCAGCCAACGATTTTCAGTCAGTGACATTATCACAAACAGCGAGTGCAATCATTCCCGAGGCTTTGCACAATTCACGCAACAATAATTCCTCCGCCTAGACACACATTGCTCTCGTAAATCACCACCGACTGTCCAGGCGTAACCGCCCATTGATCCTGCGCAAAATCCACCTGGCATTGCTCTCGATTAAAACCTCCAATCGTACAGGGCGCATCCTTCTGCCGATAACGGATTTTAGCCGCATAAACCCAGTTACAATGCGGTCTTTCGCCACTGACCCAAGTAAGGTCTCCAGCGCTCAGCGATGGTTGCAACAGACTGGGATGATCATGCCCCTGCACCACAACCAGCACGTTATCGGTCATTTTTTTGTTGCAGACAAACCAGGGCTGATCGCTGCCGTCTCGCGTACCCCCTATGCCAAGCCCCTGCCGCTGGCCGATGGTGTAATACATCAAACCGAGATGCTCACCGACCACCTTGCCTTCAGGTGTCTGTATCTCACCGGGTTCATGCGGCAGGTATCGGCTCAGGAATTCCCGGAAAGGCCGCTCTCCGATAAAGCATATGCCCGTGCTGTCTTTTTTGGCGGCATTCGGTAATTTCAGGTCGCTGGCAATTTTCCGCACATCGCGTTTATAGAGATGTCCGATCGGAAACAGTGTATTCGACAATTGCTGCTGATTCAGACGATAAAGAAAATAACTCTGATCCTTGGCGCCGTCCTCGCCTTTGAGTAATTGAAACGCGCCATCAAATTCACGTACCTGCGCATAATGTCCGGTTGCAATATGATCCGCGCCGAGCGTACAAGCATGATCCAGAAATGCCTTAAACTTGATTTCAGCGTTGCACAGCACATCCGGATTGGGTGTGCGTCCAGCTTGATATTCCCGCAAAAAACCGGAAAAAACACGGTCTTTGTACGCTGCGGAAAAATTAACCGCTTCGATCGGTATATCCAAAATATCAGCCACCGAAACAGCATCCAGAAAATCCTGCCGTGAAGAACAATACTCATCGGTATCATCGTCTTCCCAGTTTTTCATGAACAGCCCGGTAACATTATAACCCTGCTGCTTGAGCAGATATGCGGCCACCGACGAATCAACTCCGCCGGACATACCGACAATCACATGTTTTTTCTTCATGCCGGGCTAATTATAGTGTGTAAGAATTTCCAGAGGAAAACGCTTTCCGGCAATAAAATCCTGAATGCATTGTTTGACCAGTGGACTGCGATAGCGCATGACCAGCGTTTCAATCATCGGCATGGTATACCAGTCAGCGCTGATAATTGCGGCATCCCGCACATAATCAGGATCAAAACCGGCAACATGCCCGGAAAATGCGAATCGCAAGTAAGTGGTATCGTTAGCAGCCGAATGCCAGTGATAAATACCGACCAGCGACTCGGGAACAAATGTGTAGCCGGTTTCCTCCAGCGTTTCTCGAATGACTGCCTGGATTAATGACTCACCCGGTTCCAGATGACCGGCAGGCTGATTAAAAACGGTTAAGCCCTCCGGCACAATCTGTTCCTCGACGAGTAGAAAACGATCCGTCTGCTCAACGACCGCCGCCACTGTAACATTAGGTTTCCAGATCATGGTTCACATAAAATTCTGACAAGGTTACTATTGCCAAAGCTGATGAAACCGCCATCATTTGATCGCATAATCCGCAACATGCCATTCACCATTCTTTTCCTTGGATAGCGTGACAGTTTCCAGTGCCAGCGTTCTATTTTTAAACGTTGCGTAAAACTGAAGCACAACATATTCTCCCGGAGGAAAACCGGATGGTTCTTTAGAATATGCTGCTGTCGCGATATATCTGTTTTCCATGGCGCCCATCGGTTTTCGTAGCGTTCCGGCCGCTTTGATC
Source organism: Nitrosomonas sp. (assembly GCA_020852475.1). GTDB lineage: Bacteria > Pseudomonadota > Gammaproteobacteria > Burkholderiales > Nitrosomonadaceae > Nitrosomonas. The sequence continues at coordinate 4,121 of JADZAR010000205.1, forward strand.
CAGTCAGTCTCCGATCTTTTATGCTGAAAAAGCGGCGAAGCCGTCTTCCAGCTATCAGCGTAGTGTTCTTTATCCGTCATTGCAAGCCAGACACGCGCACTGCTTTCGACAGCCTTGAGAACAACACTGTCATCAGCAAATGACAGACTGATAAAAAAAAGCAGCATTAAAGCCACCGTACATTGCACAATACATCGTTTAATCATTGCATCCTTTTTTCGCATGAAAACACAACACGCTTGTGGCTATGCTCCGTATCCGCAAACGGATTATTAGTCGTTTAGCGTATGTCGCGCTTGTTAATTGGCATTACGGATTATCCTGTTTCAGGAAAGCACTGTCCACATTGAAAAATTGATTTTTTTCAGCGAACGGTAAAACACGCGATTAACCAGTATGTTGATCCGTTTTTATCAGGCAAACGCCCTAGACTGTATTACCATGGAATGCTAATATAACAATCGCATATGTGAGCAATTTCATTTTGCAAAAGTTTCCGCAACGTTTTCTTAGACTAGCACTATCAAACGTAATGGCATCCGCATTGAATGCATGCAAACACAGCCGCATCGGATTAAAAATAACAAAATGCACAAAAAAGTGAACTTGCTATATACTTTGCTTTATGAATATCGCCGAGTAGGTGTAGGGTGAATTGTACGATATTAAAAATCAAATCTAGGAGAGGATTTTAAAATGAAAAAATTTGTAATAACCGTGATTGCTGCAATGTTTGTATTCGGTTCAACATCAACCATGGCGAGCGGAAATCTCGAATCATCACTGACCCCTATCAGTGCCGAGAATGTGTTGAACTGGATGAACTGCAGAGACAAGGATCCGAATGATTCCGTCAAAAGCAGAACCAAAACCAAAGACGGCAAGATCGTTGTAATTAAATGCTCTGCTGCCAACAAAATCGTGGCAGATGCACAAGCTTCCAACAAATAATTGCTGCTGGAACCGCTTTATATGGGTCTATAGTCACTTACATACGACATAGACCCATTTCATTTACCTGTATCTCAACACCGCTCATTTCGCCTTATCCTTTGTTTGCATTGATACGGAATGTTAACGGCAGCGGCTTTTTCTGATGTTTTTCTGAACCTGATTTCTTCTGGCTGTACGGTCGTGGAAACCGGTGTTAATTACCTGCTTGAATTCAGGTTGATATTTTGTTACCAGCACATCTATTAAAATTTTTTGCTGGAATTAGCCTGTTTATTTTCCTCGGATTTGCCGCACTCTGCTATTTTTCGCCGAAGTTTTTCATAAAAACGGCGTATATGCTGGTAAAGCTGGAATTGAGTGATATTCCCGAGATTTCCAGTACAACACTCAGCCAAGTGATGGAGTCATCCACGCCCACAATCCCGAGAAACTTTATTCTCGTCGATATTCGCACACCACAGGAACGCGATGTTTCAATTATCCCCGGTGCTGTTGATGATCAAACTTTCGAACGCCATCTGGCTGATCATCAGCACAAAAAAATCATTGTTTATTGCACGATAGGTTATCGCAGCGGATTTTATGCCAGGACATTACGCGACAAGGGACTGAATGCCTACAATTTGAGTGAAGGTATCCTTGGCTGGACGCATGCCGATGGGCGGCTGCTCGATTCGCATGGACACTCCACAAGACAAGTGCATGTCTATAGCCGTCCATGGCATCTGGCTGTTAAAGATGATTATATGGCCGTGTATTAACACGGTGCTTCAGTCAAACGCAACACAAAACTTTTCCTGACTCCCGGTTAACACATTTTGTCTATTTCAAACAAAAAATATCGGTTATTATCGCAAGTGTTGTCACCACTTGTTCAAAGGGAAGGCATAACACTGATGCAAAGATTTTTGTTATCGTTTTTTACTGTTTTCGTTTTATTGTCGGCCAATGGTCTCCGCGCTGAAGCTTGGCCATTACCGCCACCCGGTATAGATATTTTTGGACAAATCCGCACCACCCAAGCTGGCCGTACAGATACACTGCTGGATATAGCACGCCTTTATGATATCGGACAAACCGAAATTGTGCTGGCCAATCCGCATGTTGACCGATGGATGCCGGATGACGGCTCCGAGGTGATCCTGCCGAGCCGCTATATTTTCCCGCAGGCTGAACGCAAAGGTATCGTACTTAATCTGGCTGAGATGCGCCTTTATTATTTTCCTGAAACCAAAAAAGGTGAGAAACCGGTCGTCATGACATTTCCAACCGGAATTGGACGCATGGACTGGGACACGCCACTGGGTATATCCCGAATCACTGAAAAAAAGAAAGATCCGACATGGACACCCCCGGAATCGATAAAACGATACCGCATCGCCAATGGCGAACCGCCGCTGCCCGATGTTGTTCCACCGGGGCCTGATAACCCGTTAGGTCGTCATGCAATGCGACTCAGTATCGGAAAAGGCTCCTATCTCATTCATGGCACGGCCAAACCTTTCGGTGTTGGGATGCGCGTATCGTCCGGGTGCATTCGCATGTATCCCGAAGATATCGAAAAACTGTTTGACCTGGTTCCGATCGGCACCCAGGTCAACATTGTGAATCAACCGATTAAACTTGGATGGCAGCTTGATTCGTTATTTATTGAACTGCATCCACCGCTGGAAGAAGACGAAACAAAATACGCCAATTACAAACAGATGGTCATCGCTGAAATTAACGGTTTTCTGATGCAGCAACGGAATCAGCAGAAACTGGGCGTGGACTTTGAAATCGATCATGAAATGCTGGATCGAGCAATCGCCGAAAAAAGTGGCATACCCGTTATGATATCGCGTACGCCTTCCTGAGAAAGAATCCCATTACTCACTGCTACCGCTATATCAAAACCAGCAGCGCGCCACCAATACCCGCGGCCGTTGCCAGCATGCCGGTAGCGCAGCGTTTGGCGATCAATGTATTGCCAACAAAATAAATCATTCCGAGTTTAAAAGCGATATTGGAAAGCATGCTCAATGCAATAGCCATAACGGTTTCCGAATCCTCCAGCTTGCCCATTTCGAACAGCCGCAGACTCGTGAGTGTAATAGCGTCGACATCCGTCAATCCGGTTATTAATGCCACAGCGTACAGCCCCTGACTGCCTGCGATATCGGACAACCAGGCGGCAAAAAGCAAGACGATGGCATAAAGCAACCCAAAACTCGCCGCGGTACGCAATTCGGCCGGATTAGTGATGTCCGGCGCGGGTATGTTGTTATGTTCCGCCAGGCGTTTCCACCAGTACACCGTCGCACCCAGACCAAGCAACAGGCCGCTGGCTAGCACCGGTAACAGCTTAGGCAGGATACCGGGAGAAACAACAGAGCAGACAATCGCCAGTCGTATCAGCACCATAAGATTGGCGATCATAATGACAACGATTGCCAGCTGCATAAAATACTGGCTGTTTTTGCTGAGTTTCGTATAAACCAGCGTAGTCGCCGTACTGGAAACCAGCCCCCCGAACAGGCCCAGCAATACCGCGCCATGCCGTTCGCCCACGAGCCGCAACGCCACATACCCCATCAGACTGACACCCGAGATCAGCACCACCATCAGCCAGATCTGGTAAAGATTGATAGTTTGATATGGGCCGATATTTTCATCGGGCAAAATGGGCAGAATGATAAACGTCAATACCGCAAATTGCAGAATAGACACCAAGTCGCGACGATCAAGCTTCTGTGTCATGCCATGCAATTCCGTCTTGAAATACAGCAGAATGGTTGTCACAATCGCCAGCATGAGGGCCAGTTTGGTGTCGCCGTACCAGACAATTGCGCCCAATCCGTAGCAGATAATAATCGCCGCAACGGTTGTTGTTCCCGGATCAATCGTGTTGTCGTCTCTTGTACGCAGATATGCTGCAATGACCATGGCACCGACAATCAAAAGTCCGGCAGCCAGGAACCACGGCGACTCAGTTCTTTCGGACAGCATCGCGGCCAATGTACCGAACAAAGCTACCAGTGCGAAGGTCCGCAATCCCGCTTTGGCGCTGGGATTGCGCTCGCGCTCTAATCCTATAAACAAACCAATCGCCAGACTGGTAGCAAAATTCGGCAAATGAAAAAGTGCTTCATCCTGTAGAAATTCGATAGTCATGCCAACCTGTTATCCTGATCCATTTCAGCCATTAGACGTTTATGTTACGCACCGGGAATTTTCTCATGGGGATCCAGCCAATAATCCAACATCAACTGCAGCGTGGTACGGCCATTAAATTCGTTTAACTGCAATTGATAAACCGCATTGATGACATCGGGCAATAAATCATTGTGAAAAAACAAAATGGCATCGTATAAAGTATTAGATTGAAATTTCTTGAGTTTCAGTTTTAGATGTTTCCCGCCGACAACACGCTGACTCTCTACATAAAACTGCGCATGAAAAGTCGGCTGTGGAAAACCTTGTCCCCAGACTTGCTGCATCAATTGTTGCGCCAGTTCCACATTGATTTCAGGTTCCGTCAGGTCGCCATCGGTTTCAATGACGCGTGTAAGATCAGCCGATGTCAACAATCCCTTCGCTGTTTGCTCAAAAACATCACAAAATTGCATAAAATTAACGGCATGTATCGTCAAACCCGCCGCTGCTGCATGACCACCAAATTTAACAATCAATGAAGGATGACGTTTAGACACCAAATCCAGTGCATCACGCAGATGGAAACCCGGGATGGAACGTCCGGATCCTTTCATTTCTCCGGTATTGCCCGGCGCAAAAATAATGGTTGGACGATGATATTTTTCCTTGATGCGCGACGCCAGAATACCGATTACGCCCTGATGCCAGCTCTGATCAAACAGGCACACACTGTGCGCTTGCTGAATTTTTCCATTCTCGGCATTCAACTTGTTTTCCAGCATCGACAAAGCGCTTTCATGCATATCGGACTCGATTTCACGGCGCTGGACATTCAATGCATCCAGTTGACGCGCAATGTGCTCAGCATAAGCCGGATCATCGGTAGTCAGACATTCAATACCCAGCGACATATCATCCAGACGACCTGCCGCATTGAGCCGCGGTCCCAGAATAAACCCCAGATCATAGGTTGACGTTCTTGCGTAGTTACGCCGCGTGATCTTAAGCAACGCCTGAATTCCCATGCAGGCGGCACCCTTACGGATTCGCTTCAAGCCCTGCTGCACCATTATGCGATTATTATCATCCAGTCTGACGACATCGGCCACCGTGCCCAACGCAACGAGATCCAGAAAATTGGCCAGATTCGGCCCTCTATCATCGGGAAAGGCGCCGCGAAGACGCAGCTCGGCCCTGAGCGCCAGCATCAGATAAAAAATGACGCCCACACCGGCAATATTTTTACTCGGAAAGGGACACCCCGGCTGATTCGGATTGATGATTGCCGCCGCATCGGGCAGCGTGTCCCCGGGTAGATGATGGTCCGTTACCAGAACTTGCATTCCCAAGGCGTTTGCCGCCGCTACACCATCAATGCTGGCAATCCCGTTATCCACGGTAATCAGAATGTCGGGCTGCCGGGTTTTATACGCAAGTTCAACAATTTCAGGCGTAAGCCCATAACCATACTCGAATCGGTTAGGAACCAGATAATCCACGATCGCACCAAATTGGCGCAATATACGTAGACCGACTGCGCAGGCGGTAGCACCATCGGAATCATAATCCGCAACGATCAGCAGACGTTTCCCGCCCGCAATGGCATCAGCCAGAATACAAGCCATCAGACTGATATTCCTGATATGATCGTACGGAATCAGCCTTGCCAATTCAGTCTCGAGCTGTTCTACGCGCGCGATGCCCCGCGCAGCGTAAATCCGCGCCAGAATAGGCGACAGGCCATGACGCCGCAACGCGTCAAAGGCTTGTGCATCAACGGTACGTGTAATTATTCTCGACATGAACCGTTGATAATAAATTCTTCCCCGGCCGCAATATAACAACAATCATACACTGATAAACCGATAACCCGATTTAATCGGATTCGGCTTCAGTTACAACTTTCTCGGCTTTAAGTATATACAATCTGCGACTATCCGCGCGCAGCACGGTAAATCTAAAGTTTTCAATCATGACTGACTCATCCCGGTTAGGCAGTCTTCCGAATTTATTCAGCACCAGACCACCAATTGTATCGTAATCCGCATCACTGAAATTTGCGCCTACCGTTTCATTAAAATTGCCTATTTCGGTTATCGCTTTGATGCGGTAAGTGTTTTCCTGCTCCTGAACAATGTTGGCTTCATCTTCATCAAAATCGTATTCATCTTCAATTTCACCGACAATTTGCTCCAGCACATCTTCAATGGTAATCAGTCCGGCAACGCCGCCATATTCATTGACGACGATCGCGATATGGTTACGATTGTTGCGAAAATCCTTCAGCAGCACATTAAGTTGCTTGGATTCAGGAATAAAAACCGCCGGACGCAGCATCGCGCGAATATTGAAATCCTCCTCACCGGCATAATAGCGCAGCAAATCCTTTGCCAGCAGAATACCCAGAATATTATCCTCGCAGCCTTCCGTGACCGGAAAACGCGAATGCGCGGTTTCGATCACAAAAGGAATGAATTTCTCGGGCGGTTCATTGATATCAATGACATCCATCTGACTGCGTGGAATCATGATGTCGCGCGCCTGCATTTCGGATACCTGCATGACGCCTTCGATCATGCTAAGTGCATCGGAATCTAGCAGATTACGTTCGAATGCGGAATGCAATAAAGTGATCAGTTGTTTCCGGTCTTCAGGTTCGCGCAAGAGCATGGTGCTGAGACGCTCAAGCCAACCCGTTTTAGGCGATGGGTCATCCATTCTGATTTATCGTTACTTTAAAAACCTGTCAAATATAGATTGATACTACGCATGCGTTATTAAGCCGCTACCGTCTTCCGCATAAGGATTGTCAAAGCCCAGTTTCGCAAGAATTGCAATTTCTTTTTGTTCCATAACAGCAGCTTCATCGTCTTCTATATGATCATAGCCTTGTGCATGAAGAACACCGTGAATTGTCAGATGCGCATAATGCGCCAACAATGCTTTATGCTGACATTGAGCTTCCTGTTCGACAACCTCTGCGCATAACACAATATCGGCGGACAACGAATCCGCCTCGTCATAAACAAAAGTCAGCACATTGGTCGCATAGTCCTTGCCGCGGTAATCACGATTCAAAGTGCGTCCTTCTGCCCCGTCCACGATGCGGATGGTAATTTCTATCTGTTGCTCAATGGCGGACTTCACCCAGCGCCTGAATTGCGTGCGTGTCGGTAGATCTGCCAGATCTGTGTGATCTGCCGCGTACTGCACAGCCAGACTGAATGATTTCTGCGCCACCCTATTTCGCTGACAGTCTTCGATCACAGACACTTATTCAGTTGCCTCGCGCGGTTTCCGATCATACTTTTCATAAGCATCGACAATACGCTGCACCAGTGGATGCCGAACCACATCGCCCGACTGGAAATAGGTGAATGCGACACCGCGAATGTCTTTGAGCACTTCCTTGGCATCCGCCAGACCGCTTTTTTGATGCTTGGGTAAATCGATTTGCGTAATATCGCCGGTAATGACCGCTTTTGATCCAAAACCGATGCGCGTCAGAAACATTTTCATTTGTTCAGGTGTTGTATTCTGTGCTTCATCCAGAATAATGAACGACTGATTCAACGTGCGTCCGCGCATAAAAGCCAGTGGAGCAATTTCTATCGCCTGGCGCTCAAATTGCTTGCTGGTTTTATCAAAACCCATCAAATCATACAACGCATCGTAGAGCGGTCTCAGATAAGGATCGACTTTCTGTGTCATGTCCCCGGGCAAAAAACCAAGTCGCTCCCCGGCTTCCACGGCAGGCCTGACCAGAATCAAACGGGTGATCAGTCCGCGCTCCAGCGCATCCACAGCACTGGCAACAGCGAGATAGGTCTTGCCGGTTCCTGCTGGTCCAATGGCAAAAGTAATATCGTGATCCTGTATTTGTTGCAAATATTGCGCCTGACGCTCAGTTCGTCCACATAAATTCGCCCGTCGCGTCAGTAGAGCGGGCGAAAATTTCTCCATGACGGTCAATTCTTCATCCAGTGGACGGTTTTCGGCATGCCGTACATTATCAGAATTCCTGGCCTCAATCAGACCGAGCTGAATCTGCTCCAGGCTGAGGTGTTGACGTGATTGATCGTAGAATCGGCGCAGCACATCGGCTGCAAGCTTGGTCCTGTCAGAATCACCATACAGACTGAATCGCTCACCACGCCTTGAAATGGTGACATCAAGCGCCGTTTCGACTTGCTTCAGGTTTTCGTCCAGCACGCCGCACAAATTCGCCAGTCGCTGATTATCCGCCGGTGTAAAGGAAAGCTCTAGGGATTTTGATTTCAATGTGACGTGATACAGTTAGGATATCTTGATTTTCTCAGCAGAAAGCAAACTTTGCAAGCAAAACGCTAAAGATTACAAACCTAGATACCGGCAACTTCGCCGCGCAGGGAATGCGACAAGGCTTCTGTAATGCGGATATCGACAAAACGTCCGATCAACGCCCTGTCTCCGGAAAAATTAACTACGCGATTATTATCAGTACGGCCAAAAATTTGATCGTCATTTTTTTTGGAAATACCTTCAACCAGAATTCGTTGTGTACTGCCAACCATATTCAGACCAATTTTCCGGGACTGTTGCTGGATTTGCGCCTGCAAACGCTGCAATCGCTCCAATTTTACCGATTGCGGTGTATCGTCCGGCAAATCGGCAGCCGGTGTCCCTGGACGCGCACTATAAACGAAACTGAAAGAATCATCAAAATTCAGTTCCTTGATCAGTTGCATTGTCGCTTCAAAATCCTCCTCTGTCTCGCCTGGAAAACCGACGATAAAATCGGACGACAGTGATAGTTGCGGACGAATATCACGCAACTGGCGCACAATGGATTTGTATTGATGCACACTATAACCCCGTTTCATTGCAGCCAATATCCTGTCCGAACCGGACTGCACGGGTAAATGCAAATGACTGACAAGTTTGGGCAGTACGCGATACGACGCAATGAGCCGGGATGTAAATTCCTTGGGATGCGACGTCGTATAGCGAATGCGCTCAATGCCGGGTATTTCATGGATGTATTCAATCAGCAGCGCAAAATCGGCAATGCCGCCATCGTCCACCACCCCCAGATACGCGTTGACGTTTTGCCCCAGCAGGTTAATTTCCTTGACACCCTGATCCGCCAGTACGGCAATTTCTGTCAATACATCACCCAATGGTCTTGATACTTCCTCACCACGCGTATAAGGCACCACACAGTAACTGCAATACTTGCTGCAACCTTCCATAATGGAAACAAAGGCGGTTGCACCTTCTGTACGGGCGGGCGGCAGGTGATCGAATTTTTCAATTTCCGGAAAAGTGATATCCACCTGAGACCGACCAGTCGTCCTGCGTTTCTCGATCAGTTCAGGCAAGCGGTGTAGTGTTTGAGGGCCAAAAACAATATCGACGAATGGCGCACGACTGACGATAGCCTTGCCTTCCTGACTTGCCACACAACCGCCAACACCGATTAGCAGATTGGGATTAGCGGCCTTGAGATGCTTGACGCGCCCCAGATCATGAAATACCTTTTCCTGCGCCTTCTCGCGTACCGAGCAGGTATTAAACAGAATAACATCCGCCTGCGCCGGATCGTCGGTGGATTCCATGCCATGCGCTGCATGCAGTACATCAGCCATCTTGCCTGAGTCGTACTCATTCATCTGGCAGCCAAAAGTCTTAATATAAAGTTTATTGCTCACTGAAAAAATGGGATAGAAAATTTTTTTTGCGGATTTTGCTGCTCGAGAAGCTTTGCTTCCTCTCTGGCCAGCGTGACTTCTTCCGGCGTCAAGAACCAGATGCGGTACACCAGCCCCATACTGTCGACCTGATATCGGATATAACCGGTTTTATTCAGCATACCGGGCATGATAATACGATTATCGGTATCACGAATCTGTCCGCCGACACCCATAATCATGATTTCCTTCTCTTTATCAATTTTAAATTGCGGATACGAATAGGATTTCAACATCCCGAATTTACTATTCAGCGGAAAATTTCTGACGAGCTGTGCATAACTCTGATTGATCATGCACATCAGCAGGATCAGGATCACGCCCTGCAGCAACTGCGGTGTTTTCATCGTCGTGTGAGCATCAATCAAACGGATACGCAAATACAACCTACAATCTACAACCAGATTGGTGGCGAATCAGGGATTTGAACCCCGGACCAACGGATTATGATTCCGCTGCTCTAACCACTGAGCTAATTCGCCACGAGTAAAGATAAGAGGCAGCATTTTGCCTTCGCCAAACCAGCTTGTCAAGATCAAAAACGTGAACTGACAAGGGCTTATGCATTACATAGTTCTATCCAAACAACTTTTCCAGGATCAGTCTTCAGACTCATTCGATTCTAGATTGTTTCTTAATCCCGCCAGAACCTAGGCTGCCGCACGCGATGCGCGTTTGCGCTCGTGCTCGAGCAGCAGTTTCTTACGGATACGAATGGTTTTCGGTGTAATTTCGACCAGCTCGTCATCCGCGATAAATTCAATTGCCGATTCCAGGGTCAGTTGTATCGGCGGTGTTAGAACAACCGCCTCATCGGTGCCGGAAGCACGGAAATTGGTCAACTGCTTACCCTTGACTGGATTAACGATCAGATCGTTATCACGACTGTGAATACCAATCACCATACCTTCATACAAGCGGTCGCCGGGACTGACAAACATGCGGCCGCGTTCCTGCAATTTCCACAGCGCATAGGCCACGGCTTCGCCGGCTTCACCCGAAATCAGCACGCCGTTCCGACGCGGCGGAATGTCCGACCGGATCGGTGCAAATTCGTCGAACACATGACTGATCAGGCCGGTACCACGCGTCATCGTCATGAATTCCGACTGAAAACCGATCAAACCGCGGGCAGGAATGCGGTAATCCAGCCTCACTCGGCCTTTACCATCGGAAACCATGTCCTGCAATTCGCCGCGCCGTTCTCCCAGCGCTTCCATGACTGCACCCTGATTAGCTTCTTCCATATCGACCGTCAACATTTCGAACGGTTCGCATTTGACGCCGTCGATTTCGCGTACGACCACTCTTGGACGCGACACCGCCAGCTCATAACCTTCTCTGCGCATATTCTCCAGCAAAATCGTCAGATGCAGTTCACCCCGACCGGAAATCAGAAATGCATCGGTATCGCCAGTTTCTTCCATCCGCATGGCAACATTGGTCAGCAGCTCTTTTTCCAGGCGCTCGCGCAACTGGCGACTGGTGACAAATTTACCCTCTTGTCCGGCAAAAGGCGAAGTATTAACCTGGAACGTCATGGATATCGTCGGCTCATCCACCAGACTGATCGGCAACGCCTCAGGACGATCGGCATCGGCAATGGTCGTACCGATGCTCAGTTCATCGATACCGTTGATCGAGACGATGTCTCCTGCCATTGCCTCGTCGACCTGTTCACGTTCCAGTCCACGGAAACAGAGTACCTGGTTGACTTTTTTGCGGATTACCTTTTCGCCCGTCATCACCATGACCTCCTGTCCGGGCCTCAAACGTCCGCGTCGTATACGTCCGATACCGATGCGTCCGACAAAACTTGAATAATCCAGCGAGCTGATCTGCAGCTGTAACGGTTCATCCGGATTGCCTTCGGGTGGCGGCACATGTTCGATGATGGCATCAAATAATGGACGCATATCCGGACTTGTCGCGTTGTAATCCAGCGTGGCATAACCATTCAAGCCCGATGCATAAATTACCGGAAAATCAAGTTGCGCATCGTTTGCACCCAACTTGTCAAACAAATCAAATGTCTGATCGATAGCCCAATCTGGACGCGCACCCGGCCGGTCGATCTTGTTCACCACGACGATGGGATTCAACCCCAAAGCCAGCGCTTTCCGCGTCACAAACCGCGTCTGTGGCATCGGTCCTTCAACTGCATCGATCAACAACAGAACACCATCAACCATCGACAGTACGCGCTCGACTTCCCCGCCAAAATCCGCGTGCCCTGGCGTATCGACGATATTAATATGAACGCCTTCATAATCAATTGCGCAGTTCTTGGCTAAAATGGTAATGCCGCGTTCGCGCTCAATATCATTCGAATCCATCACGCGCTCGGATACCTGCTGATGCGCTGCAAAAGTCCCCGCCTGATGCAAAAGCTTATCAACCAACGTGGTTTTGCCGTGATCGACATGCGCGATAATTGCGATATTACGGATAGAGCGAGACATAAAGTAAATTCCTCAAAAATAAGCTTTTATTGATTGCACAACGGGACGTGATTATACCAGCTGCTGACAAGGTTAATACCGAGTCTGTTCAGTACACGCGTAAATATACGATACGAAAACAGAGGTTAACCTGGAAGAGAAAATAAGCAAAAAAGCAACATCTGCTAGATCACGACAACTGACGAACAGGATTAATGGGTTAACTCATGCGTTCATGCGGATAATGTGCTCTGATAACGAGCCATGGCTTCAACAATTAATCGTTTGGCCTCACTGGCATCGCACCAATCGCCAATCTTCACCCACTTTCCGGGTTCCAGATCCTTATAATGCTCGAAGAAATGCGCTATCTGGCTCAGGGTAATCTCAGGCAGATCATCATAATTGAAGATATTTTCGTAGCGCTTGGTCAGGTGCGGCGAAGGCACGGCAACGATCTTCTCGTCCCGCCCGGCATTGTCTTCCATCACCAGCACGCCGATTGGCCGTACGTTGATCACGCAACCTGGCACCAGCGGGCGCGTGTTGCATACCAGCACATCAATCGGATCACCATCATCTGACAGCGTGTTGGGTACAAATCCGTAGTTACCGGGATAAGCCATTGGTGTATGTAGAAAACGATCAACCACCAGTGTGCCGGAATTTTTGTCGAGCTCATATTTGATAGGATGACCGCCAATCGGCACTTCAATCAATACATTAACGTCTTCCGGAACGTTATTGCCGCTGGGTATAGCTTCGATGCGCATGCGCAATGCTCCTCACGCTGTAAAAAAGTAAGAATTATAGCGTATAGAAATAATTAACATGCTTTTTTATAAGGGAATCCAGAAACGAACAACGCATCAGGCACACTGATCAATCAATAAAAAAAAACCAAAAACGGATGGCGTTTAATCGTATTGTGGAATTTAAAAAAAACAGCTGCGAAACAGCCCGGACTATAGTCGAGTATTTATTCTTTTCGCTGTAGTCCGGGCTGTTTTAATGGATTATACGAATGCTTCCAGAACCAGAAACATGAATAAAATTAAAACGATTGCATAATACGTCACAGGTAACTTTTCCATAACAGCGCTCCAATAAAAAATATTAATCAAGTTTTCAATATTATGAGTACGTATTATACAGAAAGTTCACAAAAACTTCACAAAAAAATCACAAGAATTTCACAACAACTTTAATATTACCCTATCATTCACTTCTCCCAGTATCAGGACATTTTTTAAGCGACGGCATTTTTCCAAATGTCTGTATCCGGCACAGTCAGCAAAAAAACACGTTTGTCTTTTTCAGACAGCAAACCAACTTTATTCATACGGCAGCCTGTTATTGGGCCTGCCAAAAAAATAACCTTGCGCCAAGTCGATACCAAGTCTTTTAACACTTTCAAAGATGGCTTCATTCTCAACATATTCAGCCACTGTCATCTTGCCAAGCGCTTTGGCCACTTCCACCATGGCTTTGACAAAAATCTGATTTTCCCGATTATTGGCCAGATCAGTGATAAAGGCGCCGTCAATTTTCAAGATCTCCACTTCCAGATATTTCAGATAGCCAAACGTCGAAAACCCGCTACCAAAATCATCCAGACACACTGTGCAACCCGCCTGATGGATCGCCTCGATGAACCGCTGAGCATCCTGGATATCCGACACTGCGGCAGTTTCAGTGAGTTCGATGATTAATCTACCCGGATCAACCTTATTCTCCATCAACAGGTTACGCGTGTAGAGCGGCAAATCCGGTTCGTCGAAACTGCGCCCGGAAATATTGATAGCCAGTGGCGGCAAATTGTCATGGGCTGCCAGCAACTCAATACTGCGGCGAATCACCCAGCGATCAATATCGAGAATTTGTCCGGTTTTTTCTGCGTAGGGAATAAACTGTCCTGGCATAATCAACTGTTCAGGCTGCTCGGCATCATGCATCCGGATCAGTACTTCGGCATGGCTAAGGCGCCGATTGGTTGTAGTGTAGACCCCCTGAAAATGCAGCTCGAACAAATTCTGATCCAGTGCCTGCGAAATCCGGTCGCGCCAGCTCATGCGCTGCATCATGCTTTCGGACGCATCCCGGGCAGGATCATAAATCGCCCACGTATTTTTGCCTTGACTCTTGGCCTGATACATCGCCGCATCGGCATGCGACACCAAATCTTCTGCGGTTTCCCCATGTTCGGGAAAAATCGCCACACCGATGCTGCTGGTCAGCCGGATATTGGTGCCACGGAAACGCAGCGGAATCGAAGCAATCGCCGAAACAATACGCGACGGCAGCGCGGAAATATCATCATCCGGCTGAATGTAGCTCAAAATGGCAAACTCATCCCCCCCCAGGCGGGCAAAAATCTCAATGTGCCGAATAACACTTGAAACCTCTCCCGCGGCTCGCACCAGCACCGTATCACCAGCGCTATGCCCGAAAGTATCGTTAATGTATTTAAAATCATCCAGATCGAAATACAACAACGCAAATCGCGCATGACTGCGCAACGTACCGGCAATCAGATTTTCCAGTTGCTCCTGAAAACGATGACGGTTATACAACCCGGTCAACGGATCGCGCTCGGCCAGATAAAGCAACTGCTGAGCGGTCTGCCGCTCGCGGGTGATATCTTCATAAATCCACAGCCGTCCCAGCACCCGCCCTTCATTGTCAGTGACCGGATAGGACAGCTGCGTCAACATCCGGCCATCACCCAACTCCAATTCGAAACGTTCGCTGATCTCATGCGTATTCATGACATTCAGTACATATCTGGATGCATTTGCTGGCCGGACAAAATGCTCGGTGGAACGTTCGAGCACAGTCTTGGTTGGCAGGCCGCGCAAGTCCTCATGTTCACTAATCAGCCACATGCGCAGAAACGCCGGATTGACGTATTCCACGCAATGCTGATTGTCTTCAAACAGGATACCGATACTCATTGCGGCAAGCAAAGCGCTCATGCGGCTCTGTTCACGCTCAGCCAAACCGTGCAATTCACGTTGCTGCTTTTCAGCAACACGCAATTCATCAAGCGCCTGCCGCAATGCCTGCTCAGTTTGTTTACGCTGACTGATATCCAGCATGACTCCCTGGATATAAGTATTTTGACGGGCGGCATGCTTTATCCTGACCGCATAATCAGCGACCCAGGCAGTGCTGCCGTCACGCCGGAACAGGCGATATTCAAGATAGGTCGCCGCAAAACCAAATTCGCTGGCGGTAATTTCGGCCAACACTCTGTCCCGGTCTTCAGGATGCAGCAGTCTCTGCCACAGGCCGGGATCATCCATCCACTCCTGCGCAGTAAAACCCAGCTGGTTTTGAATTTGCGGACTGACATACAGCGTATGCCCCATAGGTTCCAGGGCGGCAATATAAGTTACTGCCGGAATTTGCTCCACCAGATTGCGATACTTGTCTTCCAGCTCCAGACGGTCGGTAATATCGCGGGCGTAACCCAGAACGCCGTGAATGGCGCCATCATCCTGCCGCAACGGCAGCTTGAAGGTATCAAAACGGCGCAAACGGCCATCAATCAAAGTAACCCAGTCAGACAAATTATGGACAATCTCGCCACCAAGCGCCCGGCCATCGTCAGCGTGAAAACTGTCGATACCCTTATACTGATCGCCCAAGCGCAGATCTCCAGGCCAGATCTCCATGTCAGCCTTACCGAGCATCTGTTCCGGATTCAGGCCTTGTGCTTGCGCAAAAGCCTTATTCACCAGAATAAATCTGTGCGCATGGTCTTTGACGAAAATCCAGTCCGGTGTGGCGTCAATTACCTGTCTTAGCAGCGCTCTCGAATGCTTGAGCTGCAATTCGGTTGCTTTGCGCGCGCTGATGTCCTGCACGGTGCCCAAAGCCGACACAGGCTTGCCGTTACCGTCAAAATGAATCTGCGCTCTCTCCCGTACCCACTTAATCCTGCCGGCAGCATTAATGCGATGCTCGATATCATAGGACGCACCGCGGAGCGCCGCCTGCCACGCCCGGTCGACATAATCCCGGTCTTCAGGAACAACACAGGCAAGAAAATCCGCATAACTCAACGGTTTGTTATCTGTAACCGCAAAAATCCGAAAGATTTCATCAGACCAAGTCAGCATATCGTTTTCCACATTGAGCTGCCAACTACCCAGTTTAGCAATCGCCTGCGCCTGATTCAAAGCATCCTGGCTTTGCCGCAAAGCGTTTTCCCGCGCCTTGCTGTCATTGATATCCGTATACGTGCCGATCATGCGCAGCGGCCGCCCCTGCGCATCCCACTCGACCATCCTGCCCATCGAAAGAATCCATTTCCACTGACCCTGCCGGGTTTGCTGGCGAAACTCAACCCGGTAGTCACCGAGTCGGCCTGCCGCATAGTCTTCATAAATTCGATACACCGCATCACGATCATCAGGATGTAAGCGCTGACGCCAACGCTCCCTGGTCTCGACAAAATTTTCCGGATCGTAACCCAGCATCAAGGCGTATTCGGGGCTAACCGTGGCAATACCGGTTTGCACGTTAACATCCCAAAGCCCCTGATTGGCAGCAGCCATTGCCAATCGCAAACGCGTTTCGTTGTCGCGCAACGCCCGTTCGGCCTGCCGCCTGAATGCCTGAACGCCGATCACCTGCATGGACAGCACAGCATTGGTCATGACGAAAATATACAACGCCAATTGATCAATTCGCGAAGTACCTTCTATGAATGGCCCACTGCCTTTCGCTGTTCCCCAGACCGCGATCACCGAAATCAGAAACGCCGCAAGCGTCGCACCCCGCGCATTGAAACGCAGACCTGCCCAAATTAATGGCGGAAAAACGAGAAAAGCCAACGACAACTGCAGATAATCCAGCGAATAATGCATGCCAAACACCAGCCAGGCAAGTACCGCGCATAATGCCAGACTCAACGTAAATTCCACCTGCGATCTTAATGTGCGCCGGGTGAATGGCTTGTGCAAAGACCAGACCAGCAGTAGCGGTGTCATGATCAGCACGCCCACTGCATCGCCCAGCCACCAGTTCAACCCTGCCCGCCAAAATATCGTGGAAGGTATCTGCTGATCGATACTCAGCGCCAGGATGCCTACACTGACATTAATTACCATGCAGGCCGGTCCAATCATGACTAAAGCCAGAATACTCCGTCCGCGCTCGAATCGCTGCTGCAACACACCGGCGCGCTTCAGTAGCCAGGCAGCCACCAATGGACCCGCTGTGTTCCCCGCCGCGATAAGCGCAGCCGATGAAAAAGCCAGATCGCCCGTGGTTAAGGTAATCGCCAAAGCCGCCAGGAAAATCCCCGGCCAGCAGGAAAATCCCCAGATCAGCAGTCCGGCCAGCGCAATACCGCTTGACGGCCAGAACAACGTAATGTTGGAGCCGATATACGGCATGCTGAGTCCCAGTTTCCCGCCAATAAAGTAAGCAAGACTCAGAATAAAGATTCTAAACAGCAGTTTCATCGACAGGATAGGCATGAAAAATTCGCGCAGACAGCAGAATGGCGCTATTTCTTTGTGCGCCGGAAAGTTAAAAAATGAGGATAATAACAACAAATATGCGCCGGGTGTGCCTGAAAGTTCCGGAAACAGAATGTACAAACGCGCGCAACACCGGACATTCCTGTGCTACTGCTGGAAGAACATACGATGCGAAAACAAAACATACTCCAATCGCCGCGCTTCACTGCCTGATCCACAAACCTGATGTTCGATTGCAGTGTATTCGTCAGAATCTTTGCGCGACCATTTGAGAGACCTACAATCAGGTTCCAAAAAACCAACACCAGCAACCCAAAACATAACACATCGGGTGCTTACCGAAATTGCCGCCCGCATATCCGAATTGTCTCCAGCGGCAATGGCATGCCGATTACCATCCTGAACCGTAATGAGCCCGCTTTTCACTGTGTACCGGCCGCCGCTTATGAGGCGCTGATGGAATTGATTGGCGATGCGGAGCTCAAGGAGAGCGCAAACGAACCGGCAGTCAGGGTTACGCTCGATGACCTATAATCTGGAATTCAAAAGAACCGCGCGCAAGGAATGGAAAAAAACTGAACCACACTATAAATCCTGACACGGCATGTAATTGATATGTAAGAAAACATTTTCTGCGAGCAACAAAGTGTTGTGACAAAATCTGGATTTTTAAAGATACCCTTTAAGACAATCCTGTTGAAAATAATCATTACATAACTGTTTTATAAAAAACACGATCAATCAGCTTTCAGCAATCAATCTAGGCCCCTTTAACCGGCTTTGAATCAGTACTTTTATCCAGCTGGAGGAATTTCTGGTGAATGCGGCGCGTGACGTACCAGACAGTACACAGCACAACCGGTATCATCAATCCGGCGATCAGTTCGGGATGCACCGGAAAACCGGCCGATTTGGCCGCTTTGGCGACATACAGGATCAGGCTGACCACATAGTAGGAAATGGCTGCGATGGACA
>JADZAR010000206.1 GCA_020852475.1 Nitrosomonas sp.
AACGCGGCATCACCGCAGCCACCGCGGGTATCACCAAACTGACCTACACCCTGACGCCCAGCATCACCGTCGTCACCCAGGCCGGCGAGGACAGCGCGGTGGATCTGTTTTATACCTTCCGGTTTGATTAAATTGCAGAGTGTCAATAAACGAAGGGCATTGCATCAGTTGCGGTTCACTTATTGACGCATGGACTATGCCAAGCTGCGCTTGGCTGGTGGATGACGTTGCACTGATCCACCCTACTTGCTTAGCATCCCCTGCAGTCGCTTCCTTGATTACCAATGCTTTGAAACTTTTGCAAAAATCTTGCTTTGCCTCAAATGACACGCTGCTTCTCTTCATATACATACCATAGTAGAAAATCACCGATGCTATGCGGCTTTATCGCACAGCGTCCATGTGGGCTGCGGAGTTAGCCATGCCTCTCAGCTTGGCGTATTTTTGTTTCTTCAACAGCAGCTTGGAAATCATCTCGATCAGGAAGCCATCCGTCGAATGCAGTCGGTAGAGCAAGGTCTTTATATCCATTCGAACCAACATCAATACCGACACGTAACGAATCTTTCGCTGTAGCGAGCACAGCTATAACCATTTGTAAGAATTGGGCATAGTCAAAACCAAGACGGCTGACACCCGCATCTGCGGTACACCAGCTATGGAGGGCTTGCCCTAAGTTATCATACCCACCATGATGGTTGTATTTTTCAAGCCAATTGATAAATCGCTTTGCTTCAGTTTGCGCTGCAATCATGCTCCTCTCTCCTTTCGTATACTGCGGCCAACATAGTGTAATGTATACGACATTTTGCCTAATAATCTTGAGGACAATGCCGTACACTCATGAAAAATATTTTTTAATATTATGGAGTTAGAATAAATATTCAATAAATATGTCAATACCACCGGCTGAAAAATTGCTTGATCAGGTTCGCGAGAAAATAAGGCACAGACATTACAATTCAAGCACGGAATAAGCTTATATCTCAGGGACTAAACACGATATTATTTTTCATGGCAAGCATCATTCGTTGAAACAGGGTGCAGTTGAAGCGGAACGTTCTTGTCGCGTCTGCCAATCAGAGAAGCGCATTGCACCATTCGGACTCACCAGTCAGTTCACCTCTATGGGAACATGCAATGTAAAACTTGTCGGATTCTTGCGTTGAAAAATCAATTCGGCGGAAATTTGCTCGCTCAGCAGATGCACCAGTTGCAAGCCGAGCGTTGATGAATTTTCCAGGTCGAATGCATCCGGGATGCCTGCACCATTGTCGGCGATATACACTTGCAGCGCATGCGGTTTGGTATATTTAAGACTGATCTCTATCGTGCCTGAATCCTTTTCGCCAAATGCATATTTCATGGCGTTGGAACATAATTCATTGACA
The DNA here is from genome assembly GCA_020852475.1 of Nitrosomonas sp. Lineage (GTDB taxonomy): Bacteria > Pseudomonadota > Gammaproteobacteria > Burkholderiales > Nitrosomonadaceae > Nitrosomonas. The sequence continues at coordinate 1,392 of JADZAR010000206.1, forward strand.
ATCAGCCCAAGCGGGATACTGATATCGATCGGCAGAAAAACGGGGTCCGTATCGATACGCACCTGTATTCTGGAAGCATCCAACGCATAGGAATATTGCAGATTGCTGATCAGCGCGCGAAGCACACTGGAAAAATCCACATTGGCAAAATCCGACGATTCATACAGTATCTGATGGATTAACGCCATCGACTTCACCCGATTCTGACTTTCTCTCAACAGAGAAACCGCCGCCGCATTAACCAACATGTCGGATTGCATGCCGAGCAGGCTATCGATGATCTGCAGATTATTTTTAACCCGGTGATGTATTTCAGCCAGTAAAAGCTCTTTTTCTTTCAAAGCGGTTTTTAATTGCAACTCCTGCTGTTTCCGCTCGGTGATATTGATGACTGAAGCCAGCACCATCATGCCTTGCGGCGTGCGGATCGGATTCAAGCCCACCTCAACCGGAAATTCACTCCCATTCTTATGCAACCCGTAGAGATCCCTACCATGTCCCATTGCGCGCGTATCGGGTTGTTTCAGATAGTTTCTCCGCAACTCCGGGTGATGCTTGCGGTGCGATTCCGGAATCAGGATTTCAATTTGTTGTCCTATTAATTCATTGCGGGGATAACCGAACAGCATTTCGGTGGTTGAATTCACCATGACAATGATTCCGTTTTCATCCGTCATCACCATGCCATTGGGGGATGCCTCCACGGCCAGATGAATCATTTCTTCCGCGTGCTTGCGATCAGTGATATCGACAATGGCCGCCAGCACAAACAGGCCATGATCGGTTTCGACCGGATTCAGCCCTACTTCGACCGGAAATTCCGTGCCATCCTTCCGCAGACCGTAGAGATCCCTGCCATGCCCCATGGGCCGGGTTTTCGATTCGCCGATATAATTTTCCCGATACTCGGGGTGTTGATGATTGAATCGCTTGGGTACCAGCATTTCAACCGGCTGTCCGATGAGTTCCTGTCTTGAGTAACCGAAAAGCTTTTCCGTGGCGGAATTGACCAGGACAATGAAACCTTCCCGATCGGTCATCACCATGCCGTTCGGAGAAGCTTCCACGGCAAGATGCATCATTTCCGCGGTATTGTTGAAACGTTTGAATCGGGTGCGTGATGTCATATTCCTAAATCCGGATTCCCGGCATGGCGTAATAAGCCACGTCACCGACCATTCGGCGTCTACGTGGCGCTCGATTGCTGTCGAATCAAATCAGGTATCTGTTCCGGCGCAACCGGCTTGCCAAACAAAAATCCCTGCAAGTCCGTACAGGCGAATTTCGCCAGAAAATCGACCTGCTCCTGTGTTTCAATGCCTTCGGCAATCACTTTCAGATTGAGTTCTTTCGACAGCGCCAGAATCGCCGCCGCAATCGCGCAGTCGTTTTTATCCTGGGGTATATCCTTGATAAAACTGCGATCGATTTTCAGCCGGTGTATAGGAAGATTCTTCAATGAACTCATGCAGGAATAGCCCGTACCGAAATCATCAATGGAAATCGATACACCCAGTTTTTCCAGTTGTTGCAGGCAGGTCACATTAACCAGATCGTTTTGCAGACAGGACTCCGTTATTTCCAGTTCAAGCAGGCGCGCAGGCAACTGATATTCTTCCAGCAATTCGGCAATCAGCACCGGCAGATAATTGTCGGAAAACTGCCGCACTGAAATATTCACCGCGATATGCAAATCGGAAAAACCAAGCGTACGCCACACACTGAGCTGCCGACAGGCCTCTTTCAACACCCAGTTGCCGATAGCGACAATAAGGCCGCTCGCTTCCGCCACAGGAACAATCTCCGCTGGCGATAACAAACCCTTGACCGGGTGCTGCCAGCGTATCAGCGCTTCCACGCCGGTAATCCGCAGATCCGGCGAAGAGAACTGAGGCTGGTAATGCAGCAGAAATTCATCTCTTTCCAGCGCAAGATGCAATTCATGTTCTCGCGTCAAATAATGCGCCGCTCGCTGTGTCAGCGAAGGATGATAGAACTGAAAGCAGTTTCGTCCGCTGCTCTTCGCTTCATACATGGCGGTATCCGCCATTTGCAGAAGCTTGTCGTGATGGTCGGAATGATCGGGATAAACGCTGATGCCGATACTGCACGACGGCACGATCTCGAATCCTTCGATAACGATCGGATTGGACAGGCCATGCATTATTTTCCGGGCAATGTTCGCAAACGCATCGCGGGACTCGGCATTGGTGACAATCACGACAAATTCATCACCACCCAGCCTGCCAAGAGTGTCGCTCTGCCGCAATGTCGTCAGCATTCTTTGCGAAATATGGCACAGCATCAAATCCCCGGCTTTATGGCCAAGCGTGTCATTCACTCTTTTGAAGTTATCGATGTCGATAAACAACACCCCCAGAAACGACGATTCGCGCGCCGCCAGCGCCAGCGCCTGTTTCAGCCGGTCCATCACCAGCCTGCGATTGGGCAGATTAGTCAGGCTATCATAGTAGGCGAACTGCGACAGCTGCTCCTGCGCCTCCCGAACGGCGGTAATGTCCGACATCATGACGATGCATTGTTTGTCCTCTTCGCCGTTGGAGACAGGAATTCGCGCAATGGACAACCACACATAGATCATTTCGTTGTTATTTTTATACGCCGTAACTTCGCCTTGCCAGCTATCGTATTGCGCCATTCTCCGCCAGATTCCATCATACACCTTGCTACCCAGAAACTGACGGGTTAGAAACGGCAACTCCTGATCGATCAGATCATTATCCCGGTACTCGGTAATGGTATAAAAAGCGTCATTGGCGCATTCAAAACACTTGTTTCTAAGAATGACGATGCCTTCCGCCGCGCATTTAAAAACGGCAGCCGCCTGCGCCAACCTGTTAATGACGCGATGATGCTGCGTGGTTTCCTGCAAAACCCCCACAATCTGACAATCACCTGATTGTTTGTTGACAAAAGCTTTGCCATACAGCTTATACCAGGCGTCGCGCTTCGTCTCTGAATTGACACAAAACTCGATTTCATTCGTGTCACTTTCCGAACATGTACGTAATTTCTCAAAAAAAGCAATGACTCTCTGTCTGTCATCCCCGACTATCGACTGAAAGAATTTTTTCCAGTCAGAGACCGGTTCAAGATTGCCTTCCCTGCTTTCCTGGATGGAAACTTCGCAAGATTGGGTCTTCATCTCCCAGGTGCCCAATTTCGCGGCTTCCAGCGCAAGCCGGAAATGCTGCTCATTTTTCATCAGCAATATTTCCTTTTCATAGCGTTCCATGCTGATCTGGATCATGACATGCAGCTCCCTGTCGGAAAACGGCTTTAGCAGATAACCATAAGGTCGGGTTTCTTTCGCCCTGTTCAGGGTTTGCTCTTCAGAATACGCCGTCAGATAGATGATTGGAATATTGTGCATTTTCTGCAATCGGGCGGCTACTTCCACGCCATCGATTCCGCCCTGTATATGAATATCCATTAACACGACATTGGGCGCTTCCTTCTCCGCCAGATCCAGCGCTCTACTGCCGCTGGCCGCCATACCGACGATCCGGTAACCGAGCTTCGTCAAACGTCTTTTCAGATCAAGCGCGACGACCTGCTCATCTTCCACGATTAATATACTGATGCACTTATCCATAATTTCTTCCGCCACTGATTATTTCTTTTCAGCAATTCATAAAAACACAAACCGATAGCGCCGCCAGCAGCATGGGGTGAAAGATCTGTACAAAAATCTTTACAGCTATTTATAACTGGTTGTTTTTATTATTTCTGAATTTAATAAACCAGGGGTTTACACCGATCTCTGTCAGTTATTTCCGGCACCCCATGTCCTGCATAGGACTACAATAAAACCCTTATTATTGATTGAGTTACATCAATAATGCGTTCTCCGGCGGATAATTTACCACACATGACTGCAAAAACATGACTTTCAGGAAATAATCGCGAATTGTTTTATACATTCCGGATTGGTTGATGGTGTGCCAGCACGCCGGCTCAAGTACATCTCTAAAAATTCATATTTCGTTACAATACGTCGTCGTTCACAAAGAATATCTCCTTACATATCGATCATATTCTGCGTCAATATTTTTTGTTCTCGCCTCGTCTTGTCTAAAAACTCTGAGTTTTTAGAGGCCCCCTTAACTTTTTTTCTCACCCCGCCGCCAGCTGTGAAACCGTTCCATCCAATGCAGGATTTTTTGCGGCGCATGCGTGCGTTTCCATTCTCCGGCAGCGTATTTATTGGCTTCCGGCCAGGTCGGGTAGGTGTGGATGGTGCCGAGGATTTTGTTGAGACCAAGGCCGTGCTTCATTGCCAATACATATTCCGCGAGCAGGTCGCTGGCGTGTTCGCCGACAATGGTGACGCCCAGGATGCGGTCTTTGCCGGGCGCGGTCAATACTTTGACAAAGCCGTGCGTCGCTTCGTCGGTGATGGCGCGATCGAGATCATCAAGGTGATAACGCGTGACTTCCACCGCAATGCCGCGTGCCTTGGCTTCGCCTTCGGATAACCCCACGCGCGCGACTTCGGGATCGGTAAACGTTGTCCACGGCATCACCGAATAGTCAACCTTGAAGCGTTTGAAATCACCGAACAGCGCATTGACCGACGCATACCACGCCTGATGCGCCGCCGCATGGGTGAATTGATACGGCCCGGCGACATCGCCGCAGGCGTAGATATTCGGATACAGCGTTTGCAACCAGGCATTGGTTTCTATGGTACGCCGCGTTGTCGTGGGAATGCCGAGTGCTTCAAGGCCGAATCCTGCGGTGCGCGGCGCGCGCCCGACCGCGCACAGCAATGCGTCAAACGGCAGCGCTGTCTCTTTGCCGTCGTGATCCGCCACGATCAGTTGCTGCCGGTTGGTTTCCGCGTCTATTTCACAGCGCACGGCTTTGGTCTGCATCAGCATCCGCACGCCGTCATCCAGCAACGCGGTTTTGACCAATGCTCTGGCGTCATCGTCCTCGCGCTGCATGATATCGCCCTGCTCAACCTGACTGACCTGACAACCCAGCCGCGCGAAAGCCTGCGCGAGTTCGCAACCGATCGGCCCGCCGCCCAGCACCACCAGGCGCTCCGGACGTTCGGTCAGTGACCAGATGGTGTCGGAAGTGAAATATCGCACGCTTTCCAGTCCCGGGATATCGGGAATTACCGGGCTTGCGCCGGTGGCGATGACAATCGCGCGCGTCGTCAATGTCCGGCCATCGACTTCGACCGTCCACGGCGACGTGATTCTGGCTCGCCCTTCGATCACGTCGACACCCAGTTGCGTATAGCGTTCGATGGAATCGTGCGGTGCTACGGTTTTGATCACGCGCTGCACGCGCGCCATGACATCGGCGAAATCGTAATCCACCCACGCCTGTTTCATACCCAGTGCGGCGGATTGTTGTACTTGCTTGACGAATCGGGCGGAACGGATCAATGCCTTGGACGGCACACAACCGTAATTCAGGCAGTCACCGCCCATTTTATGGCTTTCGATCAAGGTGACTTTTGCTTTCACCGCCGCGGCGATATACGCCGTGACCAGCCCCGCCGCGCCCGCGCCGATCACCACAAGGTTACGATCGAAAGTTTTCGGCCGCGGCCATTGCGCGTACAGGCGGCGCGTTCGCATCAATCCCATTCCCCAGCGAGCGAGCCATGGGAATACAGCCAGCAGTATGAACGACAGCATCAATCCCAGGGACAGGACATCCGACAGACTATTGATCGACGCCAATTGCGTGCCGGCATTGACATATACCGCGCTGCCGGCAAACATGCCGGTCAGACTGGCCCAGAAGAACGTGCGGCTGCGAATGGCGGTTAATCCCATCAACAGGTTGATCAGGAAAAACGGAAACGCGGGCACCAG
>JADZAR010000207.1 GCA_020852475.1 Nitrosomonas sp.
CACAGCGCCTGTCCGCGTATCTGCGCCGCCCAGACACCAACGGCAACCATCACGAGTACATGATCCCAACCAGTCAATGGATGCCGGAAGCCTTCATTCCAGTCTTGATCGAGCTGAAAATTGAATGTCAATGGCACGTGAGAAAAAGACAAAAACGCAATAAACAAACCCAGCAAAAGCAGCGAAATCAGCAGAAAGTATGCGAAGTATCTTGTTGGAATATATCGGACAGGCATTTTTGGCTTAGCGGGTAAGTTAACGAAGTACTATGTTGAATTGATTAGTTTTCTGCGATATCCGCTATGAAATTAATTCAACCTGCCCGGTTTTCAGATGATACACCCCGCCCACAATCTTGAGTTTCTTGCTATCAACCAACCGACTCAAAATGGGCGGCTGTTTTCTTAATTCTTCAACATTAAGCACAACATTTTTTTTAACAATATCGAAATAACGGTCACTGGAAACATAGTCCGGGGCCTTGCGCACCGCTCTGACTGCTGGGGTCAGCGCCGTGGCAATGGTTTGTATATGTCCGGGAAACTGTTCGTAATTATCGGTTGCGTCAATCGCCGCTTGTATCGCGCCGCAGCTTTCATGACCCAGAACCATAATTAACGGAACATGCAAAACAGCCGCGGCATATTCCAGGGTTGCAATAAAATCCGTTGTAATGTAATTACCTGCCACACGCGCCACAAACAAATCACCGCGCTGTTCGTCAAAGCAGAATTCCGGGCTGACACGGGAGTCGGAACAACTGAGAATACAGGCAAAGGGATTCTGTCCCTTGACCAGATCGAGACGTTCGTCTTTAAAATTCAATGGCGTGGATTGATTACTTACATAACGCTCGTTCCCTTTCATTAACCGCTCAAGGGCGGCTTCCGGACTCAGCACATTTTCCGGAATAGGCGGCAATTTGACCAACCCCGACATGGCCTTTGCCTCATTTGAAGCTGGCAAGACCAGACCCAGCGGAGACGCTGCGAGCATTTTCAGCAACAGGCGTCTTTGCTGAGATTTTTCTGTGTCTGATGCCGTAGTTTCCTCGATTTTCTGCATATATTTTTGCTCCATGATTAACTTCAAGACGACCAGTGTTTAGACATACTTGCTGCAAACAGAAACATCCACATGGTTAATACGAACGGAAATGTCAGCGTGGGTAAGCCGACAGGCGCCAGAAAATTAGCCAGACCGGCCTGACAAATCACCGTCAACACGCCTGCCAGCAGCGCCAGAAGAGCTGTTCCAGCGGAGGGTTTGAGAAAAACCCAGCCAATGGCCATCATGGTTAATACAGGATTAAAGGCATACAGTCCCATTTCGATTAAATTTTGACTTGCGCCCAGCAGCACCGGCACCAGTACGCCGACAAATGCGCCACAGAAAGCCATAAAAGCGCCCCGCCAGGACGTGATCGCGATACCGATTAAAAATAAAATGCCAACCAGAACATTGTCCGCAAACATGACTTCAGCAATGCCTTTCGTCAGCGCCACATACCACAGTTCAGTCGTTTCATTCGCCATCGACAACCAGGCTGTCACCGGCAGATCGGCGTTTGCAATTGTTTCAGGAATGCCGGGCGCAGACAACACGGGACCGCGTGAAAGACTGTCAAATGAATAGACAGCGATCATAAACATCCAGCAAGTCAGAACAAAGGGTGATGTCGAAGCGGGTATTTTATAGGGCGTCAGAATCCTGATCAGAGCCGCCAGAACGACACTCGACAGTATCGAGGCGAGAACAACGTATACCCACAGCAAAGGCGTATTTTCGAGAAATAAAAATAGACAAGGGCCAACCAGAGTACCGTTAAAACCGTAGAGACCTGCGTCAATGTCATCCTCTGAAAAACCCAGTACATACGCAGTGATGGTGCTGGTTACAACGCCGACGGTAGCCGCAAGTCCAGCGGTTACGCCACCGATATAAAGCGCAATTAAAAAGAGCAACCCCGTAATTGCATTACCGCAAAAAAAAACCTGCCCAACGCCTCGCAGGATTACCCGAATTGGACGTGGTATAGCCATGTCTAGTTTTATCGCCCATTGCATTTTTTATCTCCGGATCATGTTCAATTAAAAATTCTTTGCGCCTATATGCTCCGTCAGGAAATTAATGTGTCTTCATTTCGTCAAGCAAGCCTTGCTTGACAATGAAATCGATAATTTCCTGCACTCCCTGACCAGTGCGCAAATTGGTAAATACGAATGGCCGGTCGCCACGCATTCGTTTGGCATCGCGCGCCATTACTTCCAGATCGGCGCCGACATACGGCGCCAGATCGATCTTATTGATAACCAGCAATGCCGAACGTGTAATCCCCGGCCCGCCTTTCCGTGGTATTTTTTCACCGCCAGCCACATCAATGACATAAATGGTCAGATCGGATAATTCGGGACTGAACGTGGACGCCAGATTGTCGCCACCGGACTCAACCAGTACCAGATCAAGATTGGGAAATTCTTGAGTAATGCGGGAAATTGCCTCCAGATTGATGGATGCATCCTCCCTGATCGCGGTATGCGGGCAACCGCTTGTTTCAACGCCGACCAACCGCTCTGCCGGTAATGCTTCTGCGCGCAGTAATATTTCCAGGTCTTCCTTGGTATAAATGTCGTTAGTGATAACCGCCATTTCATACTGATCACGCATTTTTTTGCTCAGCACCTCACATAGCGCGGTTTTGCCAGAACCAACCGGACCGCCTATACCAACGCGAAGTGGATTCGATTTATGTGTCATGTTACATCCCAGGTAGTTGTTTTAATTAAGATCGATAAATCCGACTGTATTGTATTTCATGCATCATCGACAAAATGGATAAGCCCGGCGACCAATTGGAAAGCTCATCGTCTTCAAGCTGCTTCGCATGATTGAGCGCTGCTTCTATAGCCGGATGCAGAGCAAGCAACAAACGTTGTCCTGAAACTTGCCCAAGGGGCACGGATTTTACGCACACAAGCACCTGATTTTCGACGATTGAAAATAAAAACCCTGATAAAGCAGCGTCAGGTGACATCTTCAATGCGGCAGCCGCGCAGGCGAATGCCGTCGGCAGAGGAATTTCCGCCTGACTTGCCAGGATCGCCTGTAATGATTCATCCGCGATGTTCAAATCCAGTATCAGTTTGCTTAGCGAATAGCCCATCTGAATTGTTTCGGCGCGAAATTCCTGCGTGTCGCGCGCTGCCAGAAACAATTCTGTCCAGTGCGTGACATCCGCCGTATTGTTATTTGCGAAAGCGCGCAACAAACGCCAGAAGACAGGTACTTCAAAATCAGCAATAACTGACAGGGATTCCGAAATCCAGTCGTATGCAGATTCTGCATTGGAAACGTTGCCGATTTCGATTGCCGTTTCCAGTCCTTGTGAATAAGTATAAGCACCGATCGGCAGTGATGGACTTGCCAAATGAAGCAAACGCAATAGTTCGGTGATGTGTTGTATACCAGTCGTCATTTATTCTCGGGCAGTGAATGGATTTTCTTTGCCGGTTATCCAGCAGCAGCCGGTTCAACAAGCGCTTGTTTTTGCGGTGCTGTGTGCGCTGCTGGCGGAAAAGTCGAAACTTTCACGCTTCAGGGTTATTATTTAACTTTTCATCGTGTTAAAAGCGATACTTTCAACGCAAACTCAGTAAAAGAAAGATGCAACGTCCTTTCTTTTACTGAGAACGCCAGTTAAAACCGGCTTTCAGAATAAAAAGTAACGCTGCGCCAGTGGAAGTGTAATCGCCGGCTCGCATGTCAATAGCTCCCCGTCAGCACGAACTTCATAGGTTTCAGGATTGATTTCCATTTTTGGCGTTGCACCGTTATGAATCATGTCCTTTTTACGCAGACCACGTGTGTTTTTGACCGCAATCAATGGTTTGTCGGCTTTAAGATGTTCAGCCAGACCAGCCGCCAAAGAAGC
>JADZAR010000208.1 GCA_020852475.1 Nitrosomonas sp.
AAACGCCCTGGAAACGGCTTCATGATAAAAGCCGGACAGCGATGGATAAGTGCTCGGCGGCATCAGAAACCGGCGGCCGTCGTCCCAGTATACGCGCGGACCGACGGCTCCGGCGTCGGAGTGATTTGTCAGGCTGTCAGCGAGTTTTGACAGTGCGCCGGGCAACAGGCGGGCATCCGGGTTGAGCAACAGCACGAATTCGCCGCTGGATTGCGCGAAAGCCAGGTTGCAGGCGCTGGCGAAACCGGTGTTTTCCGGATTGCGAATGCAGGTTGCGGTGCCGGGCAGGTGCGCTGATAGGAAAGCGCTTTCGGCATCGCTGACGCTGTTGTCGACGACGATGATTTCGGGCTTGTCAATAGCCTGTTGTGCGTCTACGGAAGCGACGGCGTCGAGCGTATGCCGGGCAGTGTGGTAATTGACCAGTATGACAGAGATCATGGCTATCTTTGATAAAACCGCGCCGCATAGCGCCGTCCGAATTTACGCATGGGGTTTTCCAGAATCCGGTACATGGTAGCGGAAATCATAAAGGTGGTCAGTATTGACGTGATGAATAATGTAACACCCGTGAATTCAAAGAACGCGCTGATCAAGGGCGGCATGGCGTTATGAAACAGATAAACACCATAGCTGAGATTGCCCATGCCGCCCGCCAGCAGACTCAATGAAACCGTAGTGTTCGCATGCCGGTAAAAGGCCATGCAGGCGATGATGATCCAGTGATAGCCGAGCGCGCAAAGCAGGTTGAACAGGCCGTAGGTCATGCCGTTGATGGCATTGCCATGCATAACAAAGCCATGGCCGAGAGCGGACAGCAACAGCAATCCCGCAATGCCGTACAGAAAGCCCGACAACCTGCCGCAGTTTTTGCTGATCCGGTAAGCCAGCGTACCGAGCAGGAATTCCGGCAGAATGCTGGACAGGTGATGAATGAGAACCAGTTTTGCATGTGCATTTTCCGGCAGAAAATGATGCGCCCACAAACCGGTCAGCAGCGATAATCCCGCCAGGAGCAGTATTATCGGTGTTGTGTTGCGTATTTTCAGAAAAACCAGCAACCCGAGCAGTAAGTAGAATTCGACTTCCACCGGGAGAGACCAGAAGGCGGGATTGTAATAAAACGCGATTTCTTTCGAGATCGTGGTATGCAGGAACAGCGCATGCTGCAGAATGATGCCGTTGTCCCATGTCTTGTGCGGCAGCAGGGCGTAGAACAGGATCGCGAACAGAAACAGCGGATAGATTCTGAACGCCCGCCGGACAGCGAACGCGGCAGTATTTTCCCGCACGGGTGAGAGCAACAGGGGCGCGAAAACAAATCCGCTGATGACAAAGAAAAAATCCACGCCGGTGTACAGAAAATTCATCCAGCTGCGTTCCACGTCCTGAATCAGTACGGCGTAATGGCAAAGCATTACCATGACGGCGGCAACGCCGCGCAGCAGTTCGATGACCGGATTGATGCTCGAAGGCTGGCGGTCAGTATTCATCCTGGATTTGCGCAGGCCGTGCAGGCCCGATTGGCATCGCGTGATCGGGCATATTGTCGGCTAATGAAAATCAGTGTCCCCGCACATCAACCACCAGCTTAATTGCTGTTCGTCGACCATCTGCTTGTAATCGGGGGTGACATAGACGCCGGAAACCTCCTGCGTCGCGGAAGGTTCGGGCAAATGGCGGAGAATGGCTGGTGTCATCCAGCTGAACAGCCGTTTCCGGCCTGCGCGGCGGGCGATATGGCACGCGGTTTTCAATAAAGTGGTCATGGATTCGCGCGGTCCCAGCAGGTCGAGTAGTTCCATATCGCCGCTGGCCGCGTGATCGCGCAATGTGATGATGCCGGTGATTCTGCCGCTCCAGCGTTTTGCAACGGTATACGTCGCATAGGCATGGCTGGGGTGATTCAGATAGCGCCACTTGAAAAAACCGGCGTCTTTGACAGGAATCAGGCAATCCGGCAGGGTGGATTGCATAGCCTGCCAGAGCTTATCGATGATCGCTTCATCCTGTAGTGACAGCGGTGTGGTTTTGATCTGCAAAGGCAGCGTCACCTGCCGATGGTGCTGCGGTGTCCAGCTGACTTCCAGAAAAGTGTCGGTACGTGTATACCAGCCGGTTTTTTCGCCCAGTCTGGCATGTCGATCGGAAGGAAAGCCAAAAGCAAAGCGGTAAGGTTTGTCCGGCCCCACCTGTTCGCCCAGGAAAGTGTCCGCGGTATGCATAAACGGACCTCTGCGCGTCAGAATGCCGCGCATTCGTGGCGCGACCATGACATCGCAGATCTGCGCGGCGTTAACCGTTGCGCTATTGAGGCTGAAGGTGCGGGGAATGCTGCCATAGTGGGCGATGATGCTGTTGCCTATGTGCGCCAGCATGCCGGGTTTTTCCTGCCGGGCGTATTTCCACTGCCACAAACCGTCTGGCATAGGTTTGCCGAATGACGATTCGAAAAGTTCGAGTAATGCATCCTGATCGTGCGGCGTAGCCCAGCGGCATTGCCATTCTGGTTTACTGTCAACGTTCTCCATGGAATTCATTTTGTGCGTGATTGCTATCGCATTGCCAGCGGTGCGGCATGGCGAAGTAGCCCTGCAGGCGGCCCTTCTGCTGCACGGTAAGTGTTGCGATGCCGATGGCGGATTCGTAGACATGAATGCCGCGTTCGCATAAAAGGTGCGCGCTGACCAGATACTCGCCTTTCAGCAGGGGTAATTGATCGAACGTCAGGCTGATGCTGCCGCTGCCATCGGGCTGGCGCTGAGGTGTGATCTGATCTTCCCAGGTAGCGGCGCTGGTGATCGTGCGTGCATCCATGCTGTGAATCGTGACGGCGGCGTTGGGGCAGGGCAGCGCCGGGTCGGAAGCAAAGGCGATCCGCACAGAAAGTGATGACTGGCCGCTGATGGCTGCGATAGCTTTGTGATCCTTGCAATCTTCGCCGTCAATCAAAATGCTGACGTTTTCAAGATGTGCATGACCGGCGGCGAATGGCGATGATTCCGCCGCTTGCGGCGTCTGGAGGGTTGAAGACGCAGTGGGTGCTGGCGATGCGGTTTCGTCATTTCTGGCCAGCGCGCTCTTGTCGAGAAAAATCTGGTAATCAGTCACTACTTTTGCCGCGTCGCCATCGGCGATCATCTTGCCATGATCAAGCCAGATCACGCGCGAGCATAATGCTTCGACCTGAAACATCGAATGCGAGCAGAACAGGATGGTTTTTCCGGCGTCACGCAATTGCATGATGCGGTCAAACGATTTGCGCGAAAAAGCGCCGTCACCCACCGATAACGCTTCATCGATCACGAGAATCTCGGGGTCGACATTGATCGATACGGAAAAGGCCAGGCGCACGAACATGCCGCTTGAATAAGTCTTCACCGGCTGGTCGATGAAATCGCGGATACCGGAAAATTCAATGATATGTTCGAGTCGGTCTTCAATTTCAGCCGAACTGAGTCCAAGAATCGCAGCGCTCATGTAAATGTTTTCGCGTCCGGTAAATTCGGGATTGAATCCGGCGCCAAGCTCCAGCAGCGCGGCGATGCGTCCGTTGACGCTTAGTGATCCGCTGGTGGGTGTCAGCGTGCCGCAGATCAGTTGCAGCAGCGTCGATTTGCCGGAGCCGTTTTGCCCGACAACGCCGACGACCTCGCCATGCGTGACGGTCAGATCAACATTCCGCAGCGCCCACAGTTCCCGGAAAAATGTTCGCTTGCCACGCCACAGAAACTGCTTGAGCCTGTCGCGCGGGTGATTGTAAAGCTGATAGCACTTGGAAAGACCCATGGCCTGAATCGCGGGAGCGAGATCCGGTTTAGAGAACATCGGCAAATCCTTTGCGCGTTTTCTGGAACCACAGCAACCCGACCCATGCCGTCAGAATACCGATGGCATAATAAATCATCATTCCGGACCATTCCGGTAACTGTCCGAACAGGATAATCGCGCGGGACTGTTCGATAATGAAAGTCAGTGGATTCAGAAACAGGTAGTCGCGAATAGATTCCGGCAGGGCTGAAACAGGATAGAAAATGGGACTCATGAACAGCAGCATGGTCAAAATCAGGCCGATAAACTGCGTGATATCACGGATAAAAACGCCGATTGAGGCGAGCAGCCAGGACAACCCCATAATTAACAGCAGAAAAGGCAGCAATACGACGGGCAGCAGCAGCACCGTCCAGGAAATTGTCTGGCCGGCGGCGAGTAAAAAAACGAATAAAACGCAATAGCTGATCGTGGCGTGAAAAAGCGCCGCGCCAAGCGTGACCCAAGGCAGAATTTCCAGCGGAAAGATAATGCGTTTGACATAGTTGACATTATTCAGAATCAGCGTGGGTGCGCGCGACAGGCACTCGGAAAACAGATTGAACACGATCAGACCGGCAAAAAGCAGCAGTGCGAATTCAAACTGGCTGTCAATGCCGCCAGCCTGATTCATGCGTACTTTAAAAACAACGCTGAAAACAAACGTGTAAATCCCCAGCATCAGCATAGGTGTGACCAATGACCACAACAG
>JADZAR010000209.1 GCA_020852475.1 Nitrosomonas sp.
CGCTCCCGCACCGAATGGAAAACACTGAGCACTTTTCTGAGCTGCAGTGACGCACATCTGTCAGCACTGCTGCAATACTGGCTCGACAAAACCTATGTCGTCGACGACCTGGACACTGGTTTACAGCAACGACATCTGCTGATGCCTAATGAGCAATTCGTTGTTCGCGCAGGACACATTATCAACCGGCACAATGTTTTTTTTCATTCACCCGATTCCCATCTTCATGGCGTTCTGTCGAGACAGCATGAGCTGAATCACATACAGTCCGAAATCGCAATCAATGAAAATGAATTGACCGCACATCAATCTTCTCTGGCAGAAAACACCGCGCAACATGAGCAATTGCGACAATCCATTCAATTACTTCGCCATGATCAGCAAAAACTCACGCAACAACGGCATACACTGCAAATTGAGCAAACCAAACATACACAGATCAATATACAAATTGAGCAACGAAAAACCCAGATAACGGCGGAATTAAATGAATTACGTTTGCAGTGCGATAAGGAAATCCAGCAAAACAGGCATACCGAAGACGAAGTTACTGAGCTTCGCATGGAATTGGAAAAGATCGGAATGCAGCTCGATAGCGCAAAAATTGAAATGGAAACCAGTGCAAAAGTACTCAACGATCAACGCCTGATCATACAGGAAGCATTAAAAATCACTCAGGAAGCTGCTTTTCATGAAAAAATATGTCAGAACAAAATCAATGACTTAGAGACTGCACTTCAATCACTCGCGGAAAACAAGAAAAGACTACTGCAAATGCAGTCAGCATTAATTGCTGAAACTGAAAACCAGGATGACTCGCAGCTTAATAATCAACTGAAGGCCTGTTCTCAACGCTGCCTGCAACTGGAGCAATCTGTTGACGAACAACGCGACAGGCTCAATCAGACAAGACTACACATTCAGGAAATTGAGAAATCATCACTGTCAATAGAACAACGGCAAGCAAAACTGCGCGAATCAATCACACAGTTGCATCTTAAAAAACAGGCCTCCGGTTTATCGGAAGAACGGTTGAACGAACAACTGCGCGAAGCGCTTACCGATGAAGACGGTCTGCAATCATTTCTCGGCATCAGAACGAACACTGTTCTACAGGCTGATATCAAACGACTCCAACAATCCATTACTGAACTGGGCGCGGTAAACCTTGCCGCACTCGAAGAACTGGAAGCCGCTCGCTCACGGGAAGACACGCTGGACGCGCAGGTACAGGATCTGCGCGAAGCTACTGCAATTTTGCAAACTGCGATTGCGCAGATTGATCAGGAAACAAAAAAGCTGCTAAAAAAAACTTTCGACACTGTCAATAATCACTTACAAGAACTTTTTCCGGTCATTTTTTCTGGCGGAAAAGCCGAGCTTGTACTCAGTGATGACAAGATTCTTGATGCCGGCGTTACACTAACCGCTCAGCCACCCGGCAAAAAGAACAATTCACTTCATTTATTGTCGGGCGGTGAAAAAGCACTGACCGCACTGGCTTTAATTTTTTCGTTATTTCGCCTGAATCCGGCGCCATTTTGCCTTCTGGACGAAGTCGATGCACCGCTCGACGATAGCAATACTGCACGGTTTTGCGAGTTGGTAAAAAATTTATCCAATCAAACACAGTTTTTGTTTATCAGTCATAATAAAATTACAATGGAAGTGGCGCAGCAATTAATCGGCATCACGATGCAGGAACAAGGCGTTTCCCGAGTCGTCGCCGTAAATATTCACGGCGCGATCGATTCTGAAAAAACAAAAGATGTTGTACCATCATAACTTGGATATTAAAACTGCGAGAAGGTTAGGCAATAGGACAATAGCATGGATATATTGAACATGAGTGACTTGCAAGTGAGTTTAATCATCGTTGGCATCATCATCATTATTGGTGTCGCCATCTTTAATCGAATGCAACACTTACGCTATCGCCGGAAAATAGAATCCACTCTGGATCAAAGACATAAGGACATATTACTTGAAAAAACAGGCAGCTCAAATGCCAAAGAAGGAAACCGTGACAGAATTCATGAAAGAATCGAACCACTGCTGGATAAAAACTTTTTTACCGGAAAATCACCCCAGAATGACTCAAACAGGAAAACGGGAACTGAATTTTCCGAAAGCCTGAATGAAATCAGAAAAAATCCTGACCGGGATGAACACTCCAGTACCGCTGACGATAAAACATCAATAAATAGTGAAACTCACGCACTTATTGATGGATTTGACAGTCACTCAAACTATATTGTCAACATCTACGCCAACACAACCATACCTACAAAAGAACTCGATGGATTGTTGCATCGAAAATTTGATTTCAATAAACCGTTAAGCTGGTTCGGACAAAAAAACGCGCAGGATCCATGGGAAGACATCAACATAAAATCAGCAGATCACTCAGATTATATTCATTTGCGGGGATGCTTACTACTTGCTGACCGGACAGGCCCAATCAGAGAGATCGATTTATCCATTTTCCGTGACACAGTTCAGGATTTTGCCAGGCAGATCAATGCAAAAACCGAATGTCCAGATATCGTGCCATCTCATGAGCAGGCCGTTAAACTTGACAGATTTTGTGCTGACGTCGATGTCATGATCGGTGTTAACATTATCAGCAAGGATGAAGGCGCATTTGTCGGTACAAAAATCAGAGGACTAGCCGAAGCATCCGGTTTCAAACTGGATACGGATGGTGTTTTCAAATACCGAAATGATGATAATCATGTACTTTTCACACTGACCAATTATGAATCAGAACCTTTTGCGCCTGATAACATGAAAACCATAACCACACACGGTGTTACATTTTTACTGGATGTACCAAGAGTTGCAAACGGCGAGAAGGTCTTTGATCAGATGACGCATTTTGCCAAAGTTTTTTCTAACACGCTTGGCGGAATAATGGTTGATGATAATCGCGTACCACTTAGTGAGAATGGACTGGCAAGAAGCAAACAACAACTGATCAACATTCAAACACGGATGAAAAAGCATAACATTATTCCAGGCAGTCCGAATGCTTTAAGATTATTCAATTAATCTGCTTTATATTCACAAAAATTAAACAGGAGGGATAATTATGAATTCGAATATCGAAAAAAAATTTTCGCCGATAGAAGTTCAGCTAGAAGCTGCCAAACAATATTACTGGTGCACCTGCGGGCGAAGTCAATCCCAGCCCTTCTGCGATGGCTCGCATAAAGGTACGGAATTCACGCCCCGGCCTTTTTCTGTCGATGCTAACAGAACCGCTTGGCTTTGCACTTGCAAAAAGACAGGGAACCCACCCTTCTGCGATGGCACACACAATAAATTATAAGAAAACAGCAACATACTGAACACCAGGAACTACTGCGTCATAATCCCAAGAAAGATTCTTCATTCGCCGCCGGACATCCATGAATTCAGATCTCAAAATGCTGGAAGAAGAAGTCAGTCGGCTGATAACCCTGTATCAGGATATCTGTAATGAAAACATCCGATTACGCCAGCAACTCGCTCAGACAAGCGCACATAATGAAAAATTGACAGAAAAAATACAGCTTGCCTCCAGCCGCCTGGAAATCCTTTTAAAACATTTACCTGATCATGAACAATGAAAATGTCTTAATAATCGATATCATGGGCAGAGAATTCAGCATTAACTGCCCTGATGAGGAACGTGAAGAAATTCTGAAGGCCGCCGAGTTTTTAAACAGCAAAATTCAAGAAATTAAAAACGAAGGTAAAATTGTTGATTCTGAACGTGTCATCATCGCCGCCGCACTTGGTATCACACATGAGTTGCTTGCTCTACACCGATCAAACGGTTTTGACATTGACGACATTAAGCGTAGAATCACAAATATAAGAGAGAGGATTACTGCGGTATTAAATAAAAAACGCGAGTAATGTTCTGTTGATTTATATCATTCGGAAGAATGATATAAGATTTATAATGATCTTTACCGTTTAAAATTGCTCCCTGCGGTGTACGTTCAAGACTGAAATTCTTTGAACCAATTATCAAAACAGGCTGTTGACTAAAGTGAAACAGTTGTGCGCGCCTTTCTTAGGATGCGCCTGATGAATCCAGGAGACAGCCACCTTGAACCCTGTGGTTCAAGATACCGGTCTAACGGCACATGTGGGGAGCTTCCATTTCTTTATTCAATCCGTTGCTCATACGGAAAACGGTCACGTTAGTCTAGACTCGAATCATAGATATCTCATAACGATATCGCCCCGAAAAATCCCTTCGAACAGCATATCAATATCAAATAGGCATTCAAATTACCTAATTACATCGCACGCCTCGACATAGCCCAAAAAGTTGCGCCTTATAAACCATAATCTTATAGAAATACGGGCTAAATTCTTGCTTTCTTAGCTCTTCGATTCCATCTACATATGATAATTTTTGCGTAAAAATTAAACCTGATAACAATTTTTCATTTACGCGCAAAGGTTTTCTACAATGTTAGTAATTGTTGGCTATCTCATTATTATCCTATCTGTATTTGGCGGCTTTGCACTCGCAGGCGGGCATTTGGCAGCTTTATGGCAACCGGTTGAAGTCTTAATGATCGGCGGCGGCGCCATTGGCGCTTTTGTTGTTGGAAATTCCAGCAAGGCGCTCAAAGCAACGCTAAAAGGTCTTCCGGGTGTTTTTAAAGGCACAAAATATACCAAGACGGTTTATATGGAGCTGATGACATTGCTCTATGAAATTCTTGGCAAAATCCGCAAAGAAGGCCTCATGTCCATAGAATCCGACGTGGATGATCCACAAAGCAGTCCCATCTTTACCAAATATCCGACCATTCTCGCAGATCATCATGTCACAGAATTCATAACCGACTATTTGCGGTTGATGGTAGGCGGAAATCTGAATGCGCTGGAAATTGAAAATCTAATGGACAGTGAACTGGAAACGCATCACCAGGAAGGTGAAGTACCCATTCACTGCATCGCAAAGCTCGGCGACGGCTTACCTGCTTTTGGTATTATCGCCGCCGTCATGGGTGTTGTTCATACCATGGAGTCTGTTCACTTACCACCGGCAGAACTTGGCATGCTGATTGCTGCTGCGCTGGTAGGCACTTTTCTGGGCATTCTACTGGCTTATGGCTTTGTAAGCCCCTTAGCCGCAAAACTTGAACATCAGCTACATGAATCCAGCAAATTATTGGAATGCGTCAAGACTACATTACTGGCCAATCTGAACGGCTATTCTCCGGTGCTTGCTATCGAATTTGGCCGGAAAGTATTGTTTAGCACGGAAAGACCGTCATTCCTTGAATTGGAACAACATGTCAAGAATAACAAAGCCGAATAATTTAATCTGCACCGCCAAAACCAGACAAAGCGATATCACGAGGAATTCGAATGTCTAATGACCTGACACAACGCCCAATTGTCATTAAACGTATCAAAAAAGTAGCTGGCGGCCATCATGGTGGTGCCTGGAAGATCGCTTATGCTGATTTTGTAACGGCAATGATGGCGTTCTTTTTGTTGATGTGGTTGCTGGGTTCAACTTCACAAGGCGATCTCGAAGGTATTGCCGAATACTTCAGGACACCACTGAAAGTAGCTTTTTTTGGCGGATCAAATGTGGGCGATGCATCGAGCATAATTAAAGGTGGCGGCACCGACATGACGCATAGCACAGGTCAGGTAAAGAAGGGGGAAACTGCATCCGAAAAAGCGTTTATCGATCTTGAAGCGGCAAAAGCCGAGCGGGAGCGTATAGAATTAATACGACTCAATGTTCTGAAAAACAAAATTGAACAAGCTATTGAAGCAAATCCTTCACTGGAGAAATTCAAGAATCAATTGTTGCTGGACATTACCACCGATGGATTACGCATTCAAATTGTCGATGAACAGAACCGCCCCATGTTTGCTATTGGACGCGCCGAATTGCAACCCTATACCAGAACAATACTGCACGAAATAGGCAAAATGCTCAATGATGTTCCCAATAAAGTCAGTCTATCCGGGCATACGGATGCAACGCCTTTTCCTTCCGGAGATACGGGTTATAGCAACTGGGAACTGTCAGCCGATCGCGCCAATGCCTCACGTCGGGAGCTCATAGCTGGCGGTATGGATACCAATAAAGTACTGCGTGTAGTCGGATTGTCATCCGCTGTTTTATTCGATCGTGACAACCCCATCAACCCGATTAATCGCCGCATCAGTATTATTGTGATGAACGAAAAAGCTGAGAATGCGATTACTCAGGAGAACGGCGAAGTAAAAATCGGCAACCCGATTGGTATCAACAAAGATCTGATCAACTTGCCCCGGATTCCTCGCTCAGCGGAATAAACCGACAGATATAGATAGATACTTTTATGTTTATGAACAGCATCATCCGCATGCCCATAATCAAAGCATTAATGATTCAGTTGCTGTCATGCCTGTGTATAATTCCGCTGGTTGTATTATTTCCATCACAAACAATACCGGCCTGGATTTTGCTGCAAGCTATTCTGGCGGCTGTCATCAGCCATTACACAAAAATGGCTTACTGGTGGATCCCGATGCAGCTGATGTTTTTACCCGCTATTGCTGTCGCATTGACGTTGAAAATATCCCCGATGTGGTTTGGCGTGTGTTTTTTTCTGCTGTTCCTGGTTTATGGCAAGACCTTCAAAACGCAGGTGCCTTTATATCTGTCCAGTTCCGAGGTCACCAAAGCATTGGCGTCATTGCTGCCACGAAAAAAAAACTTCACGTTTATCGATCTCGGCTGCGGCTGTGGAGGTCTGCTCAGCACACTACATGCGCTGCGTGGAAACGGCAATTTTTATGGCATAGAAGCTGCGCCGATTCCTTTTTTAATTGGAAAAGCCAGAACGCTGTTTAACAAAGCAAATTGTAATATTCAGTGGGGTGATTTGTGGAAACAGGATCTTGCGCACTATGACGTCGTTTACGCGTATCTCTCACCAGTTCCCATGCCAACACTCTGGGAAAAAGTGTGCCAAGAAATGCAACCCGGCAGCTTGTTCATCAGCAATACCTTCGCGGTTCCAGGTATTGCTCCCGAAAAAATCATACGATTAAACGATTTTTCCGGATCAGCGTTATACATCTGGCGGATATAAATTTTTACTGACGCCGCCAGGTCGTACCCTGAGGACCGTCTTCGAGCACAACCCCCGCATCCAGCAATTTCTGGCGTATCGCATCGGCGTCCTTATATAACTTTGCATTACGCGCCGTTAATCGCGCCTGAATCATGCCTTCTATTTCCTCGACCGTAAGCTGTCCAGTCGATTCAGCAGAAACAGCATTTTGCAGATAGGTCTGCGGTGACTGCTGCAGTAACCCCAATATGCCACCCAACGCCCTCAGCAGCGCAGCATGTTTGACCGATTGCGTCTTGTTAGCCTGACTGGCAAGTTCAAACAGCACCGCAATGGCTTCCGGTGTATTGAAATCATCATTCATCGCCGACATGAAGGCTTGCGCATACGCATCGGCCCAGTCGATTGCTGCTTCTACCGGTGGCGCAGCATCCTTCAATGCAACATATAATCGATCCAGCGCCTGCCTGGCATCTTTCAGATGCTGATCGGAATAATTCAGCGGACTGCGATAATGCGCCCGCAAAATAAAGAAACGCACCACTTCCGCCTGATAATTCTTGAGCACCTCCCGCACGGTAAAAAAATTACCCACGGATTTGGACATTTTTTCGCTGTCAACACGCACAAAACCATTATGCATCCAGTAATTAACGAAAGGATGATCGTGTGCACCCTCGCTCTGTGCGATTTCATTCTCATGATGCGGAAATTGCAGATCCTGTCCGCCGCCATGAATATCAAAATGCTCTCCCAGAAATTGTTCGCTCATGACTGAACATTCGATATGCCAGCCGGGACGTCCATTACCCCAAGGCGATTCCCAATAGGGTTCTCCTGGTTTTGCTGATTTCCACAGTACAAAATCAAGCGGATCTTTTTTGCTGGCATCAACGTCTACACGCTCCCCGGCGCGCAGATCTTCCAGCGATTTTCCCGACAACTTTCCATAACCCGGAAAATGCCGCACCGCATAATAAACATCGCCGTTATCGGCTTGATAAGCCAGCGACTTGTTGATTAAAGTACTGATCATCGCAACCATGCTGTCGACATGCTGCGTCGCCCGGGGCTCAAAGGTAGGACGAATGACGCCAAGCGCCGCCGCGTCTTCATCCATCGCCGCGATAAAACGATTGGTCAGTACTTCAATACTCTCGTTATTCTCCGCCGCACGTTTTATGATTTTATCGTCAATATCCGTAACATTGCGCACATAAGTAACTTCGTACCCATTGGCTTTCAACCAGCGCAGCACCATATCAAACACAACCAGAACACGCGCATGCCCCAGATGGCAAAAATCGTAAACGGTCATCCCGCAGACATACATCTTTACTTTCCCGGGTGTAATGGGCTCAAACACCTGCTTGTCGCGAATCAGCGTATTATAAATTTTCAGCATGCAAAGAATCTTAAGATTGTCGAATGATTGATCTTCTTGATAGAATCCTGATTTCACTATACTTATCGAAACACCGTATCAGCGCTTTTCCCACAAAGAGAAGACACGGCGATAAATTATAAAAAACCGGATCTTTACAATACGATAGGTAAATGTTTAACCAGAAAAAAGCCCGAGGAGTATAACATAGCAATTCTCGTTTAATTTTCCCGGCTCAGCAATTTTTAACTGCTACCAGCCACCCCGATAATAAATAAACAATCAAGAGGAAATCCAATGCGTTTAATGCAGTCATTTTTACTAATCCTGTTCCTGTTGGGCAGCGCATCGAGCCATGCCGAGAATCCCCGGATTCTCATGAAAACCAATCTGGGCGACATCACCCTTGAGTTGTATCCCGAAAAGGCGCCCAAGACTGTTGAAAATTTTTTGCGTTACATCGAAGACGGATTTTATAAAAATACAATTTTTCATCGCGTGATCGCCAACTTCATGGTACAAGGCGGGGGATTTGACACCACATTCAAGCAAAAATCCACGCACGCGCCAGTTGAAAATGAAGCCAACAATGGCCTTAAGAACGAGACAGGCACAATTGCAATGGCGCGCACATCCGACCCGCATTCCGCCACGGCGCAATTTTTTATCAACGTCGTTAACAACGCGTTTCTCAACTTCACCGCACCCAATCCGCGTGGCTACGGCTATACCGTTTTTGGTAAGGTAACCGATGGCATGGATATCGTCCATCAAATCGCCAAAACGCCTACCGGATCAGGTGGTCCGTTTCCAGGCGACGTTCCCAGAGAAATGATTATCATAGAAGACGTATCCGTCCTGCCGACTAAAAACACAGAACACTAATCCATCAGACAGGCTACACAATGATTAAACTCACGACCAACTTTGGCGACATTATTCTTGAACTCAACAGCGAAAAAGCACCGGAAACCGTAAAAAACTTTCTTTTTTATGTCGAAAGTGGATTTTATGACAACACCATTTTTCATCGCGTCATTGATGACTTCATGATTCAGGGCGGCGGATTTGAACCCGGCATGCAGCAAAAGAAAACCGCCGCGCCCATCGCCAACGAGGCAGCCAATGGACTGAAAAACGACACCTACACGATTGCCATGGCAAGAACTGCGGATGTCCACTCGGCCACATCGCAATTCTTTATTAATGTTGCCAACAATGGCTTCCTTAATTACAAAGAATCAACCCCGCAGGGATTTGGCTATTGCGTTTTTGGCAAAGTGGTCGATGGCCAGAACGTTGTCGACAAAATAAAAAAAGTAAAAACAGGCGACCGCAGCGGACATCAGAATGTCCCGCAGGAAGATGTGATCATCGAAAAAGCAGAGATCATCTGAGGTCACGGCGGGTTGCCCCCGCCGAGTAAAAAACAGAGTTCATGTATGATAAATGAGCATCTTGAACCTGTTTTTAACGCCGCAACGGCAACGCAGATCATTTTTCAACAGTCTGTTAAAGCGTTTTGACAACGACGATGATGGACGGATCGTCTTTACGTCTTTGCGGGATGAATCCAAGATTTCCGGTCAATTTCAGCATGGCGGTGTTGGTTGCCAGCACCTCGCCCTGCATGGTCTTGAAACCTTTCGCTTTCGCCGCTCCCATCAAACAGGTCATCAGCCGAGCACCAATTCCTTTCTGCTGCCATTGATCGGAGATGACGATCGCGAATTCACAGCTTTCTCCGTCGGGATTCATTCCGTAACGCGCCACGCCAATCTCCACTTCCTGCTGGCTTTCATTAATCACCGCAATAAGTGCGAGTTCTCGGTCATAGTCGATCTGCGTGAACCGGATCAGCATCTGCGGCGTCAGGTCGTAGAGCGATTGCATAAAACGGAAGTATTTCGATTGCGGTGAAAGATTGTGCACAAAGGCTTGTTCTATCTCGGCGTCTTCCGGACGAATGGGGCGCACGGCGATATCCGTGCCATCGGCCAGCTGCCAGTGTTTCTGCAAATGCGCAGGATAGGGATGAATGGCCATATGCGCATAAGGCTTCAGCATTGACAACCGGTCATCGACAACGATACGGACATCCACAGCCGCCACGCCATGCTCATCCGCAAACAACGGATTGATATCCAGTTCATGAATTCGCGGCAGCTCGCAGACCATTTCCGACAGACGGCGCAAAACCTGATGAATGGCGGGAATGGATACAGCAGGCAAATTACGGAACGCATCGAGCAGTTTGGATACGCGGGTCTGGTAAATCAAGTCGGAAATAATAAAATCATTGAGCGGCGGAATCGCCACGGCATGATCCCGGATAATTTCGACCATGGTGCCGCCTGCGCCGAAACTGATCACCGGGCCGAAAACAGGGTCGCGAACCACGCCGGCGAGCAACTCCCTGCCATGCGGATTACCATACATTCGTTCTATCGTAACGCCGTCCAGCCGCGCTTCGGGACGCTGCTCGCGCACGGTATTGGTCAATTCATTGTAAGCGCTGCGCACGGTCTGCGCATCGGCAATATTCAACCTGACGCCGTTGACGTCAGATTTATGATTGATGTCCGGGGAATTGATTTTCATCGCCACCGGAAAACCAAGCGATTCTGCGGCAACCAGCGCTTCACCGGCGGATCGCGCCGCCATCGCAGGCATCACGGGGATGCCGAAGGCCGTCAATAACGCCCGGGCTTCCAGCGCGTTCAAGCGCGAACGGCGTTCCGCCAGAACGCCATCGATAATCATCCGCGCGCCGCTGATATCCGGTCTGCTGCTCGGCGCCAGCGGCGCCGGAACTTGCATGAGCAATTGTTGATTCCGGTGGTAATTGGCGAGATAGGCGAATGCCTCAACGGCGACATCCGGATTGGGAAAAACAGGCATCACATGCCTGGTGAACAGCTTCCACGCCGCACTAACCTGCGATTCTCCCATCCAGCAAGCCAGCACGGGCTTATTTGCACCGGTGGCGGCATCGATGACCGCCTGCGCCGCCTTGAGCGGTTCTGTCATCGCCTGCGGCGTCAATATCACCAGCACGCCATCCACTTGCGGATCTTCTAGGCAGGCATCAACCGCGGCATGATAGCGCGCATGCGTGGCATCACCCAGAATATCGACCGGATTGCTGCGCGACCAATAAGACGGCAGGACTGCATCCAGTTGCCGGATAGAGGATTCGGAAAGTTCAACGAGACTGACGCCCAGATCGATTGCGCGATCAGCGGCCATAATTCCCGGGCCGCCGCCATTTGTGACGATGGCCAGACGATTGCCGTGCACGCGCTGCGTTGTAGCAAGCAACTGGGCGGCGGAAAACAATTGCTCAATCGTCATCACACGCACAACCCCGGCGCGGCGCAGCGCAGCGTCGAAGACATCGTCGGCGCCGACCATCGCCCCGGTGTGCGAAAGCGCGGCATGCGCGCTTTCATGGTGACGGCCAACCTTGAGCACGATCACCGGCTTCATGCGCGCGGCGATACGCAGACCGCTCATGAACGTGCGCGCATCGCGAATGCCTTCGATATAGAGCAGGATGCTGCGGGTATTGGCATCCAGCGCGAGGTAGTCCAGCACATCGCCAAAATCAATGTCAGCCGCATTGCCAAGCGACACCACGGCGGAAAAACCGATATTGCGCGCCGTAGCCCAATCCAGAATGGCGGTGCACAATGCACCGGATTGCGATATCAGCGCAAGATTGCCGCTCAACGCGTTATTTTTACTGAACGTTGCATTCAGCTTGATGGCGGGATGAATCAAACCGAGGCAATTCGGCCCCAGAATGCGAATGCCGTAGCGGCGTGCCTCCGCCAAAACAGCCTTACGGTAGGTTGCGGCATCGCCCTGCATATCCTCAAAACCCGCGGAAAGAATAATCGCCGCGCGCACGCCATGTTCGCCGCATTCATGGATAATCTCCGCAACGGTCGGCGCAGGCGTGGCAATCACCGCCAGATCAACCGGCTTGCCGATCGCATGGATAGACGCATGGCATGGCCTGCGATACAACATTTTGTATTTGGGATTGACCGGATAAACCGGCCCGGTAAAACCGGCGTCAATAATATTGCGGAACAGGCGCGTACCGACGGAATCGGGTAATTTGCTCGCGCCGAACACAGCAACCGCACGCGGAGTGAACAAGCTGTTCAAGTAATGTTGTCCCATGCTTTTTCATGCCTCGCAGATTTCCATCAAGATGGAATGGTAATACTTTTACACCCCAACCCGGCAATTTCCATCAGTTTTCCGTAGCTCGTCACCACCTCGTACTTCACATGTTCCGCGTCAATCCTGCGATTGATTTCTGCAAAAAACTTACGGGCGCATTCAATTTTAGTCTGTTCAATCCCGCGCAATTCCATACTGGACAGCGAGCCTTTGGTCTCGGCAACAAAATAGATATGCTTGACCGAGCCTTCCTTGAAGGAAATGGCCCAGTCCGGATTGTAGTTGCCGACGGGTGTTGGAATCTGAAATCCCTTGGGTAGCTTTGCGTAGACAACCACTTCGGCGCTGGTATCCAGCTCCTTTACAAATTCCCGTTCAATTTTGGAATCGGTGATCACGTAGTCGTAAATATGGTTCTTCAGCTTCTCGCTGGCTTTAGTAAAATCCTGCTTGCTTTGGTCTGCGGTGAAAATACCGGCATCATAGGTCTCGGCAATGCTGTCGTAGGTCAACCGTTCAATGATGATCGTGGCCTTTTGCTCGTTGATCAACCGCGAACTTTCGGCAATAAAATGTTCAGGATTCTGTTTGAATTGTATGAACGCCGCAGCATGGACACCGCGCAAAACTTCAGCAATGGTTTTTCTGGTCAGTTGGGTGTTCTCGGCAATCTTTCCAAGCAAGTCATAGGTGACCATGGAATGAACGGATGTGCCGTATTCAGTTGTTGTCTCCCTGGTTTTAAAAGCTTGGCCTGACTTTAGCTGATCGTAGGTTGCTTCGGCAATTTGCTCACCTTTTTGAATGGTGTAGGTTAATGGCGTGACGCGCAGTTCTTTATCCAAAACCCGGATGCAGTTGCGGATAAGTTCGTTGGAATCGAACGCAACCCGGTAAACGGCCTTCCGATTAATACGCTCCCAGAGTGCTTTGAATTCTTTTTTCTCGAAGTTGGCATTCCGCGGATTGGTTTTCGTCTTGCTGGCATTTTCAGGAAGTGGCAACTGGGATTCGCTGAAAACGCTGTCGATCAAACCGAAAATTTGCTCTGCATGGGGGGCAAGCTCGGGAGGAAGCTGAGCCAATGCTCCGTTGGATTTTGCTTCGTGGTAAGTTTTGGAAATTTGATCTACATCATCGGTGTAATCGTTCTTGAGTAGATATTTGTATATTTGTTTGGCCATGATTGGGGTAATTTCCACCGTCCCGGTTTCCGTGGCAATGACCTTCCCTGCGAAATAGGCTTCGTCGGCTTTTCGAGGGCGCGCCGAGAGAGCATCACTAATTTCCCGTTGCAGGTTGCCAACAAAATCCTTGTAACTTTCGCTGGCGACAACGGTCAGGACATTCACGTCATGTACCGTTGCCGGATTGTCCATGCGGTCGCCATGTCGATTGACACAAAGCCGCAATCCCCGGCCAACTTCCTGACGGCGTGAAATCGTATTGTCGCTGTGTTTGAGCATGCACATCACAAAAACATTAGGATTATCCCAGCCTTCACGCAACGCCGAATGGGAAAAAATAAACCGTACCGGTTCTTCGAACGACAACAACCGTTCCTTGTCCTTCAGGATCAGATCGTAGGCATCCACATCATCGGAAAGCCCCGCATCCTCTCCACGAGTCCTGAAGGTTGGATCGGTGAATTTTTTTGTGCGCTTGTCGATGGAAAAATATCCGTTATGCGTGCGATCAACGGATATGTTATTGAGGTAGTCACGATAAGCCCCTCCATCGAATGGCAGTTGACTGATATATTCAGCCTTGATCTGTCCGTATTCTTCCTCAAACATCCTGGCGTATTCGCCCCGTTCATCGGCTTGACTGTAGTCACGATACTTTGCCACTTCATCGATAAAAAAAAGTGACAACACCTTGATGCCCTGAGCAAAGAGCATCTGCTCCTTTTCAAAATGCGCCCTGATCGCTTCACGAATTTGAATCCGCCGCTTGGTCATTTCGGTAATGTCGCCGGTCACATCGCCCGCAGTCAGAATCTGACCATTGGTAAATTCAACCGTATCTTGATTAGCATCTATCTGG
Source organism: Nitrosomonas sp. (assembly GCA_020852475.1). Taxonomy (GTDB): domain Bacteria; phylum Pseudomonadota; class Gammaproteobacteria; order Burkholderiales; family Nitrosomonadaceae; genus Nitrosomonas. The sequence goes on from JADZAR010000209.1 coordinate 14,716, forward strand.
GCGATGACAAAGTCGCGATATTGATCCAGCTCGTTTGATTCAACGAACAGGTCTCTACCTCTCTCCAGACGCTTGACGATGCGCTTGATGCCGCCGCCCTGGCGCACTTCCATTTCTATTCGTGCAACCGGCGCTTTCTTTGAAATTTCGATGGATTCCAGGTAGAGATAGGCGCTGGTGCCAGCCAGACCTTTCACGGCGATACCGCGCACCGCGATTTTTTTCACCAGTTTCTGGTTATACGCATCAAGCGCGTCGAGACGATGGATTTTGTTGTGTGTCGTGCGAAGAGTAGCCGAGTAGCGCAGAATCATGAGCGGCTTGAATTTGGCCAGCGCTTCCAGTGTTTTCTGGCCTTCCATCTTCTGCGGCTCGTCCAGGATCAGGATAGGCCGGTTACTGCTGATCACATCAATGGGGCGGCGTGACTGGAAGTCGTCCAACTCGTCATAGATGCGGCGGTTATCTTTACCCGTGGCGTTAAACGCCTGGATATTGATCACCATCACATTGATACCCGCATCGGAAGAAAAACTTTCCAAATGGTGCAGTTGCTTGGAGTTGTAGGCAAAGAAACGGGCCTTTTTGCCGTAGCGCTCGGTAAAATGTTCGGCGGTGATCTCCAGCGACTTGAGCACGCCTTCGCGGATGGCTATGCTGGGTACCACCACAATGAATTTGCTCCAACCGTACCGCGTGTTCATTTCGAAGACGGTCTTGATATAGCAATAGGTCTTGCCGGTCCCGGTTTCCATCTCCACGTCAAGGTTGATTTTGCACGGGCGGCTTTCCACCAGTCTGTCGGACAGTGGCAGATTCTGTTGCCGCTGCACGGCATGGATATTGGCCAACAGCTGAGTATCGGTCAGCTGAATAGCGCTGTTCCTGAAACCGGTCTGCTCGATATCCATACCCGGTAAAGTCGACCCCTGTGCCAGCAGCTTTTTGTTCATGCCCGGATCGATCCGGTACGTAATCCCCGATGTATTCACCTGCCCGGCAAAGCAGTTGACCACGGATTCCACCGCATTAGTCTGATAGGGCTGGACTTTGAACTTGAATTTCATTTACGGAGTTTTCTCTCGATATCTTTCTTAAATTCTTTCTTAAAATTTGTATTTCTTTCTTAAATTCATTTCCTTAACCGCCACTCAGGAGCAGCTCTTGAGCCTGCATTGTGGATTACGCCACCTATGCGTAACTTGCTGATGATATTGCCGATTTTATTCTTTTTCTGAGCCTGGTTCAGAGCACTGCTGAGCTTATCCAGTAATAGATCATCAATTTCCTTTCTTGATGCGCCCCCAAACTTACTTAAATAGTCCACGATTAGTTTGGCGTAATAGTCATCATCCTGCGCTCTGGTACGGATGTAGTCGGCTTTGCTGGCCGTGGCTCCGGCCACAGAAGCCGAGACATGGAAGTTTGGCTTGCGGCCTTCTATGAGGCCATTCCGCCGCAGGCGCTTGATTATCGGATCTGACAACGGCAATCGCTTCTGTACCCGATCCAGGGCAAGAATTTCATCCAGCGACAGGTCGGTTTTCCGGATCAGCATCCGGCTATAGGCTGGATCAACGACGCTTCCATAAATTGTCATCTTTACCGCATGTGGCTCGCTCAAATCGTAGTCGGGCATTGGGAAATAACGGCGAGCCTGTCCGACATGAATGGCGTGGATGCCGTAACCCATGGTATCGATCATATTCAGTTCAGCCATGGCCTGAGCCAGAAATGGATTGCGATAGCGGCGGGGAATTTTGTTGCCTTCGATATAGTCGCCGGGAGCGCCCTCAAAGAACCCTCCCTCGTTCTCGAAAATCAAACGATCCAGCTTTTCCGTAACAATGATGCGGGCATTGCGGGTATAGTCCTGATGCGCAATGCAGTTATGCAGCGCCTCCAGGACAATCTTCTGGTCATACTTCGCGACCTCGATGGGCAACAGGACATCCTGTGGCAGCAAGCGAAGCTGAATATTGCGAATACGTTGATAGAGCTTTGTCGTATTAATCAAAAACGGAGGAGCAAAATGCTCATAGGCACGTTCGGCGCCTTCCAGACTCCAGGTCAGTTGCGCCGGGTGGGGTGATAAATGCCATACCGACTCAGCCTTGCCGAGTAACAACAAGGCACTCCGGGTGATCTCACCGCTTTGCGTAATGCGTGCCCGATCGAGAAAAGTGGTTAGCGGCCAATTCATTACCTCGTCAATGGAAAAGCGATTCGCGTACTTCCTGGCATAGGAATCCCGGGCCTTGGCAACTGCCGCCTCGTCCAGATCGGACAGCGAAGCTTTTTGAACCACTTGCGCTGTCCAATCCTGCAACAAGGTCTGCTGACGGATTTCATCCTGCTTGTCCAGTCCAAGTGAACTTAAACTCTCCCCGGCCCGCGCATAATAATGGCCTTTCCAGGCGATTGGCATACCGCGCGGCGCAACGGGAATTTCAAACAATACGACGCGCCCCTGAGGATGGTTCAATGTATGGATATTTCTGAGTGTAATGCTTGGCTCAGTACTCGCGGCGATTTGCTGTTTCGTGCTTTGCAGGCGTTCAGGCGCTTCCCGATAATTCGATCCGACGACATTACGAGTTTTGTTGTTCACGCCAAATATCAGCCACGCCCGATCCAGGCCTCTCAGATTGGCTTCATTAGACATCGCCGAGAAATACCGGCCGATCTTGTCGGAATCGTAGTCATCACCCGCCTGCTTGAATTC
>JADZAR010000210.1 GCA_020852475.1 Nitrosomonas sp.
ACAGCAATCAGAATAAAAAAGAAAAAATACAGCTTATCGCACTTTTTAATGTGTAACATCATGAGTCTGATACTATTGAATAAAAGTTGTTGTCATATCAAATGCAGATTAATTATAAGGGCGTCTCTAAAAATCCGGATAAAACTTTGAATTTTTAGAGACGCCCATAACAAACTTTGATCAGAATTTTATTTGATACAAACAATCCTGACTTGATGAATGTCGGTAATGCCTTGCAATACTTTTTCTATACCGTCCTGTTTCAAAGTACGCATGCCTTCACTAAGCGCCGTTACCAGCATATCAGCAACTCTTGCGCGCTCCTGGATGTTTTTCTTCAACGCATCGGATGCGGTCAGCAACTCATGCAGACCAACACGTCCGCTATAACCGGTTCCAGCACAATCATCACACCCTACAGATTTATATAAGACGATCTGTCCTTTTTCATTACCATACAGTTTTTTCCAGTTCTCCAGTATCTCATCCAATGCAGATTCCGGATTTTGTTTGAAGTGATCTATATTTCTCAACTCTTCACAATACTCATTGAGTAATGATTTGACTTCCCGCTCTTCAGCGACATACGGCTCTTTGCATTTTTTGCACAAACGTTTAGCCAATCGCTGCGCAAGAACACCCAGTAACGCATCAGCGAAATTGAATGGATCCATTCCCATATCGAGTAAACGAATGACAGATTCCGGTGCGCTGTTAGTATGTAGTGTCGCAAAAACCAGATGACCGGTTAACGAGGCTTCAATACCGATGCTGGTGGTTTCCTTGTCACGCATTTCGCCGACCATGATGATGTCGGGATCAGCCCTCAAGAATGCTTTCATAACAACAGGAAAAGTTAGCCCCGCTTTGACATTCATCTGTACCTGACGCAATCCTCTTTGCGTAATTTCAACAGGATCTTCAGCCGTCCATATTTTCGTTTCGGGGCGATTGAGGTACTTCAGAATTGAATGCAGTGTAGTCGTTTTTCCTGAACCGGTGGGACCGCAGACAAAAAACAAACCATAGGGCTTGCTGACGATTTGCTTCAGTTCTTCAAGATTATGTGGCGTAAATCCCATATTATCCAATGGAATCGGTTCCCCTGCCGACAGAATACGCATCACGACATCCTCCAAACCGCCAGCCGATGGCACTGTCGCCACCCTGAGTTCGATATCCAACGGCGCAAATTTTTTAAATTTGATCTTGCCATCCTGGGGACGCCGCTTCTCGGATATATCCAGATCACACATGATTTTAATGCGTGTAATCAGTGAATTTCGCAACCCCGCTGGAAGCTCGATATAAGGCATCAACGAGCCGTCCTTGCGAAATCGAATTTTGGTTTTTTCCTTCCCCGGATAAGGTTCGACGTGTATATCCGAAACACCCATCTTATAGGCATCGATGATAACTTTATTCACCAGTTTAACCAGTTCATTATCTGAGGCGGCGGATGTTTCGTCCAACTCATAAACTTCTTCACTTTCATCTTCCATGCCGATAAGCATCTCATTGATGTTACCGGTATCGATGTCTTCGTAACTACCACCGTAAAATAAATCAACCGTCTGTTTAAACTCACGTTGCGTCGTTACTGTATAGATGACTTTATATTTGGGAAAAATATTATTCACAATTCGCAGCGACTTAATACGATCCGGATCTAGCGTCAATACAACCAAACCGTCTTTTCCATCATCAATCGGTAACCATGCACTGGCTTCGATATAATCCCGCTTTAAATTGCGCAACAAGTCCAATGGTTTTATGCGATCCTTTTTGAACGGTTCATATTTGACATCAAAAAAAGAAGCAAGCGCTTTTCCGATTAAAGACGGCGCAATCTGAAATTGGTCAATCAGCACATCTTCAAGATCACATTTTTTTTCACGCGCTGTTCGTGTTGCATGTTCAAAATCAGCTGCGGAGATAATTGCATCCAGAATCAAGTGATCGTACTTCGATTTAAGTAATTTGAAAGATTTCTGACGTTGTCTTAGCGCAATAGCCAGTGTTCGGGAAATTTCCCTGACACCATCGACCACCAGCGGAGAAAAAGGTTTGTCATCTTTGCTGTTGATAACCTGCATTACGCCGATCAGTGTGTTGTCATCCGCCGATACTATCGGTGAAACCAGCATTTGCTTGGTACGATAACCGGTACGCTTGTCGACTTCCTGTAGAAATGTCAGTTTTTCATTAATATTTTTAAGTGTTTGTTTATTGTAAACATCTTCGAGATTAATAATTTCCTTGGTCAAGCCGACATATCCGGCGATACTTCGTTCACAAAGCGGCAGTTTAAGATCCTGAAAAGAATCCAGTCCGGTTTTTACTCTGGAAGACAAAAACGATCTGTCCTCGCTCAAAGTATAAATCGTTAACCGATCCGCATTGAACAAACTGCAAATATCCTTGCTCACTTCCAGCATAATTTCATCAATATCACCGGCCGCATGAATTTTGTTGGTAACAGACTGCAGGCTTTGCGAGAATGCCAGTTTAGGATCGATTTCGGCAGATTTATTTTCTATCGGTTTGACTGCGGTCATCATGTTCATGGGTTACACCTCTCCAAAATACTTCAGAACTCAAAAATATCGTTTTTCATCAATCTGCGTGGTTTGACGTTCTCAACACACGCCTGAATTTCGCGCATTGTCAAATCCGCTTCACCTTGCCTTAAATGGGTAATATAAATTTCGACTTTACATTCGAGTTTCTTGAGTTCTTCGCATAACAAACTTGGACAAAGATGCTTCGATCGTATCGCTATATCTTTCTTTTTCTCGCAAAAAGCCGCTTCAATAATAAGATATTTGAAATTACGAATAGTATTTACGATTGGCCATAGCGCATCATTTGTGGTCGTATCTCCTGTGAATACAAGGCTTGCCTTTCCAGAATCCATCAGGTAACCCACGGACGGTACAACATGATTAGCAGGCAGCGGCGTAATTTTTCTGCCGTTAAGATCGATGCTCTCTCCCTCGGACACTGCTTCATACCGCATGTAGGGATTCCGAGCATCCGGAATTTTTGTGAAATCAGGCCATATATGCCAATTAAACAAGTGCTGCTTAAGGCTATCCAGTGTAGGTTGGATTGCGTACACGGTGATCGGTTTCTGGCGCATAAAACCAACTGTATCGACAAGAAACGGAATAAAAACAATATGATCCAGGTGTGAATGGGTTATAAAAATATGATCGATACATTTCAGCTCGTCAAGTGTCAGATTACTCACCCCGGTGCCGGCATCAATTAAAATATCGGAATCAATCAGCATGGACGTTGTATCGGAATCACCACCGATCCCACCGCCACATCCCAGAATCCTGAGCTTCACTTGGTTGCTCCCGTTATTATTTAATCAGCAGAACCGGCTTTGAAGTTAACTGCATAACTTTATTCACCACCGATCCCAGCAATATATTTTTAATAACACCGTGTCCACGCGCACTGATGACGATCAGATCACAGTGCAGATCTGCTGCAAATTGCTCTATTCTGTCCACCGGATCACCGATCGTAATATGATAGTGATACTTAACACCGGACTGATCAAGCATCAAACGTGCTTTTTGCAAGCATTTCAAACCTTCTTCCTGATGATATTGTTTAATATCATTTTGATTAATGAACAAGGAGACATTACCATCCAGTGAGGGCTGTACATTAAGCAAATGAATTTCGGGTTCGGCTTTATACCAATCCATCATTTCTATAACTTTTCCGATCGCTTTACAGGCATTATCAGATCCATCCACTGGCAATAAAAATTTCAGCATGTTTAAATTCCCGGTATTTGAGCGAAAATTCCATCTGACCTTCAAACAGAATCTAAAAATTGATATTTAATTGTTATTTATTTTTTTTCTGATGCAGCTCACTTTCCTCAACCAGATCAATCACTGGTCCTGGATGAACTTGAGTACGTGCGGCCAGCCTTTTGCCCGCAATCACTACAAACGATGCAATCAGTACCGGCATTAACCAATGCAGATAAGCAGCATTCTGATCCACCCACGCAACAGTCACTATATCGGTAACCGCCATATCGCCGGCAATCCATCCAAGCAATGCCGCACCCACGGCAATAGTTATGGGATATCTGTCCATAAGTTTCATGACCAGTTTACTGCCCCAGACGATGATCGGCACACTGAAAACCAGGCCAAAAATAACCAGCGCCATACTGTCTTTAGCGGCACCGGCTATCGCGATCACATTATCAAGGCTCATGACAGCATCAGCGACAATAATCGTTTTGATTGCACCAACCAGCGTTGTACTGCCGGCAATTTCATGTCCAGTCCCGCTGGGCTCCGGTTGTAGCAGCTTTATACCGATCCACACCAGAAGACATGCGCCAGCGACTTTTAAATAAGGAACAGCCAGCAGACTTAATGCAAAAAAAATCAGTATCACGCGCAGCGTAATAGCGCCGAGAACACCCCAGAAAATCCCAAGCCGCCTTTGTTCTTCGGGCAAACGGCGGCAAGCCAATGCAATCACTACCGCATTATCGCCACCTAAAACGATATCAATCGCGATAATCTGCATCACTGCGATCCAGAATTGCGGACTATCAAAACCCATTCATATCACCTCATTTTTTTAACTTGTCTACACGTAATCACAGGATTTAATCAGCCAGAAATTGGAGTATTTTTTCCTTTTGCCCTAGAGCATCGTTACGGCCCAGTTCAATCAGCGCCTGACAAAATGGCGCCTCAAACAAAACATAACTTAATAATGTTGAACCATTTGGATTCATCGCGCCAACCGCACGATACAAGTAGCGCATGGTTGCCGGTAATGATTGCGCAAAATTCTGCGCTATTTCATTGATTTCAACACTGGGCGATATCATCATGGTTTCAACGGGACGCAGTTTGATATTTTTTTCGCGCAACTTGTCGTCGGGTATCATTTTTAAAGTCTCGTTTATTCTTTGCAAACGCTCGAGATCCACATCCAGGCTATCGACAAAAATACTGTTCATGGCATGGCCTGCGATTTGCGCAAAAGAAGGATAACTTGGCGCGCTGATACGTTCCGGCAGGATATCGGTTTCTTTATGCAATCCTATGATGAGGACTTTTTCCGCACCCAAATGCAAAGCTGGACTGATCGGCGTCAGCTGTCGCATAGAGCCGTCACCAAAAAATTCACGATTCAGTTTAACGGCTGGGAAAAAAAATGGAATCGCTGAAGAAGCCATGAGATGCTTGACACCGATATACGTTGAAACGCCAACGCGTTGTGCGCGTTTCCATGCCTTGATACTTTTTGCACCTTGATAAAATGTAACTGATTGACTGGAGGTATAGCCCCAGGCGGTTATTCCCAATGCATGCAGTGCACCAGTACGGATACCATGCTGTATCATCCGGAATGGAATCCGGCGTAACAGCAACGATTCCAATGGCGCGTTATCCAGTAGAGATATTGCTCTGTGACGACCATACTCGGGTGAAAACAATGAAATCAGGCAACGCAGACCATTTCTCAGCACACCAACCAAATCGGAACGATAAACCTGCCGCACATGAAAATTGGCCCACACTCTCTCAAGTTGCTGCACACCTTCATAAAAATTATTTGCGGCGACCGCCAGGCTTGTCGCATTGATGGCGCCCGCAGAGGTTCCACAAATTACTGGAAAAGGATTACGTGTATCCTTCGGCAACAATTCCGCTATTGCGCACAGAACACCGACCTGATAGGCAGCGCGCGCGCCACCACCTGTCAAGAGCAATCCAACTTTAGGTTTATCGTTTATCGACTGCAATTCGTCGTTTGTGGACGGCAATTTATCCCTTTACTTTTTCCAAAGCATCACGCAGCGTCTCGTCATTCAATTGATTCAATGACTTTGTCAACAACTGCGCTGTACCACAAGTCTCTTTCGATAATACGTTACTGTCCAGGCTCGCAACAAATCGTGCTGCCGCACCAACTGTATTCAGCAAGCTTTGCCGCTCGCGCATCAACATTTCAATTTCGGCGCGTAGCAGAGAAACTTCATTTTCCTTTAAAATTCTATGCGGCATGATATTACCTTTATCTGTGGATACCTATAAAATAGATGGTGAGTAATATATCAGAACCATAAATCATATAGATTCTGAATTCTGTGCTATTTATCACCTTTTTCCGAATTCTCCAGCAAATAAACCCCACCTCAATTCTACTCTATTCCAATCACATGAAATTTAACGCACCACTTGACTTATTCCCGGCAATCGAACCCTACCAGCATGGCATGCTGTCTGTCGATGAAATTCATACGATTTACTGGGAACAATCCGGTAACCCGGAAGGCATACCGGTTGTTTTTCTGCATGGCGGGCCGGGAGCCGGTTCATCGCCAGCACATCGGCGTTTCTTTGATCCCGCATGCTATCGGATTATCATCCTGGACCAACGTGGCGCTGGTCGCTCGAAGCCGTTGGGGGAATTACGTAATAATAATACACCATTACTGATTGATGATCTTGAACGGTTAAGAGCACACCTTAATATCGACCAATGGCTTGTTTTTGGCGGATCGTGGGGAAGCACGCTAGCCCTTGCTTATGGAGAAGCGCATCCTGAGCGTTGCCTTGGTTTCATTCTGCGCGGCATTTTTCTGTGCCGGAAAAAGGAAATTGACTGGTTTCTGTACGGACTACAGATTTTTTTCCCGGAAGCGTGGCGTAAATTTGTCGACCCGCTGAATCCCGAAGAACGAAAAGATATTCTCGCAGCCTATTATCAACGACTGCAAAATCCGGACCCCGAAATTCATATGCCCGCCGCACGCACTTGGAGCATTTATGAAGGCTCCTGCTCAACATTGCTGCCAAATCCTGAAACAGTCAATTATTTCGCCGGCGATACGGTCGCTCTCGGACTAGCCAGAATGGAAGCTCATTATTTCAGCCATGACATTTTCCTGCCGGAAAATTCACTGCTGGACAATGCACACAAACTGCATGGCATTCCGGCCACGATAGTCCAGGGCCGTTATGACGCGGTATGCCCGATCATCAGCGCTGACGATCTGCACCATGCCTGGCCACAGGCGGAATACCTCATTATTGATGACGCCGGACATTCGGTCTGGGAACCGCGAATTCTCGCAGCACTGCTTCGCGCCACAGAGAAATTCAAAACCATCCTGCGGTAGACGATCAAGTGCATTCAGGAAAATCGTCGGAAAAGGGTTGTACAAAACAATTACTGACCGCTACCAGACAAACACGTCGTTGATAAATCGCTACACGCAGCAGGCAAAAATCAAGCCACTTTCTTCTTTTCGTAAACAAACCGGTTTTCGCCATTAACGATATTGCGCATGAAAGATTCAAACATCAGCAGCGTCCATAGCGGCGCGCTGTAGTCTCTTTTGCCTGACTGGTGGTGCTCCACCAGTTCTTCAAGATAAGCCCGGTTAAAAATTCCCGTTTCTGCCAGCACCGGCCCTAGAATCGCGTCACGCACGTGCTGGCGCAACGGGCCCCTGAACCAGTCTGCAAGCGGCACAGAAAAACCCATTTTGTTACGGTAGAGGATATTGTCGGAAAGGTAAGGTTCCAGGGATTTCTTGAAAAGATACTTCCCTTCGCCGTTCTTCAATTTGACAGAGGCTGGCAGGGAAGACATCCATTCGACCAGTTCATGATCGAGCAGCGGCACCCTGACCTCCAGCGCATGCGCCATGCTGGCTCTGTCCACTTTAGTCAGAATATCGCCGACAAGATAGGTTTTCATATCCAGATACTGCACCCGCGACAACGGATCATCCGTCGGCGATTGTCTGGCGTATTCCTGCAGCACATCCACCGCCCGGTAGCTTTGCAGTTTTTGTTTAAAAACCGGCGCAAAAAGCTGTCGCCGCATACTATCGCTCATGATTGAAACGCTGTGAAAATAACCTTCAACCGAATCGCGCGCTAATGCTTCAAATGTAGCCTTGGCGCGGAAAATCCGTGGCGCCCAGTCGGCTTTGGGATAAATGGCGCCCAGCAATCCAAACAACGGTTTGCGCACGCTTAACGGTAACGCGGAACGCAGTTTTTCCTCATGCATATACCAGCGGTAACGCCTGTAGCCCGCCATATTCTCGTCGCCGCCGTCACCGGATAACGCCACGGTAACCTGCTGTCGCGCCAGTTCGCAGACACGGTACGTCGGCAATGCCGAACTGTCGGCAAAGGGTTCATCGTACAGCAACGCCAGCTTGTCGATAAGTTCGAAATCATCAGACTCGACCTGTTCGACATGGTGATTGGTATGATAGCGTTCGGCGACTTCCTGTGCATAACGGGATTCATTAAATTCAGGACTGCCAAAAGAAATCGAGCAGGTATTGACGGGTTCGTTCATGATTCCGCTCATCATGGCGACCACCGCGCTCGAGTCCACGCCGCCGGAAAGAAAAGCGCCCAGTGGCACTTCAGTCATTAAATGAATGTCGACAGATTCGCGTAATTTTGCGATTAACGTTTCCATTGCTTCGACTTCATCAATCGCAGCAAGCTGTTTGAAAGGAACATCCCAATATTTCTGCGGTTGAATCGCTGTCCGGCCACGTTGCAATTTCAGAGAAAATCCGGGAGAAAGCTTGTTGGCCTGCTGAAATATTGTTTTAGGCTCGGGAATATAGCCATAGGCAAAATAATCCTCGACCGCGCAAGGATTCATCTCACGTTTGAAATCCGGATGCGCCAGAATCGCCTTGAGTTCGGAAGAAAAAATAAACTGACCGTTATCGAGCATCGCGTAATACATCGGCTTGATACCCAAGCGGTCACGCGCCAGAAAAAGGACTTCCTGGTTTCTGTCCCAAACGCCGAAGGCAAACATGCCGCGGAAATGATCAACGCAGCGCTCGCCCCACTCTTCCCAGGCATGCACGATGACTTCCGTATCGCAATGTGTTCTAAACTGGTGACCCGCCGCAGCCAGTTGTTCCGCCAGATCGCGGTAGTTATAGATTTCGCCGTTGAAAATCACCACCACGCTGCCATCTTCATTAAAAAGCGGTTGTTGACCACTGGCGACATCCATGATGGATAGGCGGCGATGCCCCAGGCCCAATCCCGGTTCAGTATAGACTTCCCCTTCATCCGGCCCGCGATGTTCCTGGGTTTGATTCATGCGCGTCAGTAATTCCCGGTCGACTTCATTTTTTCCGCGTATATCGAACAAACCGACTATTCCACACATAGATTTCTCTCTAAAAAATGCTGGTTTTCAGTTAGCCGCTCAGTTAACCGGATTAGGCAAATGAAAATCAATAGGTTTCAAATCCAGGAAATACATGGGTTTCTATTTATTCAGTGGCTCTACAACTACGTACTCTATTTCCTGAACCAGATGGCATGACAGAATTTTGCCGGGTTATACAATCCGACAATTTCCTTGATCCGTCAAAAATCATGGAAATTACCGGAAATTGTAAAAACATCGATCAATTCATAATCATGTCAGAATCTGAAGTTGTACTGCACATAGAACAAATCGGAATTCACCCCGGGCCTTTGCGCCTGCAGAAAATCTCCACTGAACAACTTGGAATAACCTACCAGTACATCCTGATGACGGCTCACATGAATATTCGCGCGAAAATCGATTTCATCGCCCACATGGCTGCCTGATTGACCCGTCGGATCTCTGATGATCGCCGCGCCGCCCGCGTTGTAGAGGTAATCGCGCTCATTGGCCAGATAATAGCGATGATACTGCGAGATAAACGTAAACCAAGGCACGGGATTCATCGTAAACTGCGCGTTGAAATCATGAATATTCTGACGCCCGACCTGATCCATGAATCCCAGATAATAATGACCGAACGGAAAAAGATGACTAAATGTATTGCTTCTGCCGTCACTCGGATTCGCATCACCGGAAGCAAAATCATAACGAATCCAGACATGCGGATTCATCGGCAGCGGAATGTGATAACCCACGCCGGTTGCAACGGCAAACGCCGACACGTCGAGATTTGAGCGTTTACCCCACTGATACATACCTTCCAGTTCATAGAGAATACGATCAAAGTTGCCTACCAGACGGCCCCCCCAGGTGTGAATTGAAAAATCACCCCCCATCACATTACCAATCGCAACATTCTGCACGGATACTGGATTCTGATTATCCAGACCCAGATAATACAGATCAATCAGATGTCCCGGCAGGGGCTTGATGCTGCCCCACAATCCCCAGAAATTCTGCTGCGTATCCCAGTTGTCGAATTCACCTTTCTCGGTTTTCATCGGACGCACCCAGAATGCATCCAGATCGAATTTCTGGTTACGCCAAAAAATCTTGCCGCCTTGGAATGTGCGTCGCGTATTTGCCCAATCCAGTGTGGAAATCAGTCGTTGCGAACCATACAGCAACTCCTGACGACCCGCCCTGAAATAAACCGGCCCGTTGATATCCGCCAGTTTGATATCGGCGAACAGATTCAACATATCGGTATGGTTTCTTTCGATACCAAGTGGTGTCAGCTCGCCACTGAATGCACGCGCATCGAGAAACTCAGCAAACAGCCGTACGCGATCCTGATACCATAAATCCGCATGCACACGCGTGCGCAGCAGATGAAAATCATTGTTGATGCCGGCAGCATTCAAACGGCTGTCGGTTTCATGGACATAACGGTACCAGAAGCTTCCGCCAAACGACAAAAGCCAGTCACTGCCCATATGGATGCGTTTTACCGGATCAAATAGATCCGTTTCATGTTCGGGATTTTCCAGATATCTGAAGTCAACATCAAAAGCCGAGGTCGGCATTAATGCAAACGGCGGGTAAGGCCGGGCCGGACGATTCTCGCGCTGATTGCCTGTAATCAGATCCCAGACCGAGTAATAGCCAGGTCCGGATGGCGGCGCGGCAAACAGACCAGGCCTGGGCATAGGTGTTACCGGTGGGACTTTTGAAAAGTCAAATTTGCTGTTGTCTGCTGTCTGACTCGATGCATGCGCCTGGGACACAAAGACAACCAGGCATAAAAAAAACGCCAGGACATACCCCGGCAAACTGGCAATGTGACCGGCCCCGCGCCTGGTTGCAATGACCAGAAACGAGTCCGAAAGTAAAAGCGAACGCATTGTGTGTCAACTCCTGTTGTTAAAGTACCTGTTATTTCTTCAATTAAAAGTTCGGCTTATAGATTCATCACATGTCGAAATTCGGTATCGGCACTTTCTTCAACTGGGATAAAGCAGGATGAAAATGATAATAAGCCAAATTTTGAAATACGATGTGTATAAAACAGACTCGAAATTCTGAAGGATAATTTTAAAAACCGGCTTCTCGAACGATTATAAGCGACGATAATTTATCATGAAGTCACAAATAAGTTCCCCGAAATACCTTTTTTCACTCGACAGATGAACAAATTACAGCATGGAGTAGAAATGGCACACAAATCATTCTCACACAATCGACTGATATATAAGGCTATTCTTCAGTAAAGACAATTGTTGTCTAAATACAACAAGCAATACAATCCGGTCTTATTCAAAGCAGCAATACAGTTTTCATTCAATAGCTTTGCTTGACATGAAGCCCCAGCGCACTGATTCTGTTTGCGAAAGCAATAAACCAGGACTCATCCACCTTGGCCAGTGTTGTTGATTCGGGTTGATAGGATACACGCTCGATGCCATAGAGCAACACGCCGCTCAAGACAACGCCATCCGCCATCAGATTCTCAACAAACGCCAGATAGGCAGCAATCTCTTCTTCCGATGGCGGCTGACCATGTTGAGTGAATACACAAGTTTGCAACCAGGTTGGACAATAGGCAACAGCCAGTTTCAAATTATCACGAACTCGCTTGAGGCTCATGCGCGTACTGTTAATGCGCATCCGCCCTTCATTCGTCGCGCTGTCGAGCTTGAACCAGATTTCGCCATTCAACTCAGCCATACGTTCCAATCCAGACAATACATAAGGTCGGTCGATAAAACTGCCATTGGTAATCAAAACCAGTTTCAAATCAGCCGGCAAAGGAAAATCCTGCTCAACGCGACCAATCAATTCAATGACTTGCGCAAACGCCTTGGCGCTGGTCGGCTCGCCGTTACCTGATAACGCAATATCGCGGATATGCCGCGCCTCGGGGGGCACTTTCTCCTGCATGAAGCGGCCATCAATCAGCTCCGTCAGAAATCCGCGCAACTCCGTCTCCAACCTGTTCAGGTCAATGGGTGGCGCAACACCGCGTTTGAGTCCGGGAACCTGGCAATAGATGCAGCGCCAGTTACACGCGTTATTCGGATTAAGATTGATGCCGATGGATACACCCCCCGCGCGGCGTGAAACAACGGGATACACGTAGGTCAATCCGGCCGTATCGCGGCTGTGGTCTGTTGTTTTCAGTACGTCTGAGGTTTCCTGCAATGGTACAATCCTGCTAAAAATCAACTGATGAAAAAATGCCCGTATGTTAATCACACGCAGACTGGAATTCGACGCTGGTCATAGAATATCAACACATAACAGTCAGTGTCGTCATTTACACGGACATCGCTATGCCATTGAAATAACACTCTCCGGGGATATTATCGCCGAGAAAGGTATAACGCAACAAGGGATGGTGATGGATTTTTCCGAAGTCAAACGAATTGCTAAAAAAGTATTGGTCGATCAATGGGATCATGCATTCCTGGTTTACTCCGGCGATCTGCCGGTACTGCAATTTCTGCAAACACTGGAAGGACATAAAACCGTTGTATTGGACGTTCAGCCCACTGCCGAAAATCTCGCGGTGATTGCCTTCAATACGCTCGATAGAGTCTACCAGGATACTTATGGCAATCACCTGCGGCTGGAAAAAGTACGTTTGTATGAAACCCCAAACTGCTGGGCAGATGCTGTGCGCGGCGTGCATTGATTGATCAATCGACTGATTTATTTAAAAGGATCCTATGTTTATCGACTCACACTGCCATCTCGACTTTCCAGATCTGGCCAGCGACCTCGGCACACTATTGCGCAACATGGAGACCAACCAGGTCACCCATGCACTGTGTGTCAGCGTTAATCTGACCGATTTTCCACGCGTACTGGCCCTGGCCGAAGCCCATGACAATCTGTTTGCATCGGTTGGCGTGCATCCCGATTACGAAATTGAGGACGAACCCGACGTTGAACAGATCATCCGGCTAGCCGACCACCCCAAGGTCATCGCCATCGGAGAAACCGGTTTGGATTATTATCGCCTCAAAGGCGATCTGGAATGGCAGCGCGAACGTTTCCGCCGGCACATCCGCGCCGCGCGACAATCCGGCAAGCCGTTGATTATTCACACGCGCTCCGCGGCGGACGATACACTGCGCATCATGCGCGAAGAAGGCGCCGACCGGATTGGCGGCGTCATGCATTGTTTTACCGAAAGCTGGGCGGTGGCGCAACAGGCGATCGAAATGAATTTCTATATTTCCTTTTCCGGCATTGTTACCTTTAAAAATGCAACCGCGCTTAAGGATGTCGCAATAAAAACACCGCTGGACCGCATGCTGATCGAGACCGATTCACCGTATCTCGCGCCCGTTCCGTTTCGCGGCAAGCTGAATCAACCCGCTTTTGTGCGTCACGTTGCCGAAGAAATCGCGCGTTTGCGCACCGTTGATCTGCAGGCAGTCGCCTCCGCTACAACCGCCAATTTTCGCAGATTGTTCAAGATTCCTGACACTATTCTGGAGGCATCCTTATGACGGAACTCTATGAAAAAGTTGCCATTGTTACCGGCTCATCGCGGGGTATTGGCGCTGAAATCGCCCTGCGACTTGCCCGCGCGGGCGCGAGAGTTATTGTCAATTATGCGCACGATCATCAGGCTGCAGATGAAATCTGCATGCGCATTACACAAACCGGCGGCAAATGCGCCGCGGTACAGGCGGATGTCAGTAATCCTGACGATGTGCGGCGTCTGTTCGATGCCGCAATCGAACATTTCGGCCGCATCGATATTCTCGTCAACAACGCCGGCATACTCATTTTCAAAAACATCGCCGAATTCACGGATGACGAATTTGACCGCATTCTCAACATCAATCTCAAAAGTATTTTCTATACCCTGCGTGAAGCAGCCGAACGTCTGGCAGATCATGGCCGTATC
>JADZAR010000211.1 GCA_020852475.1 Nitrosomonas sp.
ATCTGCGTGTGGAGATGATCAATTATGCTGAAGTATTCAGGGCGACTATCGGACCAGCAGTTGGATTGTTATTGACAACGCTGATCGGTTATAAGTTGTTTCGATCCAGACGCTTTAAAAACTGGATGACAAACCGGAGTAATAGAAAAGCCTAGTTAACACAAATTTTTTAATAAAGATTTATAATAATATTTTTTGTACAGGAACATATTTAATGTCTATCAAAATGATAAAACAATTTTTTATATCAGTTGTAGTGGCATCCGGATTGGTTTTTTCAGCACAGGTACAGGCTCATGGTGGATTGGCGTTAGCTGATGACTTGTGCATATTAACAGTCGGTCCATATACTATTCATTTTACCGGTTATCAACCTTTGACTCAGGAAGAAGAATTTTGCGAAGATATTCCTGAAATTGGTAAAACTGTAGTGGCGCTCGATTATGTTAACGATGAGCTGCGTCCGATGGAAACTGAAGTTCGCATTGTCACTGGCAGTAGAATTCTTGTACCGGATGATGTGAAAAAAATCAGTGCTGAAGACCTGACTTCAATGACGGTTTATCACTTACCCGCACAAGTATATCCAAGTGCATCAATCATGATTGATCATACTTTCTCCGAGAAAGGCAAGTTTGCAGGTATTGTGACTGTATCTGGCGAAGGGAAAGAGTGGATTTCAGTATTTCCGTTTTCTGTCGGTGAGGGACGGCGTATCAATTGGATGACTCAAATTCTGCCGTATGTTGTGCTTGTAGCAGCTGCAGCGTTTTTCTTTCTGCGGAGTCGAAAAAAATCGGGCCAAGATGGTAAGCCTGCATAATGTCGACGTGTAATTACACCGATTACAGATAAGCAACAGAGATTGTTATTGATCTTTGTTGTTGTTTGCTTTACTTTCCAAAACACGGTTTTCTATAAGCCGTGTTTTTTTATGTGTATTCTGCAAAATTACTCATACCAATAAATACCTACCAACGATATCTTGGCAGCACAAGACAAGTGGAGATTGATTGGAATGTCTTGTTGAAGAACTGCTAACATAAAGGCCTTTGCAAAATCCTATTTCACGAAATTCTATAGCTATGAAAACAATGGGTTATGGATCAAAAAAAGAATTTTTGCAGAAATTTCGAATCGTTTGCCGTGTACATTGTTGATGTACGATCAGGTATACTGATTGTGTCAATTTTAATTTGGGCATTCACAATTAATTTTCTAACTGTGTATTGCTCAACAAGACTAATGTAAATAGCAAGATTCTTTCTCTATGCCACGTACTCAAGTTCTTTTTTACAATAAACAGAACGAATCGCTTTCCGGATTGCTTGAATTGCCAAATGCACGCATTAACTGTTATGCAATTTTTGCACACTGTTTCACTTGCTCAAAAGACGGAATTGCTGCCACATATATTTCCAGAGCGCTGGCGGAAAATGGAGTGGCTGTTCTGCGATTTGATTTTACTGGTCTTGGCAACAGTGCGGGAGACTTTCCTAATACTAACTTTTCATCGAACTTGGATGACTTATTTGCAGCCGCTGAATTTCTGCAGGAAAATTATGCCGCACCGCAACTATTAATCGGCCATAGTCTGGGTGGATCAGCCGTCCTTGCTGTTGCAAAACAAATTGAATCAGTAAGAGGAGTCGTAACAATCAATTCACCGGCGACGGCTGAACATGTGAAACATTTGCTCGATGATGCACATAATGAGATTCTCAACAATCAATCGGCCAAAGTATCGTTAGGCGGACGCAGTTTTACCATACAAAAACAGTTCATTGAAGATTTGGATCGGTATAACACCCTAGATCACATAAAGGCGTTAGGAAAGGCTCTGTTGGTTTTTCATTCACCTGTGGATCAGGTTGTATCCATCGACGAAGCGACGCGTATTTATGTCGCTGCAAAACATCCTAAAAGCTTTATAACACTTGATCAGGCCGATCATCTTTTATCAGATAAAGGTGATGCGAACTATGTGGCTGCTGTAATAACTGCCTGGGTAAGTCGTTATTTGGCAGATTCTTTTTCATCTGAAAGTGCTTCCACCAATAGTCGTCAAAACGATGCTTTGCCAGTTATCCAGCCTGGTACAGTAATTGTCAGAGAGCGTGATAAAAAATTCGCGCGCGAGATTTTTACGCAGCAACATCATCTGGTCAGCGATGAACCGGTAGAACAGGGCGGCGCAGATTCAGGCGTCAACCCCTATGAATTGTTGCTTGCCGCACTGGGAAGCTGTACTTCCATGACATTACGAATGTATGCCAATCATAAAAAGCTTGATTTGGAAGATATCGAAGTGACATTGCGCCATAGTCGCGTACATCTCGACGATTGTGAAACATGTGATGACAAAAATACCTTGGTTGATAAAATTAACAGGGAAATCAAACTTGTTGGTCGACTGGATGATGATCAACGCAAACGCTTACTTGAAATAGCAGACAAATGTCCGGTGCATAAAACACTGGTGAACGAGATTGTTATCGAAACAAAATTGACCCCATAATCAATCAATGAACAAAACAATCACTGAAGAAAAATTTCGTATTGACAAGTGGTTATTTGCTACCCGGTTTTATAAAACACGTTCATTAGCTGCGGAAGCGATAGAGCGTGGCAGGGTTCATCTAAATGGTGCTCGCGTTAAACCTTCCAAAACGCTGACTACAGGCGACATGATGAATTTGCGCATTGGAAACTATCACTACGAAATCGAAGTACTGGAATTGAGCAA
>JADZAR010000212.1 GCA_020852475.1 Nitrosomonas sp.
AATGGGAGGTGAAGCTGGCGCGGCTGTGGCAGGAGATTCTCGGCATCGAGCAAACCGGACAGATCGGACGTGAAGACAGCTTCTTCGATCTCGGCGGCCATTCTCTTCTCGCCATGCGCCTGGTGGCGAGATTGCGCGACGAGCTGCAAGTGACCGTACCGGTACGGTTGATCTTCGAACAACCCAAACTTTATCAACTCGCGGCGGAAGTCGCGGCGATGCGTTCCACAGTCGGTGCGGATGACGGCAACCTGGATGCGATCGACGCGCTGCTGCGTGAAATGGAGTCTTCATGAACGCCCCGGATACAAAATTCCCGATCGGCACGGCCGAACAGCGCCAAAAAGAAGAACTGGTCAGACGATTTGTCCATCTGCCGCCGGACAAGCGCCGCCATTTTCTGATCCGGTTAAGCGAGCAGGGGATCGATTTTTCCCTGTTGCCTGTTCCGGCCGGATTGGCGGAAACGGGAGACGTGCCGCTGTCTTACGCGCAGCAGCGGCTGTGGTTTCTTTTCCGTCTCGATCCGTCCAGCACGGCCTATCATATGACGAGCGGACTGCGCGTTCGCGGTGAATTGAATACGCAAGCCGTGCGCGCCGCGTTTGCGCGTATCCAGGCGCGTCATACCGCACTGCGCACGACATTCCATGAAATCGACGGACAGGCTGTTCAGCGCGTGCATGATTCGCAGGCATTGCCGTATCGCGAGTTCGATTTTAGCGGCGATCAGCATTTGCAGGATGCGGAAATACGGCATCTGGCGGAAGTCGAGGCGCGCACGCCGTTTGATCTGGAACGGGGGCCGTTGTGGCGCATTACGCTGGTGCGTTTAGCCGATAGCGCGTATGAAATATGGCTCAGCCTGCACCACATCATTGCCGATGGTTGGTCGCTCAACTGCCTGATGCATGAATTTTCCCGTTTCTATCAGGCGGAGCAAGACATTCTGTCGCATGATATCCCCGCGCCCGCAATCACCTATGCCGATTATGCGATATGGCAACGCGCCTGGCTCGAGGCCGGCGAGGCCGACCGCCAGCTGGCATTCTGGCGATCGCATCTGGCGGGAGAGCAGCCGCTGCTGCGGCTGCCGGAGGATTATCCACGGCCGGTAACGCCGAGCAACCGCGGCGGGCGCGTGTCGTTTTCGTGCGATCAGCAACTGACTGCGCGACTGAAAGAACTGGCCCGTCAGCACGGCACAACCTTGCCGAATGTGTTGCTGAGCGCATTTTTTATCGTGCTGTACCGATACTCCGGCCAGCATGATCTGCGCATCGGCATACCGCTGGCTAATCGCGATCGCTCGGAAGTGGAAGCGGTGATTGGTTTTTTTGTGAATACCGTGGTTGTTCGGCTTTCCATTCAGGGACAACTGCCCGTGCATGAATTGCTGCAAGTCGTTCGCGCCGCGATGATTGATGCACAGGCGCACCCGGATCTGCCGTTCGAGCAACTGGTGGATGCGCTGGGTGTGGAACGGGATTTGGATCGCAATCCGCTGTTTCAGGCGATGTATAACCATCAGCAGCGCGCGTATGACGCGCTGAACATTCCCGGTCTGGAAATTTCGCCGGTCGATCGCGATGCGGGCGGTGCGCAGGTCGATTTGAGTCTCGACACTGAAGAGTCGGGCATGGACGCCGGTTTGAAAGGCGTATTCACCTACGCCGTGGATCTGTTTGACGCCGCAACAATCGAGCAATTATGCGGACATTATCAGCAAGTCCTGCACGGGCTGATTGAATCCGGCGAAGAGAAATTCGGCAAGAAGCGTATTGAACAGCTTGCGCTGGATCGACCGCACCGCGTCGCCGGTTATCCTGCCGCCGGCGCTGCCGGTTCTATTTTCGAACCCGTGCATGCGCTTTTTACCAGACGCGCGCAAATGCAACCGGAGCATCCGGCGATTGTGTACGGTGAAGAAGAGACCAGCTATCGTGAACTGGATGCTATGTCCAGCCGGCTTGCACAGCGGTTGCCGTTGAAGGATGGAATGCTCGCGGGCATCATGCTCGAACGTTCACCAAAAATGATCGTCGCCATGCTCGCCGTCCTTAAGGCGGGTGGCGCGTTCCTGCCGCTCGATCCGGAAGACCCGCCCGAGCGGCGCGCCGCGATTCTGCACACTGCGGGAATCGGATTGTTGATTACTGCACACGGTCTTTATTGCGATCTTACCGTTCTGCCGGATGCCGGGATTGTGGATATCGATCAGGTTCTGCATCGGAATCAACCGGCGGAGACATCAGGATCGATCAATGCGATCCATCCGCAACAGCTGGCTTATGTGATTTATACCTCCGGGTCGACCGGACAGCCGAAAGGCGTGGCTGTAGAGCACGGTGCGTTGAGCATGCACTGTCAGGCAATAACAAAACACTATGCGCTGACCGCTGACGACCGTTTCCTGCATTTTGCGCCTTTCCAGGTGGATGCGGCTGTCGAACAATGGGTGTCGCCGTTGCTTAGCGGCGCGACGCTCGTGCTTAAAAGCGCCGAACTGTGGGATGGCGACCGTCTGATCGACGAGATCGCGGCCAATGCCGTGACCCGCATCGACCTGCCTCCCGGTTACACCGCGATCATCGCCGAATGCGCGGAAAAACGGCAACACGGATTGCAACTGCGTGCCTGTACAGTCGGAGGCGAGGCGCTCAGCCGCGAGGTGCTCGCATCGATCTTGAAAGTGATGCGGCCGGAAGCGGTTTTTAATGCCTATGGCCCGACCGAAGCGGTGATTACGCCGCTGTTGTGGAAAACCACCCACATGCCTGATCGATTATCGCATTACGCGCCCATCGGCCAGGTGGTTGGCGACCGCAGTGCTTACATTCTGGACGGCGATCTCAACGAAGCGCCTGCCGGTGCCAGCGGCGAGTTGTATCTAGGTGGCGCGCTGCTGGCGCGCGGTTATTACGGCCAGGCGCGGCTGACGGCGGAACGCTTCATCCCGGACCCGTACAGCCGCGCGGGAGGCCGTTTGTACCGGACCGGCGATCTGTGCCGCCTGCGCACGGACGGACAGCTGGAATTTCTGGGCAGAATCGATGACCAGC
>JADZAR010000213.1 GCA_020852475.1 Nitrosomonas sp.
AATGGGAGGTGAAGCTGGCGCGGCTGTGGCAGGAGATTCTCGGCATCGAGCAAACCGGACAGATCGGACGTGAAGACAGCTTCTTCGATCTCGGCGGCCATTCTCTTCTCGCCATGCGCCTGGTGGCAAAACTCAAATCGGCATGGGGTCTGGATATTTCGGTGCGCGATGTTTTTGAAAATCCGGTGCTGGCTGCGCTGGCTGAAGTGCTGCAAACGCTGTCCGAATCTCAGGCGGGCGATCATGATTTCATGAGCGATCTGGCGGATGCCTTTGCCGAATTGCAGACGCTGTCGCCGGAACAGCTGGACGATTTATCCGGATCCGGTCAATCCGTGTCTCCAATCCATCAAGTCAACAATAAACAGTAAGTCCATGGATATTGCTTCTCTGCCTTTTAAACAGCCGATTACTGCCGCGCAACTCAAATCGCTGGCATTGTTATTGCAAAAACGCGGTAGCGATGCCTTCGGCCGCATGCCCATTCCTTCGGTTGCCCGCCAAAGCACGTTGCCGCTGTCCTATGGTCAGCAGCGATTATGGTTCATCGCGCAACTTGATCCGGACAGCGGCGCGTACAACATGGGCGAGACGATATGGCTGCGCGATGCTATTGATGCCGCGGCATTGCAATCGGCTATCGACAGCCTGACAGCCCGTCACGAAATACTGCGGACGACGTTCATTGAAGAAGACGGTCAGCCCGTCGCGGTGATTCATTCCGTGATGGATGCCGCGCTGACGTTTATCGATCTGCGTGGCCACTGCGATGCGCTGGCGCGCGCTCAGGAAAAGATTGCGATACAAACCGAACAGCCTTTTGATTTGAGCAACGGTCCGTTGCTGCGCATCATGCTGATCACGCTGGAAGACCGGCTGCATTTGTTGCAATTGAGCCTGCATCATATTATTGCCGATGAATGGTCGCTGGCGATCCTGATCGAAGAGCTTGCCGCCAGTTATCAGGCGTTTCGCCACGGACAAACGCCATCGCTGTCGCCATTGCCGGTTCAATACGCCGATTATGCGGTCTGGCAGCGCGCCTGGCTCGATGCCGGCGAGTCGGAGCGTCAGCTGGCTTACTGGCGAAAACATTTAGGCGCAGAAACGCCATCGCCGCTGGAATTGCCGGCCGATCATCCGCGCAGCGCAAATGCGATCTGCCGTGGCGGGAAACTTGAATTCGCGATTCCGCCGGCTTTGACGGCTAAATTGCGCGCGCTGTGCCAGCAGCATGCCGTCAGCCTGTTCATGGCGCTGCTGACCGTTTTCGCGTTCTGGCTCTACCGCCATACCCGGCAACAGGATATCCGTATCGGTATTCCTATCGCCAATCGCAATCGTCCGGAAACGGAGCGGATGCTCGGGTTTTTCGTCAATACCCAGGTATGGCGGATAGAACTGGACGGACAACTGTCGTTTGCCGAGCTGCTGGAACGTACCAAAGCCGCCGCGCTTGGCGCGCAGGCGCATCCGGACCTGCCGTTCGATCAGCTGGTGGATGCGTTAGGCGTGGAACGGGATCTGGATCGCAATCCGCTGTTCCAGTATATGTACAACCATCAACGCCTTGAAGCGGAAACTGCGCAGATTCTGACTGACATGCACGGAGAGCGCTACCCGCAGCCAACGCAGAGCACGCAGTTCGAACTGATATTGGATACGGCGGAATTGCCGGGCAGCGAGCTGCGCGCCAGTTTTACCTATGCGGCCGATTTGTATGAAACAGCGACCATCGAACGTTTTCGTGACCGGTTTGTCGCGCTGCTCGACCGAGTAACGCAGGCCACGGCATTGCCGGTCGGCGCGCTGGCCATGAACGACGCGGCGGTGATCAGGCGCTGGCGAAACGATTCTGCAACGGTGGACTCGATGCCGGTGCATGAACACATCGCGCGGTTTGCGCGCGCTTATCCTGATCATGTCGCATTGATCGCGGGAAATGCGCAACTGACCTACGCTGAGCTGGAGCAAAACAGCGCGGCGCTGGCCATGCGGTTGGCGGACGAGGGGGTGACCACGGAAGTGCCCACCGGCGTTTTGCTGGCGCGCGGCACGGGCATGGTGGTCGCGGCATTGGCTATCTGGAAAGCGGGTGGTGTGCTGGTCGCGCTGGACCGGCGCATACCGGCCAGTCGGCTGCAAACGCTGGCCGCCGAAACGGGTTTGCGCCATATGATCGTCGATGAAACCACGCAAACCTTGCCGGGGCTGGCGGGTATTCAGTCATTGATTAACATCAAGGTGCCTGACGCGATTGAAAACGATCATTGTCCGGCAGTCACAGTGCATTCCCGGCAGCTTGCTTATATCATTTTTACCTCGGGTTCGAGCGGAAAGCCGAAAGGCGTGGCTGTAGAACACGGCGCATTGAGTATGCATTGTCAGGCGCTCGGCAGGATTTATGAAATAACGCTGGGTGAACGGATGTTGCAGTTTGCCTCAATGAGCTTCGACGCGGGTTTGGAACAGTGGATTGTTCCGTTATTGCAAGGTGCTGCCGTCGTGATCCGCGACGAGGATGTATGGAGCGGGGAACGGTTGCTGGCGGAAATTGCGCGCCACGGCATCACACGTATCGATCTGCCGCCTGGTTATGCCGGGGAAGTGGCTGCTGCTGCGACCATGTTGCCCGATAAACCGCATCTGCAAACCTGCATCGTCGGCGGCGAAGCATTGCCGCGCGAGGTGCTGGAACGTATTCGGATGCAGCTGCAACCGCTACGGATCTTCAACGCGTATGGGCCGACCGAAGGCGTGGTAACGCCGCTGATATGGGAAGCTTCTGCACAGGGATTCACGGGTGCTTATGCGCCGCTGGGCGAGATTGTCGGCGCGCGCACCGCCTATCTGTTCGATCCCGACTTGCAGCGGGTTCCGGAAGGCGTAGCAGGCGAACTTTATTTGGGCGATGCAATATTGGCGCGCGGTTATTACGGCCAGGCGCGACTGACGGCGGAACGCTTCATCCCGGACCCGTACAGCCGCGCGGGAGGCCGTTTGTACCGGACCGGCGATCTGTGCCGCCTGCGCACGGACGGACAGCTGGAATTTCTGGGCAGAATCGATGACCAGC
>JADZAR010000214.1 GCA_020852475.1 Nitrosomonas sp.
AGCAGCATGACATTTATTTCACGCATTCTCGGCTTTCTACGTGATGTCATTATTGCACGCGCTTTTGGAGCGGGCATAGCAACCGATGCTTTTTTTGTTGCTTTCAAAATCCCTAACCTGTTGCGTCGTTTATTCGCTGAAGGTGCTTTTTCACAAGCCTTCGTACCTATTCTGGCTGAGTATAAAAACAACCGTACGTTTGGCGAAACACAACAATTGATCAGCCATGTTGCTACGCTACTGGCCTTTGCACTGTGCGCTGTGACACTAATCGGCGTGGTTTCCGCGCCTTGGATTATTTATGCAAGTGCGCCCGGATTTTCGAGCAACCCGGAAAAATTTGAACTAACGGTTGAATTACTGCGCATCACTTTTCCCTATATCTTTTTTATTTCCCTGGTTTCATTTGCCGGCGGCATTTTGAATACCTACGGAAAATTTTATGTTCCGGCATTAACACCGGCATTGCTCAATGTTTCATTCATTGCCTGCGCATTATGGCTTACGCCTTATATGGACCCGCCTGTGCTTGCGCTTGCCTGGGCGGTATTTATTGGTGGCGTGCTGCAGCTGGCTTTTCAGATACCGTATTTGCTGCGTTTAAAGCTGCTTCCCCGCATTCGACTTAAATCCGACGATCAAGGCGCATGGCGAGTCATCCGGCTTATGGGGCCCGCGGTATTCGGCGTATCGGTCGGGCAAATCAGCCTGTTGATCAACACAATTTTTGCTTCGCTGTTGATCACCGGAAGCGTATCCTGGCTGTATTATGCAGACCGGCTCATGGAATTTCCGGCCGGACTTTTAGGTGTTGCACTGGGCACGGTATTATTGCCCTCATTGGCGAAGTACTATAACCATAACAAGAGCAATGATTATTCACGTCTCCTCGATTGGGGATTGCGCTTGACCATGCTGTTAACACTGCCCGCCGCACTAGCGCTGGCTTTATTATCAATACCACTGATAACCACACTCTTTCACTATGGCGCATTTACTGATCACGATGTTTTTATGACACGTGACGCGCTGGTGGCCTACAGTATCGGATTGGTTGGTCTGATTCTGGTTAAAGTGCTCGCACCCGGATTCTACGCCAGACAGAATATCAAAACGCCGGTAAAAATCGCAGTTGTAACCTTAATCGCGACGCAATTGATGAATCTTGCGTTTATCATACCGCTGAAACATGCCGGTCTGGCGCTGGCGATCGGGCTGGGCGCATGTCTGAATGCGGGCTTGCTGTACTACAAGCTGCGCAGCAAAAACATCTATCAGCCCCAGCCTGGATGGGGTCTATTTATCATTAAGATTTCTATCGCCTTATTGGTGATGGGCGGCGTCGTATGGCTTGCTGCGGGTGCGGACACCTATTGGCTGGGCGGATCAGCCTTTGACCGCGCTTACCGGCTTGTTGGGATAGTTATCCTTGGCGCTAGCAGTTATTTTGTGATGCTCTGGCTATTAGGCTTCCGGTTGAAAGATTTTTCCAGACAGCATTACGAATAACAGAGCGCTCATAAACAGACAATGGCTCATGCGGTGGCTTTTTCATGCTCTATCAGCGCATAGGCCGAGTGATTGTGTATCGATTCAAAGTTCTCTGACTCGACAACATACGCGTCAATACGGTGGTCACGATTCAAGGTATCGGCAACATCCCTGACGATATCCTCCACGAATTTGGGATTGTCATAGGCTTTCTCGGTGACGTATTTTTCATCAGGTCTTTTCAACAAACCGTAAAGCTCACAGGAAGCATTCTCTTCAGCGATCTTGATAATATCCTCGATCCAGACAAAACTGTTGGTGCGCGCCGCAATCGTGACATGCGAGCGTTGATTATGCGCGCCATAATCGGATATTTTCTTAGAGCACGGACATAAGCTGGTGACCGGAATCACCACTTTAAGCGTAAAAAAATATGCGCCCTTTTTAATCTCGCCGATGAATGTCACTTCATAATCCAAGAGACTTCTTACACCGGAAACGGGTGCCGCTTTATTGACAAAATACGGAAAAGTCATTTCGATATGGCCGGAATCACTTTCCAGTTTTTCAACCATTTCCTGAAGAATGGTCTTAAACGATTCCACGGAAATTTCACGTTCATGGCTATTCAAAATTTCGACAAAACGGGACATATGCGTGCCTTTGAATCTGTGTGGCAGATTGACATACATATTAAACATGGCGACAGTATGTTGTACGCCATCATCCTTGTCAGCGACCACCACCGGATGGCGGATACCTTTTATTCCTACTCTGTCAATCGCAATACGCCGTGTATCGGGTGAGCTTTGCACATCGGCGATGGGCAAATCGATTTCTTTATTCATAGCTTTTTATCCCATTGATAATGGTTCTCTGGTTTAATATTACCTGACAAGACATTTGGTAAACAAACAATTTAGTTTCACCAAGCCTGCATTTAGTTCAAGGGCTTATCAATAAACTACAGAATCCTTGTCATGCGAGATAATTCTGCACCGACTGTATGATACCGGCTTTATCCAGACCGCAATCAGTCAGCAGCTCGGCGTGATCGCCCTGATCGATATAAGCGTCAGGCAACCCCAGCATCAATAATCTGACATTAATCTTTTGCCGGCACAACGATTCCATGACAGCACTTCCGGCACCACCCATAATCGTATTTTCTTCAATCGTCACCAACACGTCATGCGCAGCCGCCAGATCTGCGACAAGTCCGTCATCAAGCGGTTTAATAAAGCGCATATCGGCAACCGTGGCATCCAGTTCTTCAGCCGCAGCCAGACTCGGCGTCACCATGCTGCCAAACGCCAGGAAGGCAATTTTCTTGCCTTGCCGCCGTATAACGCCCTGACCTATCGGCAGTTCAGTCATGTCCTGCTGTATCTCGGCGCCGGGTCCCGTACCGCGGGGATACCTGACTGCTGTCGGCGTATCCAGCTTAAAGGCGGTATATAGCATTTGCCGGCATTCGTTCTCGTCGGAGGGCGCCATCACGGTCATATTGGGAATACAACGAAGATAAGACAAATCAAAACTGCCAGCATGCGTCGGCCCGTCCGCGCCCACCAGTCCGGCGCGATCAATCGCAAACACCACTGGAAGATTTTGCAGGGCGACATCGTGAATAAGCTGATCATAAGCGCGCTGCAAAAAGGTTGAATAAATCGCCACAACCGGTTTCAAACCGCTGCACGCCGCACCCGCTGCAAACGTGACCGCATGCTGTTCAGCGATGCCAACATCAAAATAGCGATCAGGATAACTCTGTGAAAATTTGACCAGACCCGAGCCTTCCCGCATCGCCGGAGTAATGCCGATCAGGCGTTCGTCTTTTGCCGCCATATCGCACAGCCAGTCGCCAAATATTTGCGTATAGGCTGGCTTTCCACCCTTCTTTTTGGGAACGATTCCCTGCGCCGGATTGAATGTACTGACACCATGGTAAAGAATTGGATCTTCCTCGGCAACCTCATAGCCAGCGCCTTTCCGTGTCACGACATGCAGGAACTGCGGGCCATCGAGATGCTTGATATTTTTTAAGGTGGCAACCAGTACCTTGATGTCATGGCCGTCAATCGGGCCAATATAGTTAAAACCAAATTCCTCGAACAACGTACCCTCGGGCGTTACCATGCCCTTGACATGCTCTTCGGCCCGCTTCGCGAGCTCCAGCATCGAAGGCACGACACCAAGCACTTTCTCACCGGCGCGCCGCGCAGTAGCATAGAACTGGCCCGACATCAACTTGGCGAAATAATTATTCAACGCACCGACCGGACGCGATATGGACATATCATTGTCGTTCAGTACCACCAGCAAATTCGCGTCCATCACCCCGGCATTGTTCAATGCCTCAAACGCCATGCCGGCGCTCATCGCACCGTCACCGATAATGGCAATCGCTCTGCGATCCGATTTTTCCAGCTGCGCGGCAACCGCCATGCCCAACGCTGCGCTGATCGACGTGCTTGAATGCGCGGTACCGAACGCATCGTATTCACTTTCATCCCGTTTGGGAAATCCGGATATTCCTCCCTTCATACGCAGCTTGCTCATCGACTCCCGGCGGCCGGTCAGAATTTTATGCGCGTAAGTTTGATGACCGACGTCCCAGATCAATTGATCGTGCGGTGTGTTGAAAACATAATGCAACGCAACGGTCAGCTCGACCGTGCCCAGATTGGAAGACAAATGACCGCCGGTTTTTGCCACGGATTCTATGAGAAAACTGCGCAACTCCCTGGCAAGCTCGGGCAGATCTTTGACATCCAGTTTGCGAAGCTGAGCGGGGAAATTGATGCTATCTAACAGTGAATACATTCAGAGCCTGAAAATGGATTATCGATAAGAAATTTAAAATTTACGTGTAATGATAAAATCAGTGACCTGACGAAGCCGGTTTGCCGCTTCGCCAAATTCGCGCAAAGCTTGATCGGCGTCATGTTGCAACCTTTCAGCCAGCGCCCGCGCCTCACGAATGCCCAGAATACTGACATAAGTTGGCTTGTTATTCTCGGCGTCCTTGCCGGCCGTTTTGCCCAGCGTCGCTGTCGAAGCTTCCGCATCCAGCACATCGTCGACCACCTGAAACGCCAGTCCGACACATTTAGCAAAATGATCCAGCTTTTCCAGCTGCACAGTGTCGAGAACGTTGCTGCAGCGTGCGCCAAGCATCACAGCGGCTCTGATCAAAGCGCCGGTTTTATGAATATGCATAAATTCGAGTTCGGGCAATGATAACGTTTTACCGACATTATCCAGATCGAACGCCTGTCCGCCAGCCATGCCACGCGAACCCGAAGCGACCGCAAGCTGCTTGATCATTGTCAGCTGCGTCACGGCATCATCGGATAACCGTCGTTCGGCAAGCAATTCAAAAGCCAGCGTCTGCAAACTGTCTCCGGTCAACAGCGCGGTGGCTTCATCAAATTCGACGTGACATGTCGGTTTTCCGCGCCGTAAAACATCGTTATCCATACAAGGCATGTCATCATGCACCAGCGAATAGGCGTGGATC
The DNA here is from genome assembly GCA_020852475.1 of Nitrosomonas sp. Lineage (GTDB taxonomy): Bacteria > Pseudomonadota > Gammaproteobacteria > Burkholderiales > Nitrosomonadaceae > Nitrosomonas. The sequence continues at coordinate 5,015 of JADZAR010000214.1, forward strand.
AATTCAACCGCCGCAGCGACAATGGTAACGCGCTCGTCATCCGCCCGACTGAGTTCACCGGCGGCAAATGCGAGGAGCGGCCGGACACGCTTGCCGCCACCCAGAACCGAATAGCGCATGGCCTGATGCAAACGAACAGGCACACAGTCCGCGCCCGGTAAACGCGCCTCTAGAAATTGCTCGATAGCAGCCTGACGCTGGCTGGCCCAGCTTTGAAAATCAGTGATCATGAATTATCGGACAGGGTAAATTTTTTCAGCATATCGTCCTCAAGTATACGCACCTGCTGTTGCGCATCCTGTAATTGCCCCTGGCAATACTGCAATAATTCAGTGCCGCGCTTATAGGCCGCCAGCGAAGCCTCGAGCGACATCTGCCCAGTCTCCATCGCGGCAACGATAGTCTCCAGCTCAGCGGTTGCAGCCTCAAAACTTTCCGGCAGATCAGATGGTGGCGTTGCAGAACTTTTTGACGATTTCGCCATGAAAATGACTACAGTGATCCTGAAATAGTTATAAAAATAATAGAAATTACAGAATTTCCGCAAAAACTTACAGATAAACGCAAATAAACAATTCGTGGCATTTTATCATGAAAGATTTATGCCGCGATGATGCCGGGTGAATAATTTAGTTCGCACAAATAGCAACACCACTATCAGTCATAGATTAATTATGCTTTTTGCTTGAACACGCTGTTAATACCGCGTATCAGTCAAGCCTCTTGGATCATTCGCGGCCGTGGCTGTCTGCGATTGCCGGTCAAAATGAATCAACTGCATGTTGCCCCACGGGCGCGGCATGGCCTGCACCTCATGGCCCATCGACCGCAATGCGCTGATCCATTCCGCGCTGAAGGCATCGGGTTCGATTTGCAATACATCCGGCAGGTATTGGTGATGAAAGCGTGGTTTGGCCGCCAGTGTTCGCGCATCGGTCTCAGCGTTATCGATGTAATCGAGGATGACGAGCAGAAGCATGCTGATGATGCGCGAGCCGCCGGGCGTGCCGGCGATCAAAATCCCGCGTTCAGTCTCCACGAAAGTCGGTGACATGCTCGACAATGGCCGTTTGCCGGGTGCGATGGCGTTCGCGCGCGAACCATACAGGCCGAATACATTGGGAATGTGTTCGCCGATGGCAAAGTCATCCATTTCGTTATTGAGCAATACGCCGGTGCTGCCCGCGACGAATCCTGAGCCGAAAAAGGTGTTGATCGTCAGTGTCGCCGCAACGCGGTTCCCGGCCTTGTCCAGTACCGCGAAGTGCGTGGTTTGAGTACCTTCCACCGGTAACTGCTGCGTTGGCGGCGATGGCGGTGCGACCTGGCTAACGCTCGCTTTATCCGGATTGATGGTGGCTGCCTGCTGGCGCGCGTACGTCCTGCTCATCAGACGGTCTGCCGGAACCGCGACAAAATCACTGTCGCCCAGCAGTTCCGCGCGATCCTTGTAGGCCAGACGCAACGCTTCCACGATCAGGTGGGTTTTCTCTATTTCATCCTGCTTCCCGTTTAACACGGTTTCAAGGATATTCAGCGCCTGCGCCAAAGTCAGGCCACCGGCGGAAGGCAGCGACGCCGAAGTAATCTGTGCGTTACGATAGTTGAACTGCACCGGCTTTCTTTCAACGATGCGGTAGTTTTCCAGATCCCGTTCGCGCCACAGACCGCCCGCTGCGCGCACAGAGCGCACCAGTTCCCACGCTACCGTACCCTGATAGAAGCCGCGTTTACCGGACTGGGCGATCGCCGTTAATGTCGCGGCAAGTTGTGGCTGGCGAAATAATTCCCCTTCCGTCAGCAACTTACCGCCGGGCAGAAAAACAGCCGCCGTATCCGGATAGCGTGACAGTTTATTTTCATGATTGCGTAGTGTCTGAACAAAGCGCCGGTCCGCCTTGAAACCTTCCCGCGCCAGTTGAATCGCGGGCGCCAAAGTGTCCGCCAGCGTCAGACGGCCGTAGCGTGACAAATGCACTAACGCAGCCGGTGTGCCGGGTATGCCCGCAGCCATCGGCCCGTCCAGCGATTTATCCGGCACAGGCCGGCCTTTTTCATCCAGAAACATATCACTTGACGCTTCGGATGGCGCCGTTTCACGACTGTCGACCATCACGCTGCGGCCTGTCTTGGCATGATGCAGCAGCCAGAAACCGCCGCCTCCCAGACCCGAAGCATAGGGTTCCACCACCGCCAGCGTCGCACTGACAGCGATAGCCGCGTCAAACGCATTGCCACCTTTTTCCAGAATGCGCTCTCCTGCGGCTGTTGCGAGCGGATGCGCCGAAACCACGGCGCTTTCAGCGCGCGCAGCGCTGTGTCCCGAGAACCAGCACAATGCTGCAAAACAGATGACAATACAACGAACGCGCAACGAAATAATTGGGTCAATGAATATGTTCACAATGGCTGGAGGATTTTTTAATGAATGAAATCATTGTAATTTAGCGTGTGATTAATTTGAACAACTATCCAGTCCGGATTTTATTGATCCATGACTATGACTATGGCAAGATTCTTCATTCATGCCTTGCAAACATTCGCGAAAGCCATGTCTTATGGCTTGATACAACAAACCGGATGGCTGTATGCTTCTGACTGTAAAACAATTTTTGAGCAGTAACGCCTTGAACAGCACGTACATCGCTGCGGCTGCTTTATTCAATCTTTAAACCATAGAGGTTATTTTGGAAGACTATATCGATCAAATTTCCAAGTATTTCATTAATGTTCCGTTGTGGCCCTTTTTCCTGCTGGGATTCGTGGGCCTTGTCTCGTTGGTCATCGAGATGGTTAATCGCA
>JADZAR010000215.1 GCA_020852475.1 Nitrosomonas sp.
TCGATATCGGTAATAAGCGAAAGCAGTTCCGGTACCGAGTTGATGCCGAGAATTTCCGAATCGAAAAACAGGCGATCTTCGCCTAAGGTGAAGTCGGATATTCTAAATTGACCTGCGCCATAAAAACTGAATGTATCGTTGCCCGCGCCGCCGTTAAGCTGATCGCGATCATCCGGCGAACCACCCGCGCGCAGGATGTCGTTGCCGTCTCCGCCAAACAGCCTTTCGGTTCCTGCCTGTCCGTCGATATCATCGTCGCCGTTGCCGCCTCTGAGAATACCGTTGCCGTCTCCGCCGCGGATAATGTCGTTGCCGTCTCCGCCTTCGATTTCATCATGGCCGGAACCGCCTTCAATAATATTATCCAATTCGTCGCCAATAATGAGTAAGTCATTATCGTCAAATCCGGCGGATCCCAGTCCTTCGAAAGGAATGCCATCGATAAACTTGATGGCCCCGGAGCCCAGATTCGGGCGGGGTGATGTGTTGACTGCCATAATGTTACCTCCCTGATACTTTTATATTGAATTTACAATGCTATGGTTTTCTTTGATTCTCGTCTGATTTGTATCAGAATTAATGAGAATTATTCTGATTATTATGGATTAATGATTAAAATGCAACCCAAACTGCTGGTTGATGCGATGAACGGTATGGGATTGATTGCGTGTAAGAGGTGAAAAAAATGGGTAACGGATATGACAAGTGATTTGAATAATCTGCTGCTGGAAGTAAAGAAGTTAATTGCGGCCGGGAAGTTGAACGATGCCGATGCGATACTGGAACCCTTGATAAAAGCACAGCCGCTATCGCAGGATGTGGCCAGACTATGGTGTGCACTGGCGATGCGGACAAGTCGTGCCGCTGAAGCACTGTCATGCGCGGCAAACGTCTATGCGCATGTTGAGGGTGATTTTTACAAAGCACATTGGGCGCATGTGCTTGGCAGCGCCAATTTCATGTTGCTCGATTTGACGTCCGCGCAGAATCATTTCGGAAACTCGCTAAATCATTTAATGGCGTTGGCTAAAAGCGGTAAGGTTCCGCCGCAGAAGAAAAATGCAGAATCCCGGCAATCCGGCGACAATGCTTTTGTGTCAGGAAGGGCTGAAACTTTGTTGTGGACAACCTGCGCACAACTGGCCGACCAGGGTATTCCGGCATTTCCGTATGCCGGAACGTTGCTGGGTCTGGTTAGGAATAATCGTCTGCTGGAATCCGATAAGGATATTGATATTGCGGTGTGGATGGAGTCCTGGAATGCTTGCTGTGCGGCGCTGGAACAGGCAGGATGGGTGCGTTCTTCGATGCGAATAGACTATGCCAACTATCGTGATTATATCCATCCTGAGCTGGGCATTACGCTCGATGTCTGCGGTTTGCTGAAAAATTCCGGTCAGCAGATCACCGGTGGTTTTGCTTTGCCGAGTTATTCATCAGAGTATCAGCGGATATCGGTGTTTCCGTCATTTGATCTGGTGCAGCGTGCAACAGCGTATGGGGCGGTCTGGTTTCCACGGCAGCCGGAAATCATTTTGACCGCTTTTTACGGTGACTGGCGTACACCCAATCCGTATTGGGATACCGTCGTTTCTGCGCTGAATTTAAAGCATTTCTCATTACTGGTGCGGTGCTATGCCTACCACCGGCTGGCGCAAAACTGGCTAACGGGTGATTTGGCAAAGGCTTGGAGTTATGCGCATCAGGTCACCTTAAAAGACCCCGATGACGTGTTGGCGCTGCGCAGCAGGCAATGGCTGGAGCGTGCGCTCAATCGCTTAAACCGAAAAATTCCGTTTTGGCCGGATTGTCAGCGGCAACGGCGCGTGTATACCCGCATGGTGGCCGATTTATTTCACGAAGGCCATGTCAATTTTCTGCGCGCAGCGCGCGCCCTGGGCACGCATTTGACAGTTTGCGTGGTGTCCGATAAACGCGTGGCGGAAAATAAAGGCAAGCAGCCGGTCATGAAGCAGGCGGAACGCGCAGCGATTGTCGCTGCCTGCAGGTATGTTGACGCCGTACTGACTGAAACACCGGCCAGCGTAAACCCGGAATACATGCAGCAGCATGGTTTTAATATTTATACATTCGCCTGTGCATCGGAGCACGAGCGTCGGGAAAAGCTTAAATTATGCGCATCGTTGCCGGCAGAGATGATTCACGAATTGCCTTACACGCCGGGTATTTCCACGTCCGATATTGTGTCGCGGATTATAGATGGTGCTGGAAACAGAAAAGCTGAACCGGAGAAAATATAAGCTGGCAGAAGAAAAGCGCACCGGATGTGATTTTTTAGAGCGATATTCCAAGAATCTTTTTGACCGTCATTTTGTAACAAAATTGTAATAAAATTGCAATAATGCGTATTTTTTGGGGAGGGGCGGTTTGGGGTTCATGCAGCATTTTTTAACGATTCGACTGATAGTTTCAGCTATTTTATTGATCTCCGGGGTGATTCCGATAACTTCTGCCGCAGCCGAAGTTAAAGATCCCGAACGTTATAAACAAGAGCTCCTGGCAATAGAAAAGCGTCTTGATGCCAAATTGAAGGAACTTGACGAAAAGCTCGAACGGCTCGAAAAGTTCAAGTCTATTGAAGAATCTACTGACACGGTTGCGGCATCTGCTGAATCCGATCCCGGATCCGAAATTGTCCTCGATAAGCCGGATACGGTTATAGCGGAAGAAATCATGCCGAACAGGCATGTGACAGAGTCAATATCCGCGCTTGAGACTGAACCTAAGCCTGAATTTAAATCCACTGACAATGAAACCAAGTCTGGCTTGCCGGATAAATTTGCCAACCTTAGTTATGGCAAGAACGGATTTGAATTCCGGACGGAAAATAACAGATTCTCGCTTGCAATTCAGAACAGGGCGCAAATCCGTTATTCCGATCCTTTTGATAGCGATCCGCGCGCTATTGAGGATCTTGAGCGTGACGACAGTTCATTCAGGATCCGCCGTGCAAGAACCCGGCTCAGAGGGCACGCGTATTGGCCGTGGATGAAATATTATCTGCAATATGATTGGTCTCAACCTGTGTTGCGCGACTTAACGCTGACCATCGACAAATATCAGTGGGCAAAAATATGGTTCGGCCGTGGCAAGGTGATTTATAACGACGAACGTGTCACGTCTTCCGCCAATCAGCAGTTCGTCAATCGCTCAATCGTTAATGACATTTTTACCGTAGACCGGCAGCAGGGCGTGCAATTATTCGGTAATGTGTTTCCTGGAACCTGGCATGACATCAGTTATTCCGCCGGCATTTTCAGCGGCCTGGGCGTCGGCGAGGGCAGTAATGACGATAAAAATATGATGTACTCGGGGCGGTTGCAATGGAATGCATTGGGCGGTGAAATGCCGTTTTCTCAATCCGATATCGAATTTCATGAGCAGCCGGCGCTTAATTTTGCATTCGCCGCGGCAACGAATCGAAGCCGATGCACGGCGTTCCAGACCGACAGCCGGAGCTGCCGCGATCTTCCGGGATTTGCGCCCGGACAGGACGGACAATACCGCATTAATCAGATGATGGAAGAAGTGCGTTTCAAGTGGCAAGGTTTTTCAGTACTGCACGAACTGCATTGGAAAGAAATTATCGACACATTCAAAAGTCAGGGTGATCCGGCGAGAAAAACCAATCTTATGGGCGGCCTCATTCAGGCCGGTTATTTTCCACATCATATTTTTCCAGCTATTCCCAGGAACCTGGAGTTTGCCGGGCGGTATGCCTTTGTTGATCCCAATACGCAGGTAAAAAACGATCAGCAAAAAGAAATCAGCGGTGTAGTGACTTATTTTTTTAATGGCCATGCAAACAAGATCAATTTCCAGGTCAGTCATTTGATTGTGCAGAATCAATCGGATCAACGATTCTGGTTGCAGTGGGATCTGACATTTTAGCGCTTGCAAATAGGCCTGACGTTAGTTCGCTGATGATGCGATTTTTGGGATGAAATAATCTGGATGACGATGTTTCAAATCATTCAATACCTATTCGCTGCATAGGGCCAATTGAAAGAGCGGGATTAAGCGTAATTCCGGATTTTTAATCCAGTGACGCTTTGTCATTTGATGAATTGAATCAATCCACAAAATCCACCGCTGAGCGGGTCTGGGAATGGCGCTGAACACCGTGAAACCTGATTGTTTGAGGTGAATCGTCTTCATTCTTGTATGTTGGGTTTGTTTCAGTATATACTCCGAGACTGGCTGTTTTATGATAAACCTTGAAGAGATATTAATAATAACAATTAGTTTTAAATTATTTATTCAATAAATAAATATTAGATAATTAGGAGAAACAATGAAATTTTCAGTATTTTTAGCAGCACTGCTCGCGCTTGTTTTATCTGGCTGTGGTTCCATGTTTGATGCGGCTGATATGGGTGATCCCAATATGGTGGCTGATGAATGTGAATTTGGCGTTGACGGCAACGGCAATTGCCTGAAAGAAGGTCAAGATCCACGTCCATATGGCGGTACCAGCAAGCCAGGACACTAAGTAATTTAAGTTTAATAGCCAAAATTTGCTTCTTTTATGAAGCAAGCAAAACCGCCCTTCGTGGCGGTTTTTTTGTTTGTCAGGCTTTGGACTGGACGCTTACGCTACTCGTCTTTGTGGAAATCAGGTTCAATGTCGATCAATCCTTACAGCGTTCTGCAGCGATACTCAATTTCTTAATCTCAGCCGGGCTTAGACGATCTCTGATACGAGAGTACAGTTCAGCCGATTTCGCGTAATTCCGTTGTCGAAATGCCTCATCTGCCTGCGGTCGCAATTGATCAGCTAGAACGTCAAGAGCGTACTCTTCAGACCATGATTTTCGTTCACTTTCGAGTATTGAGAAGAGTTGCGGATCGCCATCAAGAGCCGAACGGCAATAACGCTTCGAGACTTTTGCACGGCAAAAATGACGCCAAGCGGGCAATAATGATATAATTACTTTTTTATTCATAAGGTTGCTTGTAGTGGGTTTAAGTCTGGCTGATAGTTTTGTTACGCGAAGAACACGCAAAGGCAATTTTATGAATCAGATAGACCAGCTGATTGACTGGAGACTCATCGAAGAAACAATCGCACAGTACTATGCGCCGGTAACCGATGCCACGGGTCGTCCCGCTTATCCGGGCTTGCTGTTATTCAAAATGCTGCTGGTTGGCCTGTGGCATGGTGGTCTCAGTGATGAATCGGTTGAAGACATGGCCAACGCTAACCTGCATGTCATGCGTTTTCTCGGACTGGATCTGGAAGACGACGTGCCGGATCATTCGGTACTGTCCCGTTTCAGGACACGCCTGACGACTGCACAGGCCTGGGATAATTTGCTGGAACAGATCAACCGGCAAATACAGGCACACCCGATAACAGTAACGAAAGGCTGTTACATTGACGCGAGTATTTACGCACAGTCCGCGCAAACCCAGGACAAACCCGGCGTATGAAGTGGTTAATGACCGTGAAGATCGTGATGATGAGACAGATGCCCAGGAGAACATGAGCGTCATTGAA
>JADZAR010000216.1 GCA_020852475.1 Nitrosomonas sp.
CGTGAAAGACGGTTCCGGAATTTCATGATTGAAGAGAAATGTTCTGAATTCTTCCCTGGTCATCGGCTTCGCGAACAGAAAGCCCTGGCCATAGTCGCATCCCATCTTGAGCAATAACTGGCGCTGTTGTTCCGTTTCTATGCCCTCGGCGATAACCTTCAGTCCGAGCTTGTGCGCCATGACCACGATAGCTTCGCATAATGCCAGGTCTTCACTTGCCGGCGCCAGATTGTGAATGAATGAGCGGTCGATCTTCACATAATGAATTTCGAATTTTTTCAGATAAGACAATGAGGAATAGCCGGTGCCGAAGTCATCAATGGCAACCTGTATTCCATAATCACGAAACGATGAAAATTTTTCGTATACATTGACATTGGCCTTGAGCAACAGACCTTCTGTTATTTCCACTACGATGCCATTGTGTAAATTTTTCGATACCAGATAGTCTTTCCACCGGCTGCGCGTTTTGCTGCCATCCTGGAACTGGACTGGCGACATATTAACGCTGATTTGAAAATCAGGATGAATCGTTTTCTGGCAGTAAGCGACTTCATCGACGGCCTGTTTGAATATCCATTCGCCAAGTTCGTGAATGGCGCCTGTTTTTTCAGCAATTGGAATAAATGATGTTGGACTGATAAAACCGTATTCAGGCGTTTTCCACCGCAGTAACGCCTCGGCCTTGCAAATTTTTCCGGTGCGCAGTTCCACGATAGGTTGAAAAAAAACCGTAAATTGCTCGTTGGGAAGCGCTTCGCGCAACATCATTGAAAGTTTCCTGTGCTCAATCGCGGTTTCCTGCATTTCGGGGGTAAAGAAGCTGTATCCGCTGCGCCCATTCCGTTTTACCGCGTACATCGCCTGATCGGCATTTTTCAGCAATTCGGTCATCGTGTTGCCATCATCGGGACACAGAGTAATGCCAATGCTGGCGGAAGTATTTATTTTTTCACGCTCGATATGTAATGGTACGGCCAGGGCGTCAATAATGTTTTGCGCGATTTGCTCGGCAGTGGTTAGCGACTTGAGTTGCGTGAGAATGACGGTGAATTCATCGCCACCCAGCCGGGCGACGGTATCCGATTTGCGCAAACAGCCTTTAATCCGTTTTGCAACTTCTATCAAAAGCGCATCACCAATGTGATGCCCGAGCGTATCGTTAATTTCCTTGAAATGATCCAGGTCAATCAGGAATAGCGCGACTTGAAAATTGTTCCGTTCCGCATTCTGTATAGCCTGATTCAGGCGGTCCGCGAACAGACGGCGATTGGGCAGATTAGTCAATGCGTCAAAATTGGCATGAGACCAGATGAGTGAATCCGCAAATTTTTTTTCGGTGATATCGGAGAATTGCGCAACCCGGTATTGCACGGTGTTGTCGTGATGATAAATGGTGTTAATGGTTAATCTTTCGAGGTATTCCTCGCCATTCTTTTTCCGGTTCCAGATTTCTCCTGTCCACGTACCGGAATCCGTGAGTGCTTTCCACATTTGTTCGTAGAACTGCTTGTTTTGTTTCCCGGAACTCAATATCTTTGGATTTTCGCCCGAGATTTCGTTCAGGGTATAACCGGTTAATCGGGTAAAGGCCGGATTTACGTTGATGATGCAGGCGTTGCGGTCAGTAATCATTATGGCTTCGCTGGTATTCTGGTATACCAACTGAATGATGCGTAATGACTCCTCGTTTTGCTTGCACTGTGTGATATTTAGCAACGTGCCGGCTATCCATTCCGGCTGATTGTTGTGAATGCGGCTGATCAATTTGCCGCGGGATAATGCCCAGATCCATTGACCGCTTTTGTGCCGTACCCGTATTTCACAATCGTAATATTGATTGTCTACCGTAAAATGACGAGTCAGTAATTCGTTTGCTCGCACGCGGTCTTCGGGATGGATGCAATCTATCCATTTATCGCGGGTAAAAGGCAAAAGCGCTGCAAGCGAATAACCCAGAATTCTGGCGAAATCTTCATCGATAGTCATCGCCCCTGTTGGAACATGCCACTCCCATGTTCCGATGCCTGTGCCACCGAGAATATTGGTCAGGCGCTCGTTGGTTCTGTGCAAATCCCGCGCCAAGCGCCAGCGGTCGATGGCATAGGTCACCACCCGCTCGAGCAGTGCGCTGTTCAGATCACGTTTGGGCAGGCAATCTTCAGCGCCCAGACCAATGATTTTTCGTATGGTTTTTTTGTCATCGAGCGATGAGCTGATGATAACCGGCGCGAAAGTGGCCAGCTCCTTCAGACGGTTCAGTGTTTCAGATACCACGCTATCCTTGAGGGATAAGTCCAGTATGATGATATCAAAATGTTCCTTGGATAAAATTTCCAGCGCCCCTGCGATTGACGCATGGCAGGTGACTTCAGCTTCCGCATAGCAGGTTTGCGCCATCAGAGTCATGAGTATTTCGGCGTCAAATGTATTGTCCTCGATCAATAGAACGCGAAGCTTCGGCGCTTGCCGGTTATGTCCGTCAAGTGAAGCCGCGATATGCGGGTGCTGATTTGTAACAGCCATTCCAATTTTCTCCAAAGAACCAAAAAACAATTTATTTTGGCTATGTCACAGTTAGTTGTTGAAACTGTCTTATTTTTCCAAGAGATGCCAGGAAACAAAGCGTTGGCGTAATATTCTGACCGAGACGATCAATCATTCTGTGCCATCCGAGATAATTTCCAA
>JADZAR010000217.1 GCA_020852475.1 Nitrosomonas sp.
CCGCACGAGATCAGTGATTACCGCACGCTACTCGATGAGATGCGTCTGATCAAGGACACGCATGAATTGCAAACCATGCGCCGCGCCGCCGGGATTTCCGCGCAGGCGCATTGCGTTGCGATGCAGGCGACAAAACCGGGCAAGTTTGAATATGAAATCGAAGCCGAGTTGTTGCATGTTTTTCGCCGGCACGGCGCGCAGGCGCCTGCGTACACCTCCATCGTGGCGGGTGGCGCCAATGCCTGTATATTGCATTATATCGATAACAACGCACAGCTGAATTCAGGCGATTTATTGCTGATTGACGCTGGCTGCGAACTTGACGGCTATGCCGCGGATATCACGCGGACATTCCCGGTCAATGGCCGATACACGCCCGCGCAGAAAGACATTTATGAACTGGTGCTGGCTGCACAACAAGCGGCGATAGATCAGGCCAGAGCGGGCAGTTCCTGGAATGATCCGCATCAGGCGGCGTTGAACGTTCTGGCACAGGGATTTGTCGATTTCGGCTTGTGCCAGGGCAGCGTTGAAGCCGTGTTGGAATCGGAGGATTACAAACGGTTCTATATGCACCGCACAGGGCATTGGCTCGGCATGGATGTGCATGATGCCGGCGAATACAAGCAGCGCGGCGAATGGCGGACCTTGCAAGCGGGCATGACATTGACCGTGGAGCCAGGCTGCTATATCCGTCCGGCCGAGAATGTGCCGCAGGCTTTCTGGAATATCGGCGTGCGTATCGAAGATGATGTGCTGATCACATCGGAAGGAAACGAAATACTGACCGCCGGCGTACCGAAAACGGTCAATGCAATAGAGGAGTTAATGCGATGAATGACGAACACCGCAAAATCATAATCCGGAAAATTTCGAGCTACGAACAGCAGGGAACGGGTTCACCAGATGGGCCGCCGCCACCCCCCATCAACCGCTGGGTGGCGTTGATTATCATGATTCCGGTGCTGGCCTTGCTGGCAGTACTCGGTGTGTTCTTTTTCACCATTTTTGTTGCGCTGTTCTCATTAATTGCTGTCATTATCGGCTTGCGCATCTGGTGGCTGCGCCGCAAATTCAGACAGAATATGCAGGAAACCGGTGCCACGCCGGATGACCGGCAACAGGGCTATAACGCGCCAACCGATCAGTACAGCAGAACCGATCGTGTCGAAGATGCCGAGATTATCGAAGAAACCACGATTATCAAAGAAAGCAGGAAATCGTCTGACGACAAAAGGCAATAAGAATTCCGGCGATCAGCATTGTCAGCGCGGGTCTTTTTATGCCGGAAACGTTTGCAGCGCTGCATTTCTCCTTTATCTATCTGCATCACGTTTTACAGATCGTCGAGAGTTCGGTTTTTTTATAATTCTTGCCACCCTCCCCTGTCGCTTTGCACGACAGGAGAAAGGGGATAACAGATATTGGAAAACATATTCGACCGCGCTCAAATAAACAGAAAAGCTTATTTCTTCGATCCGGCGGACATGCTGTCCTGATATGCCTGGAAATGTTCGCTACTGCAAAAATATTTGCCGTCAAAGCGAATGGCCTCTTCTTTCGGAATCAAAATATCGCACTGATAACACTGTACGATATCGCCTTCGAGTATTTCCGTCTTCTTTTCAGCACGGGCGGCGGCTTGTACTTCCGCATCCCTCCTTACCGTCTCTTTTGCCGCAGGAGCAGTGTCCTGCTCTTGTCTGGCGGACTCTTCCCCGCTGTTTGTCCAGGTTGCCTTCTGATAATCTGCTGCGGAATAGTAATCGTCAGCAGGCACTTTGACCGGCTCACCGAGCAGAATTTCCTTATAGCTGACATAGATTGACGCAAAAAGAACGGGGCTCAGTATGACGAGTCCGATATAAGGCACCAGCAAAACGATAATGGATAATAAATTCAGAATAATGTTGTAAACAAAAAAAGGAATGATATTGCGTATGCATGCCAGGAAACTTTTTTTCATGGCGTTTACCGGCGAGAAATTGTGCAGAATGATCAACACCGGAGAAAAAATGAAAGCCATCAGCAATGGAATTTGCAACAGAATGACCATCAGAAAAGAAGACAGAATATTGCTGGATATGCCGCCGATTTCACTGCTGTCATAACGTTTGCCGCGTTCCAGCATGGCGACCAAATCGCTGCCGCCGGTCGAGAGAAACACACTGTAGATAATCAGCAACCCGACCAGGAAAATAGCGCCAACGGTGATGAGCGGCGCTGTACGGGTTTTGAACCCGATGAACAAATGCGAAACTTCGATTTGCCGGCCCTGCTCCTGATCGCGGCAGGCGACCATGATGCCCGCCAGAAAAACCGGCGCGATGAGCATGAAAATCAGCGGCCCGGCCATAGGAATCAGCAGGGAAAGCGTAACAACAATCAGAAAAGGAATGAAGCAAATCAACATCCAGACCATTGGCGCTTTACGAAACATTTGGAAGCCTTGGGCGATCCAATACCATCCATGTATTGCGCTGACTTGACGAATTTCCATGGGCACTTCTCCAGTGTTAAGTTCGATATGACGATTTTTTCTTTTTTTAATAATAGATTAGCTAAAAACTAGGCCTTTAGTTCTTGTGATTTTAACGGCGCTTTATAGCCAAAGTTGTTTCAGTTTATCCTGATTTTCCGAATGATGCTGTAACAGTGTTTTAAATTCATCCGGATTTTTTGCGTGCGTGAGCTCTCCTGGCCTAGGCAAATGATAATCGTACAAGCGGGAAATCCAGAAGCGCAATGCGCCTGCACGCAGCATAACCGGCCAGAAATGGTGTTCGGCCGCTGTCAACGGCCGGATATCGTGATAGGCTCTGAGCAACGATAATGTGCGCGCCTCATCCAGCGTTCTCTGTTGGGTAAGGCACCAGTCGTTGACGACAATAGCCAAATCGTACAGCAGGTTATCATTGCAGGCGAAATAGAAATCAATCACGCCACCAATGGTATGATCGTTAAAAAGAATGTTGTCCCGGAAAAGATCGGCGTGAATGACACCTCTGGGCAAATCTTCCGGTTGCGATGATGACTGGAAATCCAATTCGCTATCCAGTAACGCACATTCTTCCGGATTCAGAAATGGCTGGATTTCCGGTTTTCTCGCCTGCCACCAACGCAATCCGCGCGGATTCTCCATACAGGCAGAGTAGCTTTGCCCGCCGATATGCATTTTTGCCAGCATGCCACCGACTTCCGCGCAATGCGCCGGACCCGGGGTTTCCAGCGATTTTCCCGGTAAACAGGAAACGATACATGCCGGTTTACCGTTGAGTTCACCGAATAATCGGTTATCGCGCATGGGAACCGGCGCTGGACAGGGAATCTGATGATTCGACAAATGCGCCATGAGATTCAGATAAAAAGGCAATTCACTGGCGGTTAATTTCTCGAACAGCGTCAGTACAAATTTATTTTGCGAGGTGGTGACAAAAAAATTGGAGTTCTCAATGCCGGACGAAATGCCCTGCAACTCGATCAGTTCGCCCAGTGCGTAGTTTCTCAGCCAGCCGGAAAGTTGTTTTTCTGTGACAGGTGTAAAAACGGACATGCGTTAATAACGTGGAAAAAGGCTAATGTATGCGGGTATTGTTGAGGCGGATTGAATAATTTGCTGGAAGCCGTCCCTGTCTATCACGTTCAGAATTCAAGCAACCGCCACATGGGTGTACTGACGTTGCCGCCGGGTTCACCCGAATGTTCATTCATACGACCACGATTTCTGACCATGTAATAGGGAAAACCAACGCGCGGCGTCACTTTGATCATGTATAACTCGCCGTTGAGGCGATACTCTTCAATGGTATCTTCACCGCGCTTGATAATCGTTACCTGCGGTTCGAGTTCGGGATCCAGTTCCATGTCGGGAGGCAATGGCGGCGGTGCAGCCAGTTCCGGCAGGTCTGTGTCGTTCAGTTCGGGTAATTCCGGTATTTCAGGCAACGGCACCAGATTTTTAGGTCTATCCGATTGCGCCATGAGCGGTAGCGCGAAAAAAAGCGCAAAACTGAGCGGCAGGATCATTAATAATCGGTACATGGCATTATCCGGTGGTCTGATATGACGGAACGGGTATTTTACCCAAATTCGCTGACGTTGGTTACAGATTCAGCTGAATTTCACGTTCCTCGGAGCTCGGTTCGAAACCGCGGGTCTCGTAATGTTTGAAGATCGCGTTGACCACCTCCTGCGGTTCATCGATGATTTGTATCAAATCCATGTCTTCGGGCGAGATACAGTTTTCCGCGATCAAAACATTTCTGAACCAGTCAATCAAGCCACGCCAGAAATCGGAACAAACCAGAATGATCGGCATTTTACGCGTTTTTCCCGTCTGTACGAGCGTGAGTGCTTCCATTAGTTCATCCAGCGTGCCAAATCCGCCGGGCATGACAACATAGGCCGTGGCGAATTTGACAAACATGTATTTGCGCGCAAAAAAATGACGGAATGACTGACTGATATCCTGATAGGGGTTGCGGTGTTGTTCATGGGGCAACTGAATATTCAATCCGATACTCGGGGAACTGCCGTAATAGGCGCCTTTATTGGCCGCCTCCATCACGCCGGGACCACCACCGGAAATAACCGAGAAACCGGCATCGGAAAGCTGACGCGCGATCTGTTCGGTCAGCTTATAGTATGGATGATTCACATCGGTGCGCGCACTGCCGAAAATGCTTACGGCAGGCTGAATTGAATCAAGACGCTCTGTCCCTTCGACAAATTCTGCCATAATACCAAACAAGCGCCACGATTCTTTTGCAGACCAAGACTTCTCCAGAGGCAGTGCGGCGGCGGGTTTATTTTGCAGGCTCATAGGATTTTTTTAATGAAAACATTATTGCTGGTTGATGGTTCGTCTTATCTGTATCGCGCCTACCATGCATTGCCCGACTTGCGCAGTCAACACAATCAACCGACTGGCGCAATCCACGGTGTTCTGAATATGCTAAGACGCTTGCACAAGGATTATCATGCCGATTATAGCGTGTGTGTATTTGATGCAAAAGGCAAAACCTTTCGTGATGCAATTTATCCGGATTATAAAGGGCACCGGCCGTCAATGCCGGATGATCTGGTTTCACAGATAGCGCCGCTGCACGCCTGTATCGAGGCGATGGGGTGGCCGCTGCTGATTGTCGACGGCGTAGAAGCGGATGATGTCATCGGCACGCTGGCCAGACAGGCCGAACAACAGAGTATGCGATGCATTATCTCTACCGGTGACAAGGATATCGCCCAACTGGTCAATGCGCACATCACGCTGGTCAATACCATGAACAATGAAGTACTCGACGAAACGGGTGTTTATGCCAAATTTGGCGTCAGGCCGGAACGCATGCTGGATTATCTGATGCTGGTCGGCGACAGTTCGGATAACATTCCCGGCGTGGAGAAAGTGGGACCGAAAACAGCGGTTAAGTGGCTTGAGCACTATGGATCTTTGGAAAACATCATTGCGCATGCAACTGAAATCAAGGGCGTAGTTGGTGAAAATCTGCGCAGAGCGATTGACTGGTTTGAAACATCGCGCAAACTGGTGGAAATCAAATGCGATGTCGAGCTGCCCGTTACCCTCGCGGATCTAACGTTGAAACCGCAGGATACCGGGCGTCTGGCGATGCTCTACGAGGAATTGAGCATGAAATCGGCGTTACAGGAATTACGCCAGCAGAATCACGCCAGTCCGGTGGATGCACGTAATGACGGCGCGCAGAATTCATCCGATCAGCGGCGGAAAAATGTCACTGCTGAATACCAGACGATACTCGACGATGCACAGCTAACCATCTGGCTGGAAAAATTGAATGCGGCGCAGCTAGTATCCCTCGATACGGAAACAACCGGACTGGATCCGATGCGGGCCGAGTTGGTCGGTATTTCATTCTGCTTTGAATGCGGCCACGCCGCCTACATCCCGCTGATGCATCAGTATATCGGCGCGCCGCGTCAGCTGGAACGTCAATATGTACTGGAAAAACTCAGGCCCTGGCTGGAAAATGCGGATAAACACAAGGTCGGCCAGAATTTAAAGTATGACAAACACATTTTCGCCAATTATGGCTTTTGTCTGGAAGGCATTGCGCATGACACACTGTTGCAGTCCTATGTGCTGGAACCACACAAGCCGCATAACATGGATAGCCTGGCGCTACGGCATCTGGATGTCAAAACCATCAGCTATGACGAAGTCACCGGCAAAGGTGCGCAGCGTATCGGTTTCGAGCAAGTTGACATAGAAACGGCGACAGACTATGCGGCCGAAGACGCTGATGTCACGCTGCGCCTGCATCAGCATTTGTATCCCAGAATTCAGGCCGATGCGCGGCAGTTGTCCATATACCGGGATATTGAAATGCCGGCCATGGCAGTATTGTTTGCCATGGAACGCAAGGGCGTCTTGCTTGATCAGCAGCTGCTGCAGAAGCAAAGTCTGGAGCTCAGTCAAAAACTGGATGTACTGGAACAACGGGCGTTCCAAATTTCCGGGCAATCGTTTAATCTGAATTCGCCCAAACAGATACAGGAAATCCTGTTTGACCGTTTGAAACTGCCGGTTGTCAAAAAAACGCCTAAAGGCGTACCCTCAACCAATGAAGACGTCTTGCAACAACTGGCACTGGACTATCCACTGCCGAAAATCCTGCTCGAATACCGTACACTTTCAAAACTAAAATCGACCTACACGGACAAGCTACCGCAAATGATCAATCCGGCCACCGGACGCGTGCATACCAATTACGCGCAGGCTGTCGCGGTAACCGGTCGTCTGGCCAGCTCGGATCCTAATTTACAGAATATCCCGGTGCGAACTGCCGAGGGCCGCAGAATACGTGAAGCGTTTATTGCACCCGCACATTACAAAATCGTTTCTGCCGACTATTCGCAGATCGAACTGCGTATTATGGCGCATATCTCTCAGGACAACGGGTTACTCAAAGCTTTTGCAGCGGGAGAAGATATTCACAGCGCCACGGCTGCTGAAATTTTTGCCGTACCGGTCGATCAGGTCGATACCGAAAAGCGCCGTTACGCCAAAGTGATCAATTTTGGTCTGATTTACGGGATGTCGGAATTCGGTCTGGCGGCGCAGCTCGGTATCGACCGCAGCGCGGCGCGGGCGTATATAGACCGGTATTTTATGCGCTATCCTGGCGTGGCTGATTATATGCAACGCACCCGAGAACAAGCCAGGACAACAGGTTTTGTCGAAACAGTGCTTGGCCGCAGGCTGTGGCTGCCGGAAATTAACAGCCCCAATGGCAATCGCCGACAGGGCGCAGAGCGTGCGGCCATCAATGCCCCCATGCAGGGCACCGCGGCGGATATCATCAAGCTGGCCATGATTGCCGTACAGCGATGGCTTGCAGAAACCCGATTACAAAGCCAACTGATTATGCAGGTACACGACGAGCTTGTACTCGAGGTGCCGGATCATGAAGTTGATACAATCCTGTCCGAATTGCCCCAGTATATGGGCAATGTAATCAGTCTCGACGTACCTCTACTGGTTGATGTCGGTGTCGGTAAAAACTGGGAGCAGGCGCATTGAATCTCTCGACTGCTACTGCGAACTTATTCCCGGTTTATTTTGCTTTATTCCCGTGTTTCTATCTGGGTTAGATTGTCGGTTCCGGGTTCATCAACACTTTTAACTTTCCGCCGCGGTCGCCTTTTCAATGGCGGTTGCTCTTCGCCGGACAACTCGATTTTCTCAGGCGGCGTTTCAATCATGACCAGACCGCTTTCTTTCAGATCTGGCTTTTCAGGAGACTGACGAAACACTTCACCGGAAGGTCCGGAAATTTCTTCGGATGATTTCGCAACACTGATAGCAGCCGGTGCTTCAGACAAACTGAATGCCCGTTCGCTGTTGATTTCCGGGTTAATAGTGGTTTTACTTTCGCTATGTTGCTGATCAGCAACGCGAATATCCGGCTTAACTGCCGACCGTTCGTTATCCTGCTGCACCAGCGGGCGTGGTTGCATTTCCTCAGCAACCGGGCTTGAATCATCGATTGAATCCAGTTTGGCTACGGAAACTGGTTCCGATGCGATCGGCAGTCGATCCGCCGCCGCATCAATAGGCGGTATGTAGTCAGTTGAATCTTCTTTAAAAGATTCGACCGATTTGCTGTGTGCAGAGCGATCTTTCTGTCGGGGACTACGGCGTCTGCGTGCACGTTTTTTGTCATCCGGTTTTTCGGTAAAGATGCCTCCGTCTTCACCAGCAGTCATAATGACGCCGGATTCTTCGGAAGAAGATACCGCAGCTATATTCTGCGTCTGCTGCAGGGACTGCGCATCAGCCTGTGCAAGCGACTTCACTGCTGTTTCTTCATTTAACGGAAATGATGCGCCCGCTGCCGCCTCACTGTTGTCAGCATTATGCTCAACCGAATCATTCAGCGACTGTTTAGTCGATGCGTTATTCTTGCGATCACCACGACTGCGAGGCCGATTGCGTCCTCGCGCATTCTTTTTGTTACGATCTTGTGATGAAGAAGCCCCTTTTTCACTGGTCGTCATTCTCTCGGAATTCGCAGTCTGGGTATTTTCTTTTGTTTCATCGCTGTGCGCCGGCTTAAACCAGCTGAAAAATTTATCCAGCAATGATGTTTCCTTGGTTTTGTCTTCGCGGATTGGTGCAGGCTGTGCAGGCGTGATTCCTTGAACAGCGGCTTTGGGGCGCTGCGGCTTCTGCTTCCGGTCAGTTATATCCGGAACAAGATCTTCCGCTGTCTTATCAACCAGAGTGTAACTCGCCTGAGATCCGATTTGCTTCGTATCTTCATGGCGCAGGCGGGTTATTTTGTATTTCGGCGTCTCAAGATGGATATTGGGTATCAAAATGACATCGACATTAAGCCGTTCTTCAATTTCATGAATTTCAGCACGCTTTTCATTCAACAAGTAAGTGGCCACCTCAATGGGCAGCTGAACGTGCAATGCGCTGGTGTGCTCCTTCATGACTTCTTCCTGAATGATACGCAGAACGTGCAGGGCGGAAGAATCGGTACTGCGGACATAGCCCGTACCGTGACAACGTGTGCACGAAGAATAGTTGCTTTCACCGAGTGAAGGACGAAGCCGTTGACGTGACAACTCAAGCAGACCAAACCGGGATATTTTACCGATCTGCACCCGCGCACGATCCTGGCGTAACGCTTCCTGCAAACGGGCTTCAACTTCGCGTTGATTGCGCGACGACTCCATGTCGATAAAATCAATGACAATCAAACCGCCGAGATCGCGCAAACGCAATTGTCGACCAATTTCATCCGCCGCCTCCAGATTGGTGTTCAGCGCTGTATGCTCGATATCCGCGCCACGAATAGCACGCGCGGAGTTGACATCTACCGATACCAATGCTTCTGTGTGGTCGATAACGATTGCGCCGCCCGAAGGCAAAGTAACCTGCCGCGAATAGGCCGTTTCAATCTGGTGTTCGATCTGGAAACGGGAAAACAAAGGCACATCATCATGGTAATACTTTAACCGATCGACGTTGCCCGGCATGACATGCAGCATAAACTGACATGCCTGTTCATATATTTCGCGATTATCGATCAGGATCTCACCGATTTCATAATTGAAATAATCACGAATGGCGCGAATAACCAGACTGCTTTCCTGATAAATCAAGAAAACACCGCTCTGATTATTGGCTGCTTCTTCAATCGCGCGCCACAACTGTGTCAGATAGTTCAAATCCCATTGCAATTCTTCCTCACTGCGGCCTATACCCGCAGTTCGAGCAATAACACTCATACCATCCGGGATTTCAAGCTTAGCCAATACTTCACGCATCTCGTTGCGATCATCACCTGTGATGCGACGCGAAACACCGCCACTGTTCGGATTATTGGGTATAAGCACCAGATAGCGTCCCGCGAGTGAGATATAGGTGGTTAGCGCCGCCCCTTTTGTGCCGCGTTCGTCTTTGTCGACCTGAACAATCAGCTCCAACCCTTCGTGCAGAAATTCCTGAATACGGCTTTGCGAAATTCCCGATGCTTTGTCGCCAAAACAACAGGGTGAGATTTCCTTGAATGGAAGGAAGCCGTGCCGTTCACAGCCGTAATCGACAAAAGCGGCTTCCAGACTGGGTTCCAGTCGTGTTATTACTGCTTTATAGATGTTACTTTTTCGCTGTTCTTTATTGATGGATTCGATGTCAAGATCAATCAGTTTTTGACCATTGACAATAGCAACACGCAACTCTTCAGGTTGGGTTGCATTAAATAGCATTCGTCTCATTTATATGCCTTACGTGTTACAACACAAGCGAGCTGATCAAATTTCAAAAAAACATAATGAAGATGAAGAGTTTTCGAGGGGGTAATTGTAATAGTATTGATCAATTTATGTTAATTCTAATGTATTCTATTATTTAATAATCGCGATATAGCTATAATAACTGTAGTGATGTAAATAATCCAGTTCGCTTGCTGACTATGCCGGAAATTGTTATGTAACATCAGTCACTCTACAGTTTATGGTCTATTTTTCTGCCACTTATGCGCTAAAAGTGTCAAAAGAATTTACTGGCGTACGGATTGTTCCGATAGTATTTTCGCTTTCCTGCATTGAATGACTGCCGAGTATTGAGTATTGTCTACTGATTGGTTAATTCTGCTTAGGCGAGATATTTTGAAATTTTAGCGGACAATTTTATGCCTAACGGTTTAACAACCGAACAGAAGGACTGATAAGGAAAACGAATGGACACTTATGCACAAATCAAATACTCTGATCCAAGCCGAGAATTATAGGTAAAACGCAACATATAGGCAAAAAAATCTATTGAAAACCGAAGTCGTCAAGGAATTTATCAGTGAGAATGGTACCGACCAGCGTATTGACAATTTTTTGTTCAAACGCTACAAAAATGTACCCAAAAGCCATATCTATCAATTATTACGTAGTGGGCAGGTGCGCGTTAACGGTAAACGTATCGACTTCCACTATCGTTTGGCACTGGGCGATCTGATACGGATTCCACCGATTACAGCACCCGCAACCGTTGCGATAGAGCGACGGGGCATTTCGAAAACACCACCATTACATGTCATTTTTGAAGATGAAGCACTGCTGGTTGTCGACAAGCCATCAGGAATTGCTGTTCACGGCGGCAGCGGCATCAGTTTCGGCGTCATTGAGCAGCTGCGTGCGCAGCATCCTGAAATGCGATTTCTTGAACTGGTGCATCGACTTGACCGCGAGACTTCCGGAGTATTGCTGCTGGCCAAGAAGCGCAGCGCACTGGTTGCATTGCATCAGCAGCTCCGCTCCGGTCATACGGAAAAGCATTATCAGGCGCTGGTTAGAGGAAATTGGCCCAATACGAAACAGCATGTCAAACTGCCATTGATAAAATATGTCACCCAAGAAGGTGAACGACGTGTAACGGTGGCAACCGGCAAGCATAACGAGAGCGATAAGTTTTCATCTTCTAAGACAATGGATTCTCACACGATATTTACGTTGCTGAGAACATGGCGAGACTACAGTTTATTGAACGCCGAACTGAAAACAGGACGCACCCACCAAATTCGTGTACACCTCGCGCATTTGGGTTATCCGATTATCGGCGATAGTAAATATGGCGACTTCGCCATCAATAAGCAGTTATCCAGAAGTCGTAATTCAGGCAATCTGGAACGTATGTTTCTACATGCCGCCAGCATACTGATTAATCACCCGCTCAGTGGTCAACCATTAAAACTGATGGCAAATCTGCCTGCCGATCTACAGACCTTCTTAAGTCATCTTAACGCGCAGCCGCGATGAAATGCTCGTGAAGCATGGGCTGCAACACATACCAGACGTTTTCAACAATCATTTTTTGCGCAATCGCCGTCGGGTGTATGCCGTCAGGTTGGAAAAACGCTTTATTTTCACCGAATCCGGCAAGTAAAAATGGAATCAAGCCGGTTTGATAGTATTCGGCGAGTTGCGGATAAATATCCTGGAACTTTCGTGTATAAGTCATGCCATAATTGGGCGGTAACTGCATACCTGCGAGCAGAACAAGAACATTGTTCCTTTGGCAGATTTCAATAATTGCAGCCAGATTATCATGGATTGTTTTGATTGCCGTACCTCGCAGGCCATCGTTCGCGCCTAATCCGAGAATAATGATATTCGGACGATGCGTATTTAACGCTTGCTCGATGCGATTGCGCCCGCCCAGCGCTGTTTCTCCGCTGACACTGGCGTTGATAACCCGGAAAGATTGTGAATGTGACAGCAGACGCTGCTCCAGCAACGCAACCCATCCCGCATCGGCAGGAATACCGTAATTTGCTGACAAACTGTCGCCATAAACCATAATGGTGGTTGTATGCTGTGCCGGCGTTGCAAATACGCCAGCACTGTGTATGCTAAAAAAGAAGAAAACTATAAAAGCTAGGAATTTTTTCATGGTAAAGAATTGTGTCAATAAGCCTATTCTGAGAACGGAGGCACTTACAAAGCAGGTCAACACCGGCGATGATACACTGACAATTTTGCAGGATATCAATATGGCGGTAAATCCCGGTGAAGCAGTGGCCATTGTCGGCGCATCGGGCTCCGGAAAATCAACCCTGCTGGGTTTGCTCGCTGGATTGGATACACCCACATCCGGTAAAGTTCATCTGGATGATACGGATATTTTCATGCTCGACGAGGACAGCCGCGCGGCTTTGCGCGGAAAAATACTCGGTTTCGTTTTTCAGTCGTTTCAATTGCTCCCTGCGTTGACCGCGCTGGAAAATGTCATGTTGCCGCTTGAGCTCTCAGGTATCAGTGGCGCCGAGACGGTGGCGCGAAAACTGTTGCAACGCGTTGGCCTTGAAATGCGTTTGCAGCATTATCCCAAACAACTTTCCGGTGGAGAGCAGCAACGCGTGGCTATTGCACGTGCTTTTGCCATACGCCCGAAATTGTTACTGGCCGATGAACCAACTGGAAATCTGGATTCGGCTACTGGCAAACAGATCATCGAGTTGATGTTTGAACTGAATCATGAACAGGGTACCACGCTGGTGCTGGTGACACACGATGAACAGCTATCTCGACGCTGCTCACGGCGGATACGGCTGGTCGATGGTATGCTAGCGTCGTCATAAACCGCCATCAAGCAGCAGAACACTGCCTATCGTGGTTATAGCTTCGTCACTGCTGGCGAGATCAACCGCGAGCCAATTACGTGTGATCGCATTATTCTCCAGTCGAAATAACTGCGCTTGCAGTTCTGTTTCGGTTGCTGTTCTTCCAAGCGTATGCGTATAAAGCGCCTGAATGTACTCGGCATCACTGAACGCACCCAGACTTGCCCGCGCCTGGAACCAGTCGAGAATCACATCAGGGTTGATGTTGCCCGTCAGCGCTTCATGCCCCAATTGCCATTCTTCGATGGTAGCATCGCGATCAAAAAAGGTTTGAAACAGACGACCCAGTATGCCTTCCACCCGATTATGCGCCAGTAAAATATTTTCACCACTGTCGAACGCAATCATTTCTGCGTTAGTAAGACTAAGCATGGCGCCGTCTTCCAGATGAGTCATTTCAAGCGCGTCATTGACCAGTTCAACATGCACATCCTCGCGTGCGCCCTGCATTCTGAGTACATCGTATCCATCTCTGCCATCAACATTTAATGCAAGCCCCAACGGCAAATATCCCTGATTATTGTCGTCATTACCGATGATATTACGACCAGCACTCAGCTGGATAATCGCGGGGTTATCATTCAGCCCTGCCAGCAGCACTTCAGCTGTCATTTGCCTGAAATCGGCAGCTTCCGGGAGCCTAAGAAAAGCTTCAACAATCAAATCGGCATCAGTTCCTGTCCAGTTTTGCATGGCATTGCCTTCTTCAGGCGACAAATCGCGGTCGAGCCAGGTTTTGACCAGATGATGCGCGACTGCTTCGTTTTCGGAATACGCAATAGCAAGACTTTCGCCGCTTTCAAACTGAATGAGTTCGATATCGGTGAGCTTATCGACATCGCCATCAACATTGGTTAGCGTAATATGGTCTCCGTTAATGCGCAACTGATAATCCGACAATTGATCTGCTTGTGTTGCAACATCAAAACCCAGACCGCCATTGAGTACATCGCTCCCCGCGCCGCCTGACAGACTGTCATCACCCGTGCCGCCAAAAACGACGTCATCGCCGGCATCACCCGCTATTTGGTCGTCTCCACTCAAACTACCGATTGTGTCATCGCCGCCGCCGCCAAACAGAATATCATCTTCCGCACCCAGCACGATGTATTGATTCTGCCCGTTACCAGCGGCAAAATTCGCCCCTGCACCACCGGTCACGCGGGTCGCGCCGATAATTGCGGCAAATGCGATATTATTAAGCTGTATGACCGTGCCTGAAGGCATATCGGCGGCATTAATGATCAACGCCTGCGTACCGCCACCCGGCAAATTTGAACCATTAATAATCACGGGTAACCCCGGATTCTGACTTCCTCCAGGTGTTAATGTAATGGTTTGCACAGAAACCAGAGCGGTTTGCGGTAGTGACGCAATAAAATTCTGGCCATGAATAGTCATTTGTGATGATGCATTGTTGTCATTGAGCATTCCCCGTTCAATGCGTTGAACCATATCACTGGCTGCGCTCGGCGCACGCACGGGACCTGATCGCCCGTTTGCAACAAAGCCGACGCCAACCGGGAGACTGACCGAAAGAATGGAGGTCCCGTCGTTGTGAGTCAAGATAGGAATATCCGCATGCCTGCTGGAAAACGTGCCGGGTTCTTCCATACGCGCACTGTCGATTACAGGAACGGTCAGCGTTCTGGAGCCGTCCGCTTCAGTCCGTGTACTGATATTGACGCCATCGACGGTTTTGGTCGTCACACCGGTATTGCCGCCACCCCCTCCGCCACTACCGCCTCCACCACCGGAGGCAGCCGTTGGAATTGTCGCAGTTATGCCATTGCCTGTCGCATCGACTATACTGACAGCCACATCTGCGCCGGCAGCCCAGTCTTCTGCAGCCGCCAGATTGTACACAGTCGCATCGCTGGAGGCCGTGCCGTTTTTATTGACGAGCTGATTGACCGCCGCTTTGTCCGTTACGCTTAAAGTGAGCGTAAACGCTGTGGCGGAAGTAATTTCAACGTTCGCAGTGCTGGTCAAGGTATAAGTCGCACCGCCTTTGCCCGTAATGGTAAACTTGCTGGCGACGATGTCGTTGGTTGCGCCCGAGGCTTTCAGGAAATTCGTGCCGGTAACTGACAATGCCCCTGTACCGGCATTGTATGTGGCCGAAGTAATCGCAGGAACAGCCACATTACTCGCTGTAATGACGTTTCCCGAGGTATCGGCGACGTTAACAGCCACATTGGCACCGGCCGCCCAATCCTCAGCAGCCGCAAGGTTGTAGGTAGCGCCACCGGTCGAAACTGTGCCGTTCTTGTTGACGATCTGATTGACCGATGCCTTGTCGGTTGCACTGAGTGTTAGCGTAAATGCAGTGCCTGATGTGATCTCGACATTGGCGGTGTTTGTCAGGGTATATGTCTCTCCACCCTCACCGGCAAAGGTGAA
>JADZAR010000218.1 GCA_020852475.1 Nitrosomonas sp.
AGGATACGGCGATTGCTGTTGCCGGTCATTGATCCGTGCAAGACACAACAGACAGACGTAAAAAAGCCGGATGGCTCGCAGGATCATCCGTAGATTGTGCCCGGCACCACATAGCACTGCGTTGAGCGCATCACCCAGCGCACCATTGAGCCAATTTCGGCGTAATTTTCCCTCGTTTTTAATGTGATCGATTGTGGGTTCAACGGCACTTCGTCAATGAATGGCCTTTCTGATCGCTGGGGTGACACCATGCTTCTGGCCGCTGCACCGACCAGTCGATCAGCTCGGCTAATTTCACCAGCGGGTGCTTGAGATTGATCAGTTCAGTCAGGAGCTGCTGAAACAAGTCGCCGGTCACGGGATATTTGCCTTTCTGATCCATCAAAAACTCACGAATATTTGCAAGGAGTCAAAGCGTTATTCTATCATTTCCGGCAAATACAGATCAGGAAAAATTAATATTTCACACACCAAATCAATGGGTTGGGAGTTGTTCTGGATGAACTAGCTATGACATGCACCATCACGGCTGATATACCAGACCAAGATGTCATCCCGGTGTTCTTTAACCAGCTTTCCATGAATACATTCCACTAATTTTTCTCTGAAAAATTCATCGAACGCCTGCATGAACGTGGATTCCAACGGCTGTTTTCTGTATAGCGGAAAGCCACAGATGTGCTGTAACGAACAATCAAACATCAGTCGTTCAATCAAGTCTGACTTCATACTCAGCCCAAGCATGACAGCAACAAAAGCTTCATTGCTCACACACACTCATCTCAGTGTATAGATGATCATCTCCAGCTTCAGCGCCAGCAGGCCAACATCGGCCCGTATCTTCGGGATCAATTCGTATTGGATGTCTCTCCAGCGTCACATGAATTTTCCGGATTATATGCAATACTAGCGGTCACTCATCATAGCTGGTGAGATATAGGTCTATAACGCCCGCACCGTGCCAGCTAGGTTGCCTGTCACTAAATTCGTACGCCGTTAAACGAAATATTTCCGACTAGATGATAGGTTTTGCAAGAAGCTCCGGTGATACCTATTCAAATTTTTTGCATTCTGCATATGAAAGCTCTTGAACAACATCAACTTATACACTTAACAAGTTTTACTATCCTCTTATTAGTAACACTCAAAGTAAATACTATTGTTTTTTATAACAGCTCGACAATATGGATAGCAGGGTATTCTTTTTTGGCTTTGCTTCTAGCGCACTATAAATTTGCAATAGCAGAATTACCCTTGCTTAAGCTGTTACAGCTTCTTGGGGGTTTATCTGCTCTCTTTTCTTTTTTCCACTACCCATTGATGCCACTATTACCAACGGTTCAAGCCGAGGTTATATATGTGGCAGTATGGATTGGATGGCTTATAAGTATTATTTGCGGTTTTATCTGCTTTCGAATTCCGAGTTTCGCACTGTTCCCGGCAGCATATTTGCTTTGGAGCATCAGAATTAGCCGCCAAGTGACAGGGTTACCCCATGACCACAAGCTTGACGTTATGCCGATAGTTGAAGTAGCAACTAGCATTGGAATCAGTCTTATTATGATTCGATTTTACAACTGGATAAGGCCCAACAATTCAGAAACACGGGATAAATTGGCTTGCATCGCACTTATTGTGGCGATTGGCATTCATATAGCTAACTATTTTTGGTCTTTTGTTGCCAAGATTATGCTTGATGGACCATTTCTTGCCTGGATAACTTTCAATAATCCCTTATACATTTATCTCGCAGCACTCGACTCAAATCATATTGTTTTTTCTGATTGGCCTATGGCTATATGGATTGCCGAATTTCTTGATCATGCCCGACTTCCTCTGAATTTTTTTGTACTTATATCTCAAGGGGCAGCAATATTTGCATTTTTACTACGGAAACATTTACTCATTCTGCTATTACTTATTTTTGATGCGATGCATATTGCAATAGCTCTATCAGCTGGGGCAAATTTCTGGCCATGGATTCTTTTAAACGTTGCTATTACGGTAGTAGTAGTTTCACCTAAGTATCAGCAGCCAAGTATGAAAAATGGTCTACTGGCAGCACTACTTATTTTAGTTCTACCTTTTTTCGCAAATATTGCTTACCTCGGATGGTATGACTCTGGAGCACATAACAAGCGTTACTTTGAAGCAGAAGATAAATACGGACATCGTTTCTACATCTCTCCAAACTACTTTACCTTCTACTCTTATCCGATAGCACATTTAAGTTATGGTGTTCCAGAACCAAGCACTGCTTTTGCTACAGGTATGAATAGCGGCACGGGAAGCTACGAAGAAGCTGTCGCAGCCAGAACATGTGATTTGTCCAAGCTGGTTAAACCTTGGGTTCATGAAAATCCTGACTCCAGACTGGATACATTTATCGTTAACTATCACAGAATGGTTGAAAAAATTAAGCAAGGCATGGGTTGGTTCCCATACAATTGGCAGCCACACCATTTTTACGTTCATCCGGACTTGATGGAGCCTTTTGAAAAAATCAACATAAGTGATATTGTTGCTTATATCTATAGACGTGAAAGTTCTTGCTTGACTTGGGATAACGGCCAGATACAAAGACGCTTTGTTTCTTCAGGTGAATATCGTATTGAGTTACCTTATGCCAGATAACACTTTGATCATAATCTACGATGGCCAATGTCCATTTTGTCAGAATTACGTCCAGTTTATGGCGTTGAGAAATGCTGTCAGTAATATTAGCTTGATTGACGCTCGCTCGGAGAATCCACTGATAGCAGATGTTGTAGCGCGTGGATACGATCTCGACGAAGGAATGGTTGCAATTTTTGGAGAGCGCATTTACTACGGAAGCGATGCATTAGTGTTAATTTCTTCACTTAGTTCACGCCAAACAGTTTTACAACGAATTTTCTCCAAGTTAATGCGGAATCCGGTGGTAGCAAAAAAAATCTACCCTTATATGAAATACGGGCGGAATTTGTCACTTAAAATACTTGGACGAAGGAAAATTTCCAAGAAGTAGAAAATTTGGTTTAGCCCCCCCCTACAAAACGCAAAACTCGTATCGTGGTTTGGCAGAATGCGTTTTCGTACAACACCTCTTCCTCCACCAAACAATCGACCCAATCAGGATAAAAATTGATTAACTTCTTTACCCGCTATCGGTTCTCTATCCTGGTGTACCAGCCCTGAT
>JADZAR010000219.1 GCA_020852475.1 Nitrosomonas sp.
GTTGTTCCTCAAAATGGCCAAGGAAACCGGCATCGAGGATCAACTTCCCGAAGGCCAGCGCTGGGGCGATCTGGAATCGAAGGCCGCGCCCGACCGGCTGGAATTCTACAAAATGCTGCTGATTCACTTGGGCAGTCACGGCACGCCGCTGGTGCAGGAAATCTTTGCCAACGCCAGCAGTTTCATCCGCAAGCCGGTCACGCTGTCGGCGCTGGTGTCGGAAATCGACAAACTCGACTGGTACAGCGTGCACCGCGAGGACCTCGGCGATTTGTACGAAGGCTTGCTGGAGAAAAACGCCAACGAGAAAAAATCCGGCGCAGGCCAGTATTTCACTCCACGGCCGTTGATCGAAGCGATGGTCGCGGTAATGAAACCGGATATCGCGGACTTTATTCAAGACCCGGCGGCGGGAACCGGTGGCTTTCTGATCGTCGCCAACAATTACATTCGCCAGCACGGCAACTTCGACGAATGGACCGAGGAGCAGCAGCGCAAATACCGCCACCGCACCTTTTACGGCATGGAGCATGTGCAGGACACGCACCGCCTGGCGTTGATGAACTTGATGCTGCACGGGCTGGATTCGTTCGAAGGCGGCGCGGGCATTCATTACGGCGACACACTCGGCGCGGAAGGCGCGGCGCTGCCGAAGGCGACGCTGATCCTGACCAATCCGCCGTTCGGCACCAAAAAAGGCGGCGGCCTGCCGAGCCGCACCGATTTCACCTTTCCGACCAGCAACAAACAGTTCTGCTTCTTGCAGCATATTTACCGCGGCCTGATGCCCGGCGGGCGCGCCGCCGTGGTGATGCCGGATAACGTGCTGTTCGAAAGCAACGTCGGCACGCAAATCCGCCGCGACCTGATGGATAAATGCAACCTGCACACCATCCTGCGCCTGCCGACCGGCATTTTTTACGCGCATGGCGTCAAGACTAACGTGCTGTTCTTCACGCGCGGCCACAACGACAAAGCCAATACGCAGGAAGTGTGGGTCTACGACCTGCGCGCCAACATGCCGCAATTCGGCAAACGCACGCAACTGACGCGCGAGCACTTCGCCGGATTCGAAGCGTTCTTCGGCCCCGACCCGCACGGCAATAACAGCGAATACCGTCATTCTCTCGAAAGCGGAGATCCGGAAACCGCCCGGTTCCGCGCCTTCACCCGCGAACAAATCGCCGAGCGCGGCGACAGTCTCGACATCGCCTGGATCAAGGACGACAGCGCCGACCATCACGACGACCTGCCGGAACCCGCGCTGCTCGCGCAAGAAGCGATGGACGAACTGCAAGGTGCGCTGCTGGAATTGCAGGGGATTCTGGAGGAATTGGGGGAAGATATGGATGAGGTGGAGGTTTGAAAGCGCTTCCAATCACATGGACTGTTTCATCGCTGCATACCGTATGCGACATTGTCCGAGGAATCACATTTCCAGCTTCCGCAAAGCAGTTCGAAAAAGATGAATTGAATATTTGTTGCTTGAGAACATCAAATATCCAACGAGAAATTCGATGGGAAGATGTGTATTTCATCCCACGTCAATACGTTAAACAGGATGCGCAGTTTGTACAGATTGGCGATATATTGATGTCAATGGCTAACAGCTATGAACTTGTAGGGAAGGTTGCCGTTGCGCGAATGCTTCCTTACGAGACAGCCTTCGGAGCATTCCTGAGTGCAATTAGGCCAAGGGATGTGATTTTCGGCCAGTATCTTTTTCACTTCCTTCGTTCTGATGCCACTCAACATGAGATTCGGGTAGGGTCTAGCCAAACGACCAACATTGCGAATATTTCAGTTAGGACTCTCAGTACGGTTAAGATTCCGCTCCCATCACTCAACGAACAAAAACGCATTGCCGACAAACTCGACAGCATTCTTGCGCGGGTCGATGCCTGCCGCGAACGCCTCGACCGCATTCCCGCCATCCTCAAACGCTTCCGCCAAGCCGTCCTCGCCGCCGCAACTTCGGGGAAATTGACGGAGGAATGGCGAAATGAAACAGGTAACGACAACCCCTGGAGGACTGTAAGACTAGCCGAAATTGCACATATTCAGGGTGGTGTCACCAAAGATT
Organism: Nitrosomonas sp.; assembly: GCA_020852475.1. GTDB lineage: Bacteria > Pseudomonadota > Gammaproteobacteria > Burkholderiales > Nitrosomonadaceae > Nitrosomonas. The sequence goes on from JADZAR010000219.1 coordinate 2,084, forward strand.
CAAAGAAACAATCGCTAAATGATGAAGAAGTACCTTATTTGAGAGTTGCAAATGTCCAAAGAGGATATCTCGATCTAGGTGACATGAAAATTATTCGAATACCCACGACCAAATTAAATACTTTATTGCTTGAACCAGGAGACATTCTCTTCAATGAAGGTGGCGATATCGACAAGCTAGGTCGTGGATGGATTTGGGAAGGTCAGATTGAGCGATGTTCCTTCCAGAACCACGTCTTTCGTGCTCGCCTTTACGATAAGAAAAATCAACCTAAATATATTTCATGGTGGGGTAACTACCGAGGGTTGAATTACTTTCTGAGAAGCGGCAAACAAACAACAAACCTCGCATCGATCAATAAATCTATGTTGAGTGAATTACCTATCAACCTTCCATCATCTGAAGAACAAACCGAAATCGTCCGCCGCGTCGAAGAACTGTTCGCCTATGCCGACCGCATCGAAGCCCGCTATCACGCCGCCCGCGCCCGGGTCGACAAACTGACGCCCGCGATTCTCGCCAAAGCGTTCCGCGGCGAATTGGTGCCGCAAAACCCCGACGACGAGCCCGCCAGCGTATTGCTCGACCGCATCCAGGCATCCCGCGCAAAAATTGAGGCCACGCTGAAACCAAAGCGCAGCCGTAATAAAGCGATCAGCGCAACTGATAGAAATTGAAGGAATCCGATGCGCACGCAACCCTTAGTACAAAAATCAATTTTCGATGTGGCGGATTGGGAATCCGATGCGGAATTTGGTGTATTTCCCCAGGGTGCGCGTGCCAAGGATGCGGTGTTTGCGCCATCAGTGCCGCCGGAACCTGTGCTTGTTCCGGGCAAACGCTATTTGTTCAAGCGTTCCAAGCGAAGTTATCCTGATCAGTTTTGGGGTGAAATTATCGCTTACCGGATTGGTTGCTTGCTGGGTGTGACAATACCGCCAGCATTCGCGGCCTGGAATTCCAAGACGGGACATTGTGCTGCTTTGATTGAATGGTTCTATGATGAAAATACTGAATCATTCGTGATGGCTGGTGATTTTTTACAGATGATGCATAAAGATTTCGACCGTAAACTCGGCACTCAGCATAATTTTGAAGATAATATGGTTTTGCTGCGAATGTTTTCAATTCGGAGAGTATTGAAGGAACACGATTGGCGGCAATGGTGGATTGATGCTTTGTTGTTTGATGCATTGATCGGCAATACGGATCGACATCAGGATAATTGGGGATTTATTTTTACACGTTCTGGACAAAATGTATCATGCAGACTGGCACCCTTGTTCGATAACGGAACCAGTCTAGGCCACGAACGTTTTACTGACCGCGTTAATCTCTGGAATAAAATCAGGTTTCATCGCTATATCGAAAATGGCACACATCACTTAAAATGGTCACTGAATGATCCTGTACAAGGCCACTTTGAACTGCTGAAACGCGCTGTTGACGAATGGCCGGATACACGTGATGCTGTACGCACCAAACTGAATTTCTCGGTTGATGAGTTGTTCGCCGTAACCGGGGATTTGTTGCAGATCGATGCAGTAACACCTTTATCAAAAGACAGATTTACATTTATCTTGCACTTATTAACCGAACGGCTTGCTTTACTGAAAGCGATATTTTTATGACGACACTGCATCATATCGTTGAACCCACCCGCTTGCTGATGACCTGGCAACCGCTGGATATGAATGCGCCATCGCGCACGCGCCGTGTCATCGGAGAGATATGTCGGGAAAACGACGGTCAGATTGTTTTTCGCTATCTGAAAAAAACTCCTGATTTTGAGGCGGCCTGCAACGCGGGCTTTAAAGGTTTTCCGGCTTTCCGGCTGGAAGATGACGAAGTGCGTCAAGGCGTGATTGAGGCATTGCTGCGCCGTTTGCCGCCGCGGAACCGTGAGGATTTTGCCGAGTTCCTGGCGCAGCATCGCTTGCCTTGCCCATTCAATTATTCGGATATAGCTTTGCTGGGTTATACCGGCGCACGTTTACCCAGTGACGGTTTCGCTTTAGTGCCTGATTTTTCGAAAAATAGCATGCCTTGTGATTATCTGATGGAAGTCGCTGGATTGCGCCATGTATTTAGTGATATGCAGGCGATTCATGAAGGCGATGCAGTCGATTTTGAGATTGATCGGGACAATCCTGTCGATCAGGATGCTTTACAGGTGATTTGCCGCGGCCAAAAAATCGGCTATGTCAATCGGGCATTTAAAACGACACTGCATCGCTGGCTTCAGACTACTCGTGTCACGGCCACGGTTGAGAAATTCAAGGGCAAGCCGGAGCGTCCGCTTGTTTATGTGCTGATTAGGGTAGACTGTGCTGTAGCCTGACAAACTCACACGGCGACGGCCATGCTGCCAAACCGACAAGAGGAAGCGGGATGCTTCCTCTGTTATGCGTATCCGCGGGATTACTCAGACGCGTTTTCTGAATTCGTTGTTATGCGGATCGATTTCGATGCGGTCGCCGATTTCGACGAAGGCGGGCACTGGAATTTCAAAGCCCGTGCCCTGCAGGCGCGCCGGTTTCATGACTTTGCCGGTGGTGTCGCCGCGCACCGCGGGTTCGGTGTATTCAACCTCGCGCACGATGGTTGACGGCAGTTCGACCGATATGGCCTTGCCATTGTAAAAAGTGACCTGGCAGACATCTTCCATGCCGTCGATGAGATAGTTCAGGACATCTTGCATGTTGTCCGCCTCCACTTCGACCTGGTTATAATCGGCATCCATGAATACATAGAGCGGATCGGCGTAGTAGCTGTAGGTGCAGTCCTGACGATCCAGCACGACCACGTCGAATTTTTCATCCGCTTTATAGACGGATTCCGTGGTTGAATCGGAAAACAGGCTTTTCAGCTTCATCTTGACCACAGATGCGTTACGTCCGGATTTTGTGAACTCAGCCTTTTGTACGACCATAGGATCATTTCCTACCATCACAACATTTCCTGAGCGTAGTTCCATTGCGGTTTTCATAGTTTTTCCTGCGAATAATAGTTATAAACAAGACATTGCGCCATTGGTTTCGTGCGCGGCGGGGTTTCAAAAAAACGGGAATTATAGCTGATTTCCGGCAAACTGCACCAGATTGAACGCCAGATCATGCTGCGCCGCCAGCGTCTGCCGCCAGGCCGCATTGTACGACTCCAGCGCCGCAAAGCAATCGCGATAATCCTGCCAGGTCGATGCGCCGATTTCCGCCATGCCATTCCAGCCGTGCCAGAATTTTCGTAAGGCATAGACCACATTTTCCGGCATTTGTTTCGTATATAGCTGCAGAAAAGCATCGAGCTTTTTCCGGTGCGTCTGTTCCGACTGCGGATAAATATGCCAGACAAACGGTTTTCCCGCCCATTGCGCCCGTACGAATGAATCTTCTCCGCGCACGAAATTCAGATCGCAGGCCCAGAGCAAGGTGTCATACTGCGTCTGCTCCAGAAAGGGGATAATTTTGACCGACAACCGCCCCGCTGTGATCACTTCACCGGAATGCGCCGATCGGATGTTCAATATGGCGGTCACCTGATCTGCGATCCGGCCTTGCGGCACGATCAGGAAAACCGGCGCCGGTGATTGCGTCCAGATGGCGATCAGTTCTTTCAGCGGCGCATGTTCATAGCAGAACAGCGATACACGGCATTCCCGCGGTGCACGCTCGGGCACGCCGATGGATTGCCAGAATTGCCGGGCTTTTTGATCATCGAAATCAGTTCTATAGCGGATAAGGTCGTTTTCCCGTAACAACCCGCCGGTGCCGGAAACGAAACCGGGGAAAAAGAATGTTTTTGTCAACGGCAGACGCGGATGCGGCGAATGCAACCCGTGGTATGCCGGCACCCAGTCTTCGGCGCTCAGGTATTCCAGGTTAATCCACACAGGCGCGCGAGACATGCGGGTCATCGCCATGACATAAGTGTCCGGCAGCGTGCATGCAAACATTTCCACAACCACACCGCCCGGCGCACACGCCGGAAAAGGCGACGGCCAGTGGCGGATTTCAATGTTCCGGAAAAACTGCCGCGGCAGATCGGGTTTGATCTGCGGAGCGATGCGCGTCAGGCTGTGCAGGTCATCCACCCACAATCTTACTGTTTGCCGGTAATCATGCCGCAACTGGCGCGCAAGCCGCCAGCTCACACCGATGTCACCGAAATTATCGATTACATGGCAAAAAATATCCCACCGAACACCTTTTTTGAATAGCAACGGTGCTGAGTGCGCGTTGTCAGGCATCAGGCAATTCGCAATACACTAAACGAGACCTTTGCACGGTTACTACGCGGGACGATAATCGCGTTAAAAATTTGCGAAAAATGCTCATTTACTCCGTGTAAACTCCGCTTTTTCGCAAATTTTTGCCTTATTCTCGCACCGCTCATGACACCGTGCAAAGGTCTCTAAACATATCATCTTGCGGCAATGGCCGATCCAGCGGGACATTGATTTTTCGAACATGGCGGATGTCTGGCTATGGGCAATATCGATTATTTCAGTGGTTCACTGCGCAACACTTTGATCAGTCCGATACAACCCAGCACCAACAGAATACTGTGCGGCAATCCCGCTGAAATGGATACCGCCTGAAGCGCCTGGAGTCCGCCGGCAAGCAACAGCACAGCGGCCGCCGCGCCTTCCGAAATACCCCAGAAAATCCGATTGGCAACCGGCGGATTGGGATTGCCGCCGGTTGTGATCATGTCGTCGACAAACGAACCGGAATCAGAGGACGTAATAAAAAAAATAACCGCCAGCACAATGCCAGCCCATTGCATCATCGACGCCCAGGGCAAGTGATCCAGCA
>JADZAR010000220.1 GCA_020852475.1 Nitrosomonas sp.
ACCTTGGCATTCCCTATATTCCAAACGCTGGAGAATTGTCTGTCTTTTGCGGTGCTTTGGCGGGAGCAGGTCTGGCTTTTCTGTGGTTTAACACCTATCCGGCTGAAGTATTTATGGGCGATGTCGGTGCATTGTCGCTGGGCGCCGCACTGGGTGTGATTACGGTGGTTGTGCGGCAGGAAATTGTATTGGTAATCATGGGCGGGGTTTTTGTAATAGAGGCGCTTTCGGTCATGTTGCAAGTCGCGTCGTACAAGTTGACCGGGCGTCGTGTGTTCAGAATGGCGCCCTTGCATCATCATTTTGAATTGAAAGGATGGCAGGAGAATCAGGTGGTTGTGCGATTCTGGATTATCACGATAATCCTGGTTTTGATTGGCCTTTCAACGTTGAAGTTAAGATGAATCTGAAAGGAAGGCGCGTGCTGGTGCTGGGGATGGGTGAAACCGGCCTGTCGATCGTGAAATGGTTGAGCCGTCAGGAAGCCATTATACGAGTAGCTGACAATCGGCTGGCGCCACCGCATCTTGACAGCATAATGACGCTGATTCCAGCCGGGGATATTTTTACCGGCCCATTTGAAAGCAAAATTTTTGAAACGATTGAGATCATCGCGATGAGTCCAGGGGTGCCGTTGTCCGATCCGCATGTGCAGAACGCCATCAGTAGCGGTGTTCCTGTGGTTGGCGATATGGCGATGTTCAGAAGCGCGCTTGAGCAAAGTAATACTGAAAATGCGAAAGTGCTGGCCATTACCGGTACGAATGGAAAAACGACGGTTACCGCGATGGTTGGCGCAATGGTGAAAGCAGCGGGACTGGATGTCGCCGTAGCCGGAAATATCGGTCCAGCGGTGCTCGATGTTTTAATGCAGCGTCTGGACAGCGGCAAAATGCCGCAAATGTGGGTGCTGGAAGTATCCAGTTTTCAGCTGGAATTGACTGACTGGTTGAATGCAGATGTGGCGGCGGTTCTGAATTTAAGTGAGGATCATCTGGATCGCTACCGCGACATGCAGGAATACATTCGGGCCAAGGCCAGGATTTTCAATCATGAAAAATCAGCCGAGAGTGTGCAGGTATTGAACCGGGACGACAAGCTTTCATTGTCCATGCGGCTAACAGGCAGAAAACAAATCACGTTCGGTTTGAGCGAACCCGCTGCCGAGGCGGATTTCGGCATTTTTCGCGGGGATGATGCTATCTGGCTGATGGAAGGTGGAAAGAGGCTGATGAAAGCGTCGGACCTGAAATTAAATGGTTTGCACAATACCGCCAATGCACTGGCTGCTCTGGCGATTTGCCGGGCTGCAGCAATGCCGGTAGAACCTCTGCTATCCGCATTACGTGAATTTAAAGGGTTGCCGCACCGGATGGAGATCGTTGCCGCGTTTTGTGACGTGACTTTCATGGATGATTCCAAAAGCACCAATGTCGGATCAACGGTTGCTGCGTTGAATGGGCTGCAGGGCAATGTTGTACTCATAGCCGGAGGCGACGGCAAGGGACAGGATTTCACATTATTACGCCAGGCTGTTGCGGAGGGCGCGCGCGCGGTGGTGTTGATTGGCCGCGATGCGGGGAAAATCGCCGCTGCACTGAGTGATTGCGATGTGACGGTTCAGTTTGCGCAAACGATGAATGATGCGCTGCAGAAGAGTTTTCTGCTGGCGCATCCTGGTGATGTGGTGTTGCTGTCGCCTGCCTGTGCGAGTCTTGATATGTTCAGAAATTATGTGCATCGGGCGGAGGTCTTTGTGGCGGCGGTCAGGGATATGGAGCTGAAGTGTTTAACGCTCGACGAGAAAAGGCACTAGCTGATGATTAATCCGACAGACAATGTAAAAATCGCCAGAATGCCGGATTTTGATCAGGTGCTGATATGGTCTGCGCTGTTGCTGCTGAGTCTGGGGCTGGTGATGGTTTACTCGGCGTCTATTGCAATAGCCGAAGCACAATTTGGCGCGGATCGTTCCTATTATTACCTGGTTCGTCAGGTGGCTTATCTGACGCTGGGCGGCTTGATGGGATGGCTTGTTTTTCAGGTGCCGCTGTATATCTGGCAGAAATCAGCATTTTATTTGTTCTTGCTGGGCATAATCATGCTTCTGCTGGTGCTCATTCCCGGAATCGGTAGCGAAATAAACGGCAGTCGGCGCTGGATACCACTTTACATAGCCAATCTACAGCCATCGGAGTTCATGAAATTTTTCATGATCATCTACACCGCTGATTACGTGGTGCGCAAGGCGGCTGATCTGAACGGTTTCTTTAAAGGCTTTTTACCGATTTTAATTATCATCGGCATTGTCGGGTTTTTGCTGCTGCGGCAACCGGATTTTGGCGCGGCAGCTGTCATTACTGTTCTGGTCATAGCCATTCTGTTTCTGGGCGGCGTCAGTATAAAAATATTTTCAGTGCTCTTGGGTCTGATGATTGCTGGGGCTTACACACTGATCAAGTTTTCGGGCTATCGCCTGGATCGAATTGTCGGCTTTATGGATCCTTGGGCTGACCCGCTTGGTAAAGGTTATCAGCTTAGTCATGCGCTGATTGCGTTTGGCCGCGGGGAATGGCTGGGTGTTGGGCTGGGAGGCAGTGTCGAAAAGTTATTCTATCTACCCGAAGCACATACCGATTTCCTGTTGGCCGTACTTGCCGAGGAGCTTGGATTTGTCGGTGTTACAACGGTCATCCTGTTATTTGGGACGCTGGTTGTTCGTGCTTTGGCGATCGGGCGTCAGGCGGCGAAACTGGAGTGTTATTTCGCTGCACTGGTGGCGCAGGGCATCGGTCTCTGGGTTGGTATGCAGGCGCTTATCAATATTGGTGTCAATATGGGCGTGCTGCCCACGAAAGGATTAACGTTGCCATTGATGAGTTTTGGCGGCAGCAGTATTACTGCAATCTGTCTCGCGCTGGCGGTTTTGTTACGCATCGATTGGGAAAACAGGCAGCGATTGCAGGGTAAAAGCATATGAAAAATCTCGTCCTGTCCCGTGCTGTAGAGGAACAACATACATGACGCATACGATTCTGATTATGGCGGGCGGAACCGGCGGACATGTTTTTCCGGGGCTGGCGGTTGCAGATCAGTTAAAAGCAAGCGGCTGGAGAGTGGTGTGGCTGGGTACGCAGACTGGTATGGAAAGCAGATTGGTGGCGCAGCAAGGCTATGCAATGGAGACAATCAGCTTCTCGGGATTAAGAGGCAAGCGTGTGCTAACGTGGCTGACTTTGCCGTTGCGGTTGTTGTTGGCGTTTAAACAAAGTCTGACGATTTTACGTCGCGTGCGGCCGGATGTGGTGCTGGGGATGGGAGGGTACCCGGCTTTTCCCGGTGGAATGATGGCTGTCCTGCTGAATAAACCTTTATTGATCCATGAGCAGAATTCGGTGCCGGGTTTAACCAACAGAATTCTGGCGAGGTTGGCTGATAAAGTCATTCTTGGCTTTCCTGCCGAGATCAAGGCCGATGCAGGTAAAGTGATTATCGCCGGAAATCCTGTGCGGCAGGAAATAGCAATGCTCGAAACGCCGGAGAAACGTTTTTCGGGGCGAACCGGACCGCTGCGGCTACTGGTTGTTGGCGGCAGCCTGGGCGCGCAGATTTTAAATACAATGGTGCCGCAGGCACTGCAAAGAATACCGGAAGAGAATAGGCCCGTAGTCGTGCACCAAGGGGGTGAGAAGAATCTTGATGTAATCCGCCGGAATTACCTGGAATCAGGGGTGAATGCGCAATTGATGGCGTTTATAGACGATATGGCCAGTCAATATGCGGCATGCGATCTGGTGTTGTGCCGCGCGGGTGCATTGACGGTGTCGGAGCTCGCGGCTGCCGGTGTGGCGAGCATATTGGTGCCCTATCCTCACGCTGTGGACGATCATCAAACCGGTAATGCACATTTTTTAAGCGATCGCCAGGCGGCGATTTTGCTGCCGCAAACCGAGCTGAATCCCGACAGTCTGGCAACATTGCTGAAAGACTTGACGCGCGAGAAACTGCTGGTAATGGCGAGTGCGGCGCGCAAAATAGCGCTGCCGGATGCGGCGCGAAAAGTTGCGCAAATATGTGAGCAGTGGGTTGGCCATACGGAAGGAGCGAAGTGATGAGGCATAAAGTCAAGCATATCCATTTTGTCGGCATCTGCGGCGCCGGTATGAGTGGTATTGCTGAAGTCATGTTTAATCTGCGGTACAAAATTACCGGTTCGGATTTGTCCGATAATGCCGTCGCGCGACGCTTGAGAAGTCTGGGGATAACGGTTTATACCGGTCATGCCAGTGAGCAGATTGCCGGCGCCGATGTGGTGGTGATTTCAACGGCAGTCAGAGCGGATAATCCGGAGGTAACGGCGGCGCACGAGAAGAAAATTCCCGTCGTACCACGCGCTTTAATGTTGGCGGAACTGCTGCGCTTGCGCCGGGGAATTGCCATTGCCGGTACACATGGCAAAACAACGACGACCAGCCTGATTGCCAGCATACTGGCTGAAGCCGGTATGGATCCGACATTCGTAATTGGCGGCAGGCTGGAAGCGGCAGGTTGTCATGCCAAGCTCGGCGGAGGTGAATTCATTGTCGTTGAAGCGGACGAATCGGATGCATCGTTTCTTTACCTGCAACCGGTTCTTACGGTGGTGACCAATGTTGATGCGGATCACATGCAAACGTATGGCAATGATTTTAATCGACTGAAACACACATTTGTTGAATTTGTACAACATTTACCTTTTTATGGCATGGCGGTGCTCTGTGTTGACGACACCAATGTGCGCGCCTTGTTGCCGGAAATAACGAAACCCATTACGACATACGGACTTTCCGAAGGGGCGCAGGTACGGGCGGTGGATGTCAGACATGACCACGGGCAGATGCATTTTACTGCAATGGTTGGCGTCAATGGTTCCAGTCGCAGATTTCCCGTTGTATTGAATCTGCCCGGCATGCACAACGTACAGAATGCATTGGCAGCGATTGCGGTTGCCAACGAAATAGGCGCGGCTGATGCAGCGATAATCAAAGCCTTAGCGGAATTTAAGGGCGTCGAGCGCCGTTTCCAACACTATGGCATGATTCAGGTGGCTGATCAGCGCCGTGTTACGTTGATTGATGATTACGGCCATCATCCGGCTGAACTGACCGCAACGCTGAATGCTGCGCGTGGCGCTTTTCCGCAGCGGCGTATCGTATTGGCTTTCCAACCGCATCGTTATACGCGTACCCGCGATTTGTTTGAAGACTTTGCCCAGGTACTTTCGCAGGCGGATGTATTGTTATTGACTGAAGTTTATCCGGCAGGAGAAGAGCCGATCGTGGCTGCCGACAGCAAGTCGCTGGCAAGAGCGGTACGCGTGCAAGGCAGGGTAGAGCCGATTTACGCCCCGACGGTAGATGACCTGGTTGCTGCAATTTTGGATGTGGTCGAAGATGACGACGTGGTGTTGATCATGGGGGCGGGCTCGATAGCCAGAGTCGCGCCCGAGATTTTTCAAAGGCAAAAAAAATTAAAGATTATCAATGAATAATCAATCTGAAAATCGATTTGTGGGCAGGGTATGGGGCGCATGGACTTGACATCAGATGCGGGGAATGTTGACTATCCAGAAGGTTATTTGTCCGGTAGAGCCAATATGGACGTGTTGCGCGGTGAAATGCGATTAAATGAACCGATGGGTAAGCATACTTCGTGGCGAACAGGCGGTATGGCGCGGCGCTATTACATTCCGGCTGATCTGGACGATTTGAGTCATTTCCTGCAACGTCTGCCTGCTGATGAGCCGGTTTACATGATAGGGCTGGGGAGTAATCTGCTGGTCAGGGATGGCGGGGTATCCGGTACGGTTATTGCATTACATGCACGCTTGAATGAACTGGAACTGATGTATCGGGATCAGGCAGGCGGGACGATTTTTGTCGGCGCAGGTGTGGCATGCGCCAAAGTGGCGCGTTTTGCAGCTTTGCACCAACTGACCGGAATCGAGTTTTTAGCAGGTATTCCAGGTACGGTTGGCGGTGCATTGGCCATGAATGCCGGTTGTTATGGTTCGGAAACCTGGGATTTCGTGGAGCAGGTCAAGGTAATTGACCGTGCTGGCATGATCAGGCTTCGCAAGCCTGTTGCGTATGAAGTTGGCTATCGCAGCGTGCAGCGTACGGCTGAATCTTTCACCGGGGTGAAGGAGGAATGGTTTGTCGGCGGTTCTTTTCGTCTGAAAAATGGTGATGAAATGATCTCAAGACAGACGATCAAGCAGTTTTTGACCTTGCGCGTGACAACTCAGCCGCTGGACAAGCCAAATGCTGGATCGGTGTTCAGAAATCCACCGGGAGATTATGCGGCGCGGCTGATCGAATCCTGCGGGCTTAAAGGCGCGATTGTCGGCGGTGCGATGGTGTCGCTGAAGCATGCCAATTTTATTATTAATACCGGTTGCGCAAGCGCTTCGGATATAGAAACGCTGATCATTAGAGTGCAGGAGAACGTGGCACGGGAAACAGGCATTCATCTGAAACAGGAAGTCCGCATTATCGGCGAAGCCAGAGAGGGCGGGAGATTGTCATGAACGGACGTGGTTTTGGAAAAGTAGCTGTTTTGCTGGGAGGGCGTTCCGCGGAACGTGAGATTTCATTGCAAAGCGGTCAGGCTGTTTTGGCTGCGTTGCGACGCAGCGGCGTCGATGCGCATCCGTTTGATCCAGCGGAAAAGCCGCTGGCGGCCTTGCTGGACGAGCGCTTCGATCGTGCGCATATCGCGCTGCATGGCCGTTTTGGAGAAGATGGCACTGTTCAGGGCGCACTTGAACTGATGGGAATACCTTATACCGGCAGTGGCGTTATGGCGAGTGCGCTGGCTATGGATAAATGGCGAACCAAATTATTGTGGCAGGCGGTTGGCGTCAGTTCTCCGCGTTGTGTGTTGCTTACCGCGCAAAGTGATTTTGAGCGGGTTGCACAGACGCTTGGTTTGCCGCTGATCGTTAAACCTGCGCGTGAAGGATCGACCATTGGCTTGAGTAAAATTTATCAGGCCAAGGATATTGAGCAGGCCTACCGTCAGGCGGCAAGCCACGATGATCTGGTGTTGGCGGAAGCATTTATCGAGGGTACCGAGCTGACCGCGGCGATACTGGGAGACAAGCCGCTGCCGCTGGTAAGAATTGAAGTTTCCGGTGATCTCTACGATTATCAGGCCAAGTATTTTTCGGATGAGACACGCTATTACTGCCCTTGTGGTTTACCTGATGAACAGGAGCGTGCAATTCAGCAACAGGCGCTGCTGGCTTATCAAACCTTGGGATGCGAGGGCTGGGGAAGAGTTGATGTGATCGTAGACCGGACGGGTGGCTTTTATTTTCTGGAAGCCAATACATCGCCGGGAATGACGAATCACAGTCTGGTTCCGATGGCTGCCAGAACTGCCGGAATGGAGTTTGATGAATTGGTGTTGGAAATTTTGAGTCTGGCACATGTGGGATAGTCATCGTTTTCTGAATTTCGTATCGAATCTGCTACTGATTCTGGTGGCCGTCGCGGTTATTCAGAAAACATACCAATATATTGATTTATCAAAATTTATTAAGATAAAAGAAATTCATGTTCAAAGCATGTATGCGGAACGAACGGATTTAAAGTATATTACGCGCGAACAAATTGAACGGGTTGTGAAAAATGATGTGAATGGCAATTTTTTGTCGGTTGATTTGATTGCCGTACGTGATGCCTTTATTAAAATGCCCTGGGTGCGCGATGCAAAAGTCGAAAGAATCTGGCCCCTTGGTTTGAATGTGAAACTGGAAGAGCATCAGGCTATTGCGCACTGGGGTAGTCACGCACTAGTGAATACACACGGAGAGGTTTTTCGTGCTGTGCTGGAAGAGAAGTTTCCTGTTTTCACAGGCCCTATGGAAGCAAACTCGAAAGAGGTGATCGAGAAATACCATCTGTTCAGTCAGATTCTGGCGCCATTGCAGCAGTCGATCGCAAAAATCAATTTGTCATCCCGGCATGCCTGGCGAATACAACTGGAATCCGGAACCACACTTGAATTGGGGCGGGTGGCAATGGAGGAGCGGCTCAGGCGCTATGTATCGGTATATAACCACAGTATTGCTCATTTGAATCAGGGCGCACCGCTGGCTTACATTGACTTGCGCTATTCGAATGGATTTGCAGTGAATGTGTCGGATGTTCAGAAACCACCAAGGGATAAGCGTGAAACGAGAAAAGAAACCTAGAATCATGGGGATATGACTGAATGAGCAAGGCTAGGGAAAGTAGAAATCTGATTGTCGGACTCGATATCGGTACGTCAAAAATAGTGGCTATTGTTGCCGAAATATTGCCCGAAGGCGGTTTCGAGATTATCGGACTTGGTACGCACCCATCCCGTGGGTTGAAGAAGGGCGTTGTGGCCAATATCGAAACAACAGTTAACGCGATTCAACGTGCACTGGAAGAAGCCGAGTTAATGGCGGATTGCAAAATCAATGAAGTCTTTACCGGGATAGCCGGCAGTCATATCAAAGGCATCAATTCGGATGGCATGGTGCCTATCAAGGACAGAGAGGTAACCGAGGAAGATGTGGAGCGCGTGATGGAGGCGGCTAAAGCGGTCAATATCCCGGCTGATCAGCAGATTCTGCATATCTTGAATCAGGAGTTCATTATCGACGGCCAGGAGGATGTGCGTGAGCCCGTTGGCATGAGCGGCATTCGACTCGAAGTGAAAGTGCATATCGTGACCGGCGCTGTTTCGTCCGCTCAGAATATCGTCAAGTGTGTTCATCGTTGCGGTCTGGAAGTGCGTGATTTGATTCTCCAGCCATTGGCTTCCGCGATGGCGGTGTTGACCGATGATGAAAAGGATCTTGGCGTGTGCCTGGTTGATATCGGTGGTGGTACAACCGATATCGCGGTATTTACCAATGGCGCGATTCGGCACACTGCGGTGATACCTATTGCAGGCGATCAGGTGACCAATGATATTGCCATGGCATTGCGGACACCCACCAAAAATGCGGAAGATCTTAAATGCCGTTACGGCTGTGCATTGCGCAGTCTGGCGGATACCAATGAGATGATCGAAGTTCCGGATGTTGGCAATCGCGGATCTCGACAACTTTCAGTGCAAACATTGGCGGAAGTGATCGAACCGCGCGCGGAAGAGCTGTATACCATGGTGCAAGCTGAATTGCGGCGTAGCGGCTACGAGGAACTGTTGTCTTCAGGTATCGTGATTACCGGTGGTTGCGCTTCGCTGCGCGGTATGGTGGAACTCGGCGAGGAAATTTTTCATATGCCTGTTCGACTGGGAGTGTGCCATTACAAGGGCAATTTGCAGGAAGTGGTTCATACGCCGCGCTATTCCACTGGTGTGGGGCTGATTATGGCAGGTATTGAGCATTTGAAGCATCACCATTATATGCGGTTGCAGGGCGGGTCTGCAAAACAGATTTTTACCCGAATGAAAAACTGGTTTCAGAAAAATTTTTAGGCAGCGGTCTTTTTTGTTCTGCTTGTATGCATTGGCGAAATATTCTTTTTCTTTGAAGGAGGGGTGAGATGTTTGAAATTATGAGTAATGAAACACAAGAAGCCATTATCAAGGTGATTGGCGTAGGGGGCTGCGGATGTAATGCCGTGGATCATATGATCAGTAATGAAATGAAAGGCGTGGAATTCATCAGCATGAATACCGACGCGCAGGCATTAAAAAATACCAAGGCCGGAACGATTCTGCAGCTTGGATCAGGAATTACGCGTGGATTGGGGGCTGGCGCGAATCCTGAAATCGGACGTGAAGCCGCAATGGAAGATCGTGATCGTATAGCGGAGTTGATACAGGGCTCGGATATGCTATTCATTACCGCGGGCATGGGGGGTGGTACCGGAACGGGTGCCGCGCCGGTGGTTGCACAGGTTGCCAAGGAAATGGGCATCCTGACGGTTGCCGTTGTCAGCAAGCCTTTCGCTTTTGAAGGTAAACGCCTCAAAGCGGCGCAGCATGGCATGGAAGAGCTGTCGCAGCATGTGGATTCATTGATTGTTATCCCGAATGACAAGCTCATGATGGTTCTGGGCAACGACATCAGTATGCTGGATGCGTTCAAGGCCGCCAATGACGTGTTATATGGTGCGGTTGCAGGTATTGCCGAGGTCATCAACTGCCCTGGACTGGTGAATGTCGACTTTGCCGATGTCAAAACGGTTATGTCCGAAATGGGCATGGCGATGATGGGTTCGGCGGTTTCTTCCGGCATTGACCGTGCACGGATAGCCGCTGAAGATGCCGTAGCAAGTCCGTTACTTGAAGATATTTCACTTGCAGGCGCACGCGGTGTTCTGGTGAATATCACCGCAAGCAAGTCATTGAAAATGCGTGAGGTTCATGAAGTTATGGGGGCAATCAAAGAACTGACCGCGGAGGACGCGACAATTATCGTGGGCACGGTTATCGACGAAAGCATGAACGAAGATTTGCGAGTAACCATGGTGGCGACGGGTCTGGGTAATGTTCTGAATCAAGGCAAGAAACCGCTTTCCGTTGTACATAGCCGGACTGGAACTGATGATCGCGATGACTTTGTTTCTTCCGATGATCCTGCCGTGATGCGCACAGGAAGAAGAAGCAGCAATGCAACTGTGGCGGCTATGCGTCAATCAGGCATTGATCCAATGGATATTCCCGCTTTTTTAAGAAGACAGGCTGATTAGCCGGTAGTGCGGGTTTTTGTTTTAGCAACCCGTAAAACTTGACAGGGCGTTATCCTGTTAGCCAGCCGTTGGCGAAGAATGCGTATCTGAGCGTCGATACGAATATCTGACCCATTGATGACATAAGACAGGCAGAAATCAATTTCCGGGAGCAGGTGGAGCGGCACAATTCGGCGCTCCCCACTCCCGGTGAACCATTTTTTTCTGGCCGATCCCGGAGAGCTTGAGTTGAGCTGACTCGCCTACTCGAAAAAAACAGTGGAACAATCCAACATTCTTTATCCCGATGACTTTTCTCCCGCCTGACGATCCGCAGCGCGCGCGGCTGCATAATGAAATACATGCGCGCCCAAGTCAGCGTATTCGCCTGCCTGCGTTGGTAGTGCGGATTGCGGTGCTGAGCCAGGCTATCCCCCTTGAACAGGAATGCCGGCATCTTCGTGAGCTTCCCGGACAGGAAGAACTTGAGATTGCGCACATGCAGAACCATTTTTTGCGCTTGCGGCTGCAGGGCTGCACGCTGAGGTGGGAGCGTCACACGGAGTTTACCAGCTATACGCTGGTGCAAAGCCTGCCCGGCCGCGCGCAGCTTGATGCGGCGGATCCCGAATTACTCTCTTCGCTGGCTTTGCCGGAGGATTGGTTGGCTAGAATACCCGGAGAGACTTTCGCCGCGATCAAACTGGTCATGGTGCAGGGCAATATGGAGCGGCCGGCGGAGATGCTCGCGCTGGCGAACAACTGGTTTGGCAAGCGTCTTGTGGTGGCTTCTCTGATCGGACGGAACGG
>JADZAR010000221.1 GCA_020852475.1 Nitrosomonas sp.
GCGCACACAGGCACTGAGTCAGCGCGGCTAATACGGTATACTGTGCGTCTGTAAAAGACGTATCGTCGCTGCCTTCCAGTTCGATGCCAATGGAAAAATCGTTGCAGCGCGTTTTGTTCCGCCAGCTGGATAATCCGGCGTGCCAGGCGCGCTGGTTGCAGGGAACAAACTGCACCGTTTTGCCATCGCGACGAATGAAGAAATGACTGGAAACCTTTAATCCGCTGATGGCTGCATAATAAGGATGTTCTTCCGGGTGCAGCCGGTTGGTAAAGAGTTGCGTGACGCCATTGCCGCCAAACTCACCCGGCGGCAGGCTGATATTATGAATGACCAGCAACGTGATGGCTGCTCCTTCCGGACGTTCGTCGCAATTCGGCGAAGCGATAAACGCGATACTGCTGGCACTGCGGGTAGCGTTATCGGAATTCTGCAGCATGCCGTCGGCAGTGATCCGCATTATGTTTTTCATGGTTATTTCGGGCTGATACTGACGAATATAAAACTGACACGGAAAAATAACAATCTTTCTCAATCTCTGCAATGACATCCGCAAAATTCATTACACTCGAAGGCATCGATGGCGCTGGAAAAACCACGCAGCTGGAATCGCTCGTCAAATGGCTGCGGGAAAAACAGGTGACGACAGTTGTCACGCGGGAACCGGGCGGCACGCCACTGGGCGAGCAGTTGCGCGCAATGCTGCTGGACAATGCGGTCACCATGCATGCGGAAACCGAAGCGCTGCTGATGTTTGCCGCGCGCCGCGAGCATCTGGACAAGGTTATCATCCCGGCGCTGGCGCAAGGCAGTTGGGTCGTGTCGGATCGTTTCACCGATGCCAGTTTTGCGTATCAGGGCGGGGGCAGGGGGCTGCAATGGGAAAAACTGGAAGCGCTGGAATCCTGGACGCAAGGCTTGTTACAACCCGACCTGACCATTTATTTTGATCTTCCTGCTGAATTGGGACAGCGGCGTGTCAGCGCGGTTAAAGCGCGTGACCGCTTTGAGCAGGAACGGCTGGATTTTCATCAGCGTGTTCGTGAAGCCTACCTGCTGCGCGCTCGGCAGTTTCCGCAGCGCATCCACGTGATCGATGCGCGTCAACCGGTCGATGCGGTCAAAGCCGCTGTCGAACAGCTGTTAGCAAGCCTGTTTGAAGCGGGGAGCGCGTGACGGCTATATTACCTTGGCAAAAGACGCTGTGGCGCGCCGTGATGCAAAACGGCACTATCCGCGGTCATGCTGTTCTACTCAAAGGCCGCAGCGGTATCGGCAAATTTCATTTTGCCCGCTTTCTTGCCAAATCCCTGTTGTGCAAAAATCCCGTTGCCGATCATATGGCTTGTGGCGATTGCGTCAGCTGCAACTGGTTTGAGCAGCAAACGCATCCCGATTGCGTAATCCTCTCACCCGAAGCGATGCTGTCCGATTCGACCAATGCGGTGCAACCTGATGCGGAGAATTCGCCGCCGGATGAAAGTAAACTGAAAAAGAAACCCGGTCAACAGATCAGTATCAGCCAGATCCGTGAACTGGACGATTTCGTGTACCTGTCAGGCCATCAATCCGGTTATAAAATGGTATTGATTTATCCCGCGGAGGCGATGAACAGTGCGGCATCCAACGCGCTGTTAAAGAAGCTCGAAGAGCCGCCGGCGCAGGTTTTATTTATCCTCGTTTCACATCAACCGCAGCTTTTGCTGCCAACCATCAGAAGCCGCTGCCAGCAGATCGCCATGCCTGTTCCGGATGCGGATGCGGCGATGGAGTGGCTGCGGCAGTCGAGCGCTACGCATGATACGGATAAATTGCGTGCATTGCTGGCGCTGTCAGGTTATGCTCCATTGGCTGCGCTGGCGCTTGAAGAAAGCCATGCAGCGCATCGAAAGTTCATCGACAGCATCCGCAAAGCGGAGCAGCTCGATCCGCTTGCAGCAGCGGAAGGGCTGCATAATCTGGATCTGGTCATGACGGTCGAATGGCTGCAAAAGTGGTGTTATGATCTGTTAAGTTGCCGCATATCCGGTGT
Source organism: Nitrosomonas sp. (assembly GCA_020852475.1). Classification (GTDB taxonomy): domain Bacteria; phylum Pseudomonadota; class Gammaproteobacteria; order Burkholderiales; family Nitrosomonadaceae; genus Nitrosomonas. The sequence continues at coordinate 2,033 of JADZAR010000221.1, forward strand.
TACCCGCTTTCATCCGGATGACGAGTCGCATATCCGGACGCTTTGCCAGCGGATAGAACCGCAATCTGTTCTGGCGTATCTGCGGTTCCTGAATACCCGGCAGGCGCTGGCGCGTCATCCGCTTCAGGCGAAGCTTTTTCTTGAAGATCTGTTCATCCGGTATGCCGGGCTGTTTGCGCCGGCGCTTTCCGGGTTGACGCAGGGTGCGGACTGAGAAGCGCCTGATTACTCGCCGGGTTGTAATGTCACCGATACTTCCACGACCTGACCATCCCGCAGAATGGTGATTTTTATCGTGTCGCCGACACGGTATTCATCCAGGCGGGTCATGAGTTTATCGACCGTGGTGACGGGCTTGTCGTCAATGGCGATAATAATATCCTTGGGCGCAATTTCGCCGCCGGGTGAAATGGCCGCGCCTTTGAGTCCGGCGGCTTCCGCGGCGGATCCGCGGCTGACGCCCAAAATGACAATACCGTTCACATCCAGCATGCTGGTCAGACGGTCATTGAATTTGCCATCCACCGTAATGCCCAGCGCCGGACGGATATATTTGCCGCGGCCGATCAGTTGCGGCACGACGCGGTTGACGGTATCCACCGGTACGGCGAAGCCGATACCTGCGCTGGCGCCGCTCGGGCTGTAGATGGCGGTATTGATGCCGATCAGGCGGCCAGCCGAATCAAGCAAGGGGCCGCCGGAATTGCCGGGGTTGATGGCTGCATCGGTTTGAATCAGGTTGTCGATAATACGGCCGCCTTCACCGGGCAGTGATCGGTCCAGCGCGGATACAATGCCGGTGGTTAATGTCCAGTCCAGACCGAATGGATTGCCGATGGCGAACACCTTTTGACCGACCTTGAGATCATGGCTGGTACCCAGCGGCACCGGCGACGGCCGCTGATAGCCGATGCCGATTTTCAGCACGGCGATATCATGCGCGGGGCTAGCCCCCACCAGCGCCGCTTTGTAGTCACGCCCGTCGGACAGACGCACGGTGGCTTCGCTGGCGCCTTTGATGACATGGAAATTGGTAATGATATGCCCCTGATCATCCCAGATAAACCCGGAGCCTGTGCCGCTCGGGACGGAGAAAATATTGCGCGTCCAGGCATCCCGGACATGCTGCCGGGTGGTAATAAACACGACAGCATCGCGCGAGTTCTCGAACAGTGCGATGGTGCTCTGCTCATCTTCGGCAAGACTGCCGCGCGCTACGACGGTGCGCGGCTCGGCCTGTTGGCGTTCGCCGCCGCTGAAAAAATAATCCCAGGCGAAATAATCGGGTGAAGCGCGTAGCAACAGCACCAACAGCATCGCTGCGATGGTGATCCAGATTAAACGGGATAAGAATCGACCGTTATCGGACATGCGGGTGTACTCCTTGTTTGATGATCAGGGTAAATAAACGCAAGGGCGTCTCTAAAAATTCAAAATTTTAAACAGAAAATGAGCAAAACGCGGCGCGAACAAAAAATGTTGACGCAGCATAGTTTTGATATGTAAGGAAACATTTTTTGTGAGCAACAAAGTGTTGTAACGAAGTTTGGATTTTTAGAGATGCCCGCAAAGGATTAGAATGGCCCGGTAATTTCATACGTCACGCCGTCTTCCGGTTTCCCTGAAGCGCCGCGTTGCGAACTGAAGTATAACCGCGAACCATCCGGACTGAAAGCCGGACCGGTAATTTCAGAGCGATCTTGTCCGACAACTTGCAGCAAAGGACGGATAGCGCCGGGTGCAACAATCACAATCTGCATATCGCCGTTATCTTCGGCAACCAGTAATTCGCCGGCCGCATTCACGGTAATGTTATCAACACCGGATAGCACCGGGCGCAGATAAAGAGCGGCATTATAAACGATGGCCAGCATTTTGCTGCGCGTGTCGTAGGACCAGATCCGGTCATCGCCTTTGGTCGTGAAGTAGATCATGCCTTCGTGAAACCAGATGCCTTCGCCGCCATCAAACCGCGTACCGCGGTCGACTTGGTGGCGCGTCGGCGTGTGCATGGCCTGCGGATCGGGCAGCGGATGCCAGCGCACCGCGCCGATACGCCCATCCATCACCTCGGCGACTTCGAGCACGCCATCATCCAGATCGGGATTGCCCGCCGCATCGTATCGGTTGGCGGTGTAGCGGTAGAGGCAGCCGTCGGGTTTGTCTTCCGTCAGATAAAGCTGTTTGTGCAGCGTATCGACGGCAACCGCCTCGTGATTGAATGTGCCGAGCGCGGGTCTTA
>JADZAR010000222.1 GCA_020852475.1 Nitrosomonas sp.
GCTGTAAACCAGTGTCCAGGTCGTCGACGACATAGGTTTTGTCGAGCCAGTATTGCAGCAGTGCTGACAGATGTGCGTCACTGCAGCTCAGAAAAGTGCTCAGTGTTTTCCATTCGGTGCGGGAGCGTTCAGTCTGCATCGCTGATTCAGGTGTCCGGCTATGCGCAGTGCTGTATCGATCGCTGTGCAGCAGTTCATAAATGACTAATTTACCGGGCGGTAAGTCATCCTGCCAGTTCAGAATGGTTTCCAGTCTTGAAAAAGCAAGGCTGTTCAGTCGTTCTTGCAGAATCGATTCAAGCGCGTTTTCCCATTCCTTTTCAATCTGAATGTGATGCCATAACCGTTTTTCCGCATCCAGACTGTGCTTTTGCAACCACTGCTTTAGTGCTTCATTATTCTCAATTTTTTGCTGAAGGTTGTGCAAAGCATTATATCGTGCGCGCAAGTTTGCGATCGTTTTTTGCATTTCGTGTACCTGGGCCGCAGCAGCTTCCTTTTTCTGGCTTGCTTCTATAAATGCGGCTTCGGATGCGATTAAGGCTTGTTCTACTTCATGTAATTGATTTTCGGTTTGCGTGATTTGTGTTTTAAGCGCAGTTAGCTGATCATGATCTGTGCCTGATAACGCTTTAAGTTCCTGTTCCAGGCGATGTGTGCGTGATTCGAGTTGTTGCAGAGTCTTTTTGCCATGTTGAATATGCGTAAGCGCCAGATTTATTGATTGATCTGTTTGGGTGAAATTGTGTTGCAGATTTTTGTATGCTTCCTGATGCTGATGATGAATGATTTCAAATTCGGGTAATTTTTCAGTCTCACTGCGATGTTTTTGTACGCCGGCTTGATGTTCAGTCAGGGCCTTTCTTTTTTCTGCTTGCCAGTGTGTCAAATGGTTAGTGTTTGATTCACATTGATGCAGATTCTCGGTCAATTGCCTGTCAATATCGGCGCATTGCTGTATCAGCCGGTTTTTATTTTTCTGGAATTGGATTATGTCCTGTTCTATGCGTGCTTTTTCTGCATTTTCCCGGTACAGTTGGCCTTGTGTTTCATGGAGTTGTTCATTCAAATCGTTTTCTTGAGCGCGTAAGTTTTCGCACGTGAACCGATATTGCTGTAATTGCGTGACGTCGGTGGTCAGTTGCTGTTCGATCTGGTTGATTTCCGCTTCAGCAGCAAGCCGTTGTTGCGTTGATTCATTGCGCTGTTGTAGCCAAAGTATTTGTTGTGTGTTTTGCAGCTGTTGATGAAGTGTATTGTATTCTTTCGCAGTATTGGCTTGGACTTCAAGATGTTCGATTTGTTTTCTGAGTTCGTTAGTAATATCTTCAATACGAATCAGATTATTGTGCGTGTCGCTCAGTCTTAATTCGGTTTCATGTCTTCTCTCCCGGTATTTTGAAATTCCTGCGGCTTCCTCGAGGAACATTTTCATTTCCTGCGGTTTGGCTTCGATAATACGGGATATCATGCCTTGTTCGATGATGGCGTACCCGCGTCCGCCAACGCCGGTGCCTAAAAAAAGATCGGCTATATCGCGCCGTCTGACATGTATATTATTGATATAGTAGTTCGAGTTGCCTTCGCGCTGGATAATGCGTTTGATTGCTATTTCCGCATAGCTGGACCATTGGCCATTCGCCGAACCTTGATGATTATCAAAAATCAATTCAACGCTAGCGCGTCCTGCTGGATTTCGGTTTGTCGAACCGGCAAAAATAACATCCTGAATGGAATCTCCACGCAGCGCAGATGCCTTGGATTCGCCCAACACCCAGCGTACTGCATCGATAATATTGGATTTTCCACACCCATTTGGACCAACAATGCCGACCAGATTGCTGGTGATCGGAATGGCAGTGGATTCAACAAAAGACTTAAAACCGGAGAGTTTAATTTTGGCCAGACGCAATTTATGAATACGGGATACAGTTATAATGTGAGATTCAAATCAGTCAGTCGTGTTACAAACTGTTTTGTAATCGTTATTATTGTAACTGAATTAGTCATTAAGAGAATGCCGTATGTCGACTCAGCCCAGCAAGGAACTTGAAACATTCCCCAATCCTTCTGTTAAGAGGGATTATCAGATCCATATGGAAATCCCGGAATTTACATGTGTATGCCCTAAAACAGGCCAACCGGATTTTGCTAACTTGATACTGGATTATATTCCTGATAAAAAATGCGTCGAGTTGAAAAGCTTAAAGCTCTATATCTGGTCATATCGTGAACAGGGTGCTTTTCATGAGGCTGTAACCAATCAGATTCTGGAAGATCTCGTCGCTGTGATGAAGCCGCGTTATATACGATTGACTGCACGGTTCTTTGTGCGAGGTGGTATTTTTACGAATGTGACCGTAGAGCATCGCAAACCAGGCTGGAAACCGAAGTCGATGGTTCTATTACATCAATATGATGAACAATCAAATTTCAAAAGATAGTGAAATGGCGAGAATGGAGGTGAGATTGACAGATCCTGTCTCGGTGAATATGCGCAGCCCTGTTGCATTGTGGAGAATGCTTTGCTGTTGCGTAAACTTGGAAACAGCGGTCAAGTGAACTTATTCATCGTTTCTGTTGTCTTTTTGGTTTGAATCATATCGGTTTTCGTGATCGCTCTGAATAGGTATACTTGATCTGTCAGGCTTCAAATAAAGCTGGAAGAGCAATATTTTCATCATTTAGAATATTCAGGGATCAGATGATATGAGTGATCGTGAAATCGATCAACAGTTGGTGGAACGTGTGCAGAATGGCGACAAACATGCATTTGATCTGCTGGTCGCTAAGTACCAGCGCAAGTTGACACGTTTGCTGTCGCAATTTGTGCGAGATCCGGCCGAAGTTGAAGATGTCGCGCAGGAAGCCTTCATCAAGGCTTACAGAGCGTTGCCTGCATTTCGTGGAGACAGCGCTTTTTATACCTGGCTTTATCGCATAGGTATTAATACTGCAAAGAATTATCTGGTTTCGCAAGGACGAAAAGCATCTACACTACAAGGTATTGATACGGAAGATGCGGAAAATTTTGAGGAAGGCGGTATTCTGCGCGAGATGAATACGCCTGAGAGTGAGTTGATGAGTAAGCAGATAGCTCAAACAGTGAATCAGACTTTAGAGCAATTGCCTGAGGAGTTGCGTACAGCAATTGTTTTAAGAGAGATCGAAGGGCTAAGTTATGATGAAATAGCAAAGATTATGGAATGCCCCATAGGCACCGTACGTTCACGCATTTTTCGAGCGCGAGAAGCAATTTCTGAAGAATTACGCCCATTATTGGGTACCAGTAAAGACAAGAGGTGGTAGAGTGAAAAATAAAGTATCTGAATTGATGGATGGTGAACTGAGTGGTCAGGAGGCGGAAGAAATTATTGCAGTTCTTAAGCAAGAAGATCTATTAAGTCGTGATTGGGAAATATATCATCTCATTGGTGATACGATGAGGCAGCCATCAAATCTGACAACGAATGTTGCCAAACGAGTGAGCAGGCAACTCGCTTCAGAACCAATAATTCTTGTTCCAGAAACCCTCAGAAAATCATTCAATCAATCCTCCCTTCAATCGCATCAGCAACAGAACGCTCAGGAAATCAAGCCGAGAAATTCAAAAACTAAAGTTTTTGCGTTTGCGACAGCGGCTTCTCTCTTCGCGATGTTATCGACATGGGTAGTTATGCAGAATGTTTATCAGCAATCGCACCCGGCCATTGTTGCTGAACAATCGAGAATGCAGCCCGGAGTAGATCAATCGCATTATCCCATGAATGTTTTGCACACCTCGGGTGGAAGTCATTATCCTTATGTTTCCAATAATGATATGACCAATTATCTGTATTTTCACAATTTCCACAAAGAATTATCGCCTGGTCCAGCATTAATGAAGTATCCGGCCTTATATCATCCTGCAACTGAATCTACGGACAAATCTACGGACAATTATGGTAGATGAAAAAACGCTTCCTTTCAGTTACGTTGCTGGTGACGTTATTTGTAATACAGGCAGTATATGCTGAGGACCTAGTCAGAAAAAAATCTGACCATGATGGTTACGAATGGTTAGAAAAGATTTCAATTGCCCCTCGTCACCATAATTTCCAAGGCACCTTTGTTTATTATGCCGATGGTCATATAGAGTCGTCTCGGATTATTCATAAGGTGGATGAAGCAGGTGAGCATGAGCGTATAGAAACGCTCGATGGTTTGACAAGAATTGTTTATCGTACTAATGATGCATTGAAATGTTATCTGCCAGAGAGTAAAAAAGTTTATATTGAAGAACGATGGTTCAGAAAGTTTTTCCCCGATCTGTTGCCGCAGCCAATTGAAAGAATTTATGAAAATTACACGTATGAGAAAAGTATATTAGAGCGTGTGGCTGGATATAAAAGTCAGGTTGTCAAGCTTGTTCCAAGAGATAATTTACGCTATGGCTATAAGATGTGGGTTGATGTTGATAGCGGTCTGTTACTCAAGGTGGCTGTTGTCGATAAAGATACGGTGATTGAGCAGTTTGCATTTGCTGCAGTCGAGATTGGCCAGGAAATTGATGATCGCTTACTGAATACTAGCTCGCTGAGCGTTTCAGATGATTGGAAAACGATAAAGCTCTCTACTTTTGCTTTTGGTGATGATGAACCGGTTTGGCGTTTGGGAAAGCTGCCGGCAGGTTTTAAAAAAATTACCGAGATGAAACGCAATCTGGTGGGCAAATCCGGTCTGATTGATCACATTGTTTTATCCGATGAGCTGGCTTCTGTGTCGGTATTTATTGAGCCCCTCGACAATGAAGCGGCATCACCACTGCCGGGTTTTTATTCAAGTCGGGGAGCGATCAATATTTATGTCCGGGAATTGGAGAATAAGAAAATCACTGCAGTGGGCGAAGTGCCATTAAATACCATTAAGCTAATCGGTGATGCCGTGCTTCTACGTCCTTAATCCTGCGCTTACGATTTCATGCTTTTCGATAAGTCGTAAGCTGCGTTTCACATGAAAGCGATCATGATAAGCTTATCTTTTGATTACAAAAATTTATTTGTCCGGAAAAAAGATTGTAATGTCGGAATTTTTTAGAAAAAATATCAGATTAAATAATAAAATTATTAACTTACGCTATTAAATGTCAATTATGATGGGTATGCGAAACAAGGAAGTGCTGCGTTATTTGGTTTTGATTGCGGTATTTATGCTTTCAGCAACGGTATCGGCGCAGGCAAAAGAATTGCCGGATTTCACAGGATTGGTGGAGAAATATGGCGCAGCAGTTGTCAATATCAGCACAGTGCAAACACAAAATGATGCAATGGCGCAGCTTTTTCCAGAATTTCAGAATATTCCGGAAGATTCACCGTTCTATGAATTTTTCCGACGACATTTGCAGCCTTTTTCCGCACCTAGAAAATCCGAGCCAAGATCGATGGGTTCGGGATTCATTATCAGCGCGGATGGTTATATTTTGACCAATGCGCATGTTGTGGAATCGGCCGAACAGATTACAGTGAAGTTGAATGATAAGCGTGAATTTGTCGGGGAAGTCATCGGTACAGATAAAAAGACCGATATCGCTTTGATAAAAATTGATGCAGAAAGTCTGCCTAAAGTGACTACAGGCGATCCGGACGAGTTAAGAGTGGGGGAGTGGGTTGTTGCGATAGGTTCTCCTTTTGGTTTTGAAAATAGCGTTACGGCGGGGATTGTAAGCGCAAAAGGACGTTCTCTGGCACAGGAGAACTATGTGCCGTTCATACAAACCGATGTGGCAATCAATCCGGGTAACTCCGGAGGGCCTTTGTTTAATATGAGTGGCGAAGTGGTTGGAATCAATTCACAAATATATAGCCGTACAGGCGGTTTTATGGGACTGTCTTTCGCTATACCGATTAATGTTGCAATGGACATTGCCAATCAACTGAAAACCTCCGGTGCTGTGCGGCGTGGTCGTATTGGCGTCATGATTCAGGAAGTAACTAAAGAGCTGGCGGAATCATTTGGTATTTCTGATTTGCGCGGAGCGCTTGTTGTTTCGGTCGAAAAAGGCGGCCCTGCTGATGCGGCCGGGATCAAACCAAGGGATATCATCATTGATTTCAATGGGCAGGAAGTGGAGACTTCATCAGACCTGCCGCGTATTGTTGGTAATACGATCCCGGATTCAAGCGTCATTGTAAAAGTCTGGCGTGATGGTTCGATTCAGAGTGTACGTGTTAAGGTTGGCGAAATCCCATCAGAGGAATCGAGTCGAGGTTCTCAACAAAAACAGAGTAAAAAAAATGAGAGCACGAATCGCCTCGGTATTGTGCTGGGTGAGTTGAGTAATCAGATGAAAAAACAGCTTGATGTTGAATACGGTATAGTTGTTGAAGCGGTTCAACCTGGAATTGCCAGTCAGGCAGGTATTCGCCGGGGAGACGTCATTGTTGGATTTAACAGCAAGGATATCAAGAATGTCGAGCAATTTAATCAAATGCTCGATAAGGTGGATGAGGGCCGTAATATTGCTTTATTGATTAAACGTGGGGATCTGACGACGTTTGTCACCATGAAACTGGAAAATGTTGACTGATCCCGGTGAGATGGACAGGAATCGAGGAGCTGGGAAACTGGTTGTATATGGGCGCAGAGAATGTCATTTATGCCAGCAAATGATAGCGGATTTACAGCAGCAGCAGACTCGGATAGTGTTTGAGTTCGGGGTTGTTGATATTGACGTCGATCCAGTTCTAGTGGCGCGATATAATGACAAAATTCCAGTCCTGATCGCCCTGCCTGATGAGACTGAAATATGCCATCATTTTCTGAATCTTCAGGCATTGGATGATTATCTTGCAAAAATTCGATAGAATGCAGCCTTTTGGGGCAGACTATGCTGAGCTTTTTGTCGTCGCTGTTTCGATATATCTATCCACCGCATGTGAAAATCCGGTTTTTTTATAATTCCTCATCCAGCCTCCCTTCAGTGCAAAAAACTGTTGATATCTACTCTTGCAGTGCAATAGGTATTTAATATCTGAATTCCAATAGCCTGCATTCCTAATTACCACTAGTTAATCTCTAAAACTACACGATGCTGCATATCCGTAATTTTTCAATTATCGCGCATATAGATCATGGAAAATCTACGCTCGCAGACAGAATTATTCAGTTTTGTGGGGGGTTGACCGAACGTGAAATGGAAGACCAGGTTCTGGATTCTATGGATCTGGAGCGGGAAAGAGGGATAACCATCAAAGCGCAAACTGTGGCTTTGCAGTATAAAGCCAAGGATGGCGAAACCTATCTGCTGAATCTCATTGATACCCCTGGACATGTTGATTTTTCCTATGAAGTGTCGCGTTCACTGGCTGCGTGTGAAGGCGCCCTGCTTGTAGTTGATGCTTCGCAAGGTGTTGAAGCGCAAACAGTGGCCAACTGCTATACCGCGATTGAACAGGGTGTTGAAGTTGTTCCGGTACTCAATAAGATAGATTTGCCGGCAGCTGATCCTCAAAGAGCAATTGAGAATATTGAGGATGTCATCGGAATAGATGCCCGGGATGCGTTGCATGTCAGTGCCAAGACGGGTTACGGTATTGAAGATTTGCTCGAAGCTGTTGTTACACGTATTCCGGCGCCAACAGGAGATCCTGAAGCGCCACTGAAAGCGTTGATTGTCGATTCATGGTTTGATAATTATGTCGGCGTCGTTATTCTGGTACGGGTGATGGAAGGTAAACTCAGACCCGGAGATAAAATTCTGCTGATGGCGAGCCATGTGACTCATTTATGCGAGCAGGTTGGCGTGTTCATTCCCAAGTCAGTGCAGCGTAATGTACTGAGTGCCGGAGAGGTTGGTTATGTAATCTCTGGTATAAAAGAGCTTGATGCCGCCAAAGTAGGCGATACCGTGACGCTTGCGAATAAGCCTGCAGAAAAACCGCTGCAGGGTTTCAAAGAAATCAAACCACAGGTTTTTGCAGGGTTGTATCCGGTTGAGTCCAATCAATATGATGCGCTGCGGTCGGCGCTGGAAAAATTAAGGTTGAATGATTCTTCGCTGCACTTTGAGCCGGAAACTTCACAGGCGCTTGGTTTTGGCTTTCGCTGTGGATTTTTGGGATTGCTGCATATGGATATCGTTCAGGAGCGGCTTGAGCGCGAATACGATATGGACCTGATAACGACCGCGCCAACAGTTGTTTATCAAATATTGATGCGCGATGGTTCTGTGATTGAGATTGACAATCCTTCCAAAATTCCGGATTTATCAAAAATCGCAGAAATCCGAGAGCCGATTATTACAACCACCATACTGGTTCCGGAAGAATTTGTCGGTGCTGTGATAACCTTATGTGTCAGTAAGCGCGGCATACAAAAGAATATGCAGTATATGGGACGGCAAGTCATGTTGACATACGAGATGCCGCTGAATGAAGTGGTTATGGATTTCTTTGATCGACTGAAATCAACAAGCCGCGGATATGCGTCGCTGGATTATGAGTTTCTGGAGTTCCGTGCATCTGATCTGGTCAAGATTGATGTTTTAATCAATGGAGATCGCGTGGACGCATTATCCTTAATTGTGCATCGAGCGAGCAGTCAATACCGTGGGCGTGAATTGGTACAGAAAATGCGGCAGTTAATTCCGCGCCAGATGTTTGATATTGCTGTGCAAGCCGCGATTGGGGCGCATATTATAGCCAGAGAGACGGTCAAGGCATTAAGGAAGAATGTATTGGCAAAATGTTATGGTGGTGATATTACACGTAAACGCAAATTGTTGGAGAAGCAAAAAGCGGGTAAGAAAAGAATGAAACGTGTTGGTAATGTGGAAATCCCGCAGGAAGCATTTCTGGCAATATTGCAGATCGACAATAAATAAAAAAATTTAATGTGAGAAATATGAATCTTAATCTTTATCATGGTGTACAACTGATGAACGCGGTTATCGCAGCCGGTTTAAATAGATTCGATTCATAAAGGTGAAATTATGAATTTTCCGCTGATTTTGTTTAGCTTATTGGTTATTACGGGTGTTATATGGGCTGTCGATTATTTTATCCTGCGGCACAAGCGCAAAACAGACGAGGAAGAACCTTGGTGGATCGAATATCCTAAAAGTTTCTTTCCTATCATACTCATCGTATTCTGTTTGCGTTCGTTTGTAATTGAGCCTTTCAAAATTCCTTCTGGATCGATGATTCCGACATTGATCGTCGGGGATTTTATTCTCGTAAATAAATATACTTACGGTATTCGTTTGCCGGTAATCAATAAGAAGGTTATCGAAATGAATAGTCCCAAGATGGGAGATGTTCTGGTTTTCCGATATCCGGAGGATCCTTCTATCGATTATATCAAGCGTGTCGTCGGCGTTCCGGGTGATATTGTAACTTATCACAATAAGCAGTTGCTGATTAACGATGAGCTTGTCAGACTGGAATATGTCGGCGATTATAAATATGTCGAGCCGGGGATGGGTTATATTTATTCGGAAGAATATGCTGAATTTCTTGGGGAAATAAATCATTCCATTTTAGTGAATCAGGAAGTGGGTGGATTGCAGTATTCGAGTGTGCGCGCATTTCCTTACCGTGAAAACTGCAAGTATAGTCGTACCGGATTCACTTGTACGGTACCACCTGATCATTATTTTACTTTGGGTGATAATAGAGATAGCAGTAGTGATAGTCGCTATTGGGGGTTTGTGCCTGAAGAAAATATTGTGGGAAAAGCATTTATGATCTGGTGGAATTTTGCCGATTTTGGTCGTATAGGTCAGAACATACAATAGTCGTTGCAAATATTTTTTTATGTGTGGAGAGGGAAAATGGATGTAGTTACACCGTGCTATAAGCAACGCGGATTGACGCTTACCGGAATGTTAATTGGATCCATTATCCTGGTGCTGGTCGCAGTGATCGGTATGAAGGTTGTACCGGTTTATATCGATAACGCGACAATTAAGAAAAATCTGGTTGCAGTGGCGAGTGATGGCAGCTTACAGAATGCGAATGCAGGACAAGTCAGGCTTGCCTTCACAAAGCGTGCGCAAGTCGATGGAATTAGAGTGGTATCCGCTAAGGATCTTAAGATCTCAAAAGACAAAGAGAGATTGATCCTGAGCGTGGCATACACGGTGGAAGTTCCATTGGTATCCAATATTTCGCTTAAATTCGATTTTGATGTTACGAGTGATTAAAATAAAACCCGGTTATTATGCTGTCCGACAGGGAAAAATTGATCAACGTGTTTTGTAGTCAGATTGGTTACGGATTCTTCCAACCCGGATTATTGCAGGAAGCTTTAACGCATCGCAGCTATGGCGCAAAACATAACGAACGCCTTGAGTTTCTGGGCGATAGTGTTTTGAATTGTGCAATCGCGGATTTGTTTTTTAAACGATATCCTGAAATGTCAGAAGGGCGTTTATCCCGCTTTCGTGCCGGTATGGTCAATCAACAGACCTTATCTGAACTTGCATTGCGTTTAGGTATGGACCAATTGATCAGACTTGGCGAGGGTGAAATGAAAAGTGGCGGCAACCAACGTCCCTCGATACTGGCGGATGCACTGGAAGCCGTGTTTGGTGCAATTTATATGGATAGCGGTTTTTTGCGCGCAAAAGAAGTTATCCATCAAATTTATCGGCCTGCTCTTGCAACATTAGATTATGCAACGCATGGAAAGGACCCCAAGACGCTCCTGCAGGAGTTTCTGCAAAGTCGAAAACTGGATTTGCCCGAATATACTGTCGTTACAACTACAGGAAAAGCACATCAACAAAAATTCAAGGTCGAATGCGCCGTTTCCACCTTCGATATCTGTACGCGAGGTGAAGGCACCAGTCGCCGCAGCGCAGAACAGGCCGCTGCAAAACTCGCCTATGAGCAGGTCCATGCACGGGAAAATGCCCAGAACAACTAACATTGTCGTGTCAAGTTTATGCTATTCAGCAATTTCACAGATTTGTTTTCTTTATTAAATTAATCACTATGTGCTTTCGTACGGGTTATGTAGCCATAGTAGGGCGTCCAAACGTTGGAAAATCGACGTTGCTGAATAATCTTATACAACAAAAGATCAGTATTACTTCCAGAAAAGCCCAGACAACACGGCATAGCATAAATGGTATTTTGACTGATCAGCAGTCGCAGTTTGTGTTTGTCGATACGCCGGGCTTTCAAACTTCCTATAAAAACCGCATGAATGCTGCGATGAATCGTGTTGTATCGCAATGCATAAATGATGTGGATCTTGTGCTGTTTGTCATAGAGGCTTTACGTTTCGACGAGCGCGATCAGCAAGTGTTAACCCTTATGTCTGGTTCTGTTCCGGTGGTATTGGTGGTGAACAAAATAGATCGCTTGCAGGACAAAAACAAGTTGTTGCCATTTTTAGATGCGATGACAAAGAAATTTAATTTCAGTGCGCTTTTCCCGGTAAGTGCGGCAAAAAAAGAGCAATTGTCTGAGTTGATAGAAATAATACGTCCGCTATTACCTGAAAATCCCCCTTTATACGATGTTGATGAAATAACCGATAAAAGTGAACGATTCATGGCAGCCGAGTTTGTGCGTGAAAAATTGTTTCGTTTAATGGGTGATGAGGTGCCTTATTTAACGAGCGTTATTGCAGAAAAGTTTGTGGAAACGGAAAAACTCATTGAGGTTCATGCAACAATACTGGTCGATAAATCGAATCAGAAAGCAATTATCATAGGTAAAGGTGGTGAGAAGCTGAAGTTGATTGGTACTCAGGCACGTAAAGATATGGAAAAAGCTTTTGGTAAAAAGATTTTTTTGCAGATTTGGGTTAAGGTTAGAAGCGGGTGGGCGGATAATGTCAATGTGCTGCGACAACTTGGACACGAGTAAAATCCGTGTGCAATAACTGCGAAAAAAATTACTCGATTAGTAGAAGACAATAATTAATAACAGGATTATGCAGTTCATACAGGAGCAAAATCATGATTGAACTAGGGGTAAATATCGACCATGTGGCGACGCTCAGACAGGCGCGTGGCACGGATTACCCGAGTCCGATAGAAGCGGCTCTGGTTGCAGAGTCATCCGGCGCTGACGCGATCACACTGCATTTGCGAGAAGACCGCCGGCATATACAGGATCGGGATGTCGAGGTGCTGCGTGAATTGTTAACAACCCGTATGAATCTTGAAAGTGCGATAACTCCAGAGATGATTGCTATTGCAGTGCGCATCAAACCCCAAGATATCTGTCTGGTGCCTGAACGTCGTGAGGAATTGACAACCGAGGGTGGCTTGGATGTTGTGAAACACTTTAGTCAGGTGAAAAATGCTTGTCGCCAGCTGTCGGCGGCTGGTATTCGTGTGTCATTGTTCATTAATGCCGACCCGGTACAAATTGACGCGGCGGCTGAGGCAGGCGCACCTGTTATTGAAATTCACACGGGAAGCTATGCTGACGCGAAAACCGATTTGGCTCAGGAAAGCGAGTTAAATAAAATAAAAGAAGCTGTTGTCCATGGTCTTGGACATAACCTCAAAGTGAATGCCGGTCATGGTCTGCACTATCAGAATGTGCAGGCAATTGCAGCAATTCCGGGTATTTCGGAATTGAATATTGGTCACGCAATTGTTGGGCGTGCTGTTTTTGTCGGCATAAGCCAAGCCGTTAGAGAAATGAAAATAATCATGTTAGAGGCGCGAGCATGATTTATGGTATTGGTACCGATCTGGTCGACCCATCTCGAATCGCGCGTTCGCTGGAGCGCTATGGTCATAAATTTGCCCGCCGTATCCTGACAGATCCAGAATGGGATGAGTATCAGAGCAGCAGTAAGCCAGTGCTATTTCTGGCTGGACGTTTTGCCGCCAAAGAAGCATTGTCAAAAGCGATGGGAACCGGATTGCGCCATCCAGTCAATCTGGATTTCATCACTATTACCCATGATGCACTGGGAAAGCCCTATTTTCAATTTCACCCGGAACTGGACCGATTACTCAGCGAAAAAGGTATCGTCAGTCATTACCTGTCTATCAGCGATGAAATGAATCTCGCCTGTGCCTTTGTCGTGCTGGAGAAATAGCCATGCTGCTTGGTCCGCTCATGCTCGATATTGCCGGAACCGAGCTGAATGATGACGATAAAAAACGCCTGATACACCCGCTTGCAGGTGGAGTCATTTTGTTTTCCCGTAATTTCAAATCTCGTCGACAGCTGACAGCTTTGACTGCCGAGATTCGTGCACTACGCACGCCTCCTTTGCTGATCGCTGTTGATCACGAGGGCGGGCGCGTACAGCGGTTCAGGGAAGACTTCACCAACTTGCCGGCCATGCGTGATCTCGGCAATATTTGGGATAAACAAAAACTGCGTGCGCGCCAGCTAGCCAAACAGATTGGATTTGTGTTGGCGGCAGAGCTGCAGGCCGGTGGTGTTGACTTGAGTTTTGCACCCGTGCTTGATATCGACTATGGACAGAGCAGCGTTATAGGTGACCGTGCTTTTCATCGCAATCCGCAGGCAATCTCCGAATTGGCGCATGATTTCATGCTGGGACTTAAAGCAGCTGGGATGCAGGCTGTGGGTAAGCATTTTCCGGGGCATGGTTATATTCGAACAGATTCGCATCTGGAAAAGGCGATTGATCGGAGATCTTATGCCGACATTGAAATGGAAGATATGGTGCCGTTCCGTCGCATGATCAGTTTTGGACTGAGTGGCATCATGGCTGCACATTTGATTTATCCAGAAGTTGATCGCTATCCGGTCGGTTTCTCGCGAATCTGGCTGCAAGATATTCTGAGAAAAGAACTCCAGTTCGAAGGCTGTATCTTTAGCGACGATTTAAGCATGAAAGGCGTAGCGCATTTCGACTCGATTACAGAGCGCGCAACAGCGGCGCTTGAAGCAGGTTGCGACATGATACTGGTATGTAACGATACCCAGACTGTGGACGAATTACTGAGTACACTGGAATGGAACATTTCAGCTGCAAGTCTGGCAAGATTGGCGCGCATGCACGGTAAAAAAAGATTTACCTCCATGATTACATTACGCGAAGATGGTGATTACATACAGGCAGTGCGCGATATCAGTGCCATCGACGGTCCGAAAGCAATACTTCCTTTTTAACAGGTCGTTGAAAAAATATCTGCGTTGCCGCTGCGGCGTTAAAAACAGGCTCAAAATGCTCATTTATCACACATAAACGCTACTTTTTACTCGGCGCAAGCGCCGTCGCTCTAAGGACCAGTTTCATAGCTGTTCGCTATGCTTTGCTTGCGTCGCCCGTTTTTGCCATGCAATCGGCTGTTTCATCACATTTTTCAACAACTTGTTAATGAATCGTTCTGCAGATATTCTGCATGTTTCCAGATCCTTATTTTCAATCAATTAACTCCAATTCTCTTAAGTTTCTTATGCTGCTCGCCGTTATGCACTTAAATAGATGCAATCCATATCGATCAGAGGAATTATGAGTTTGATCTCTTGTGTTTATTTAAATGAATTTAATTGGAGAAAATAATGCCGGACAAAAATTTAAAATTCTTGGTTGTTGACGATTTTTCGACCATGCGTAGAATCGTTCGCAACTTGCTAAAAGAATTAGGCTTTATTAATGTAGATGAAGCTGAAGATGGGGCTGCTGCTTTGCGCAAACTTCAGGATGGTAACTATGACTTTGTAGTATCCGATTGGAACATGCCTAATATGGATGGGCTCACGATGTTGCAATCTGTCCGGGCGGATGAAAGATTATGCAAGATACCGGTGCTAATGATAACTGCCGAAGCAAAAAAGGAAAATATAATTGCAGCAGCACAGGCGGGCGCGAGTGGGTATATAGTGAAACCATTTACAGCCGCAACGCTTGATGAAAAATTAAATAAAATTTTCCAGAATATGGAAAGTAGGGCATCAGCGTAATTTTTGCAACTTGCGTTTCATTTATATCACATATCACAGCGAGAAAAAATGAATACTGATCCGCTTATTCACGAAGAAATGAAAGTACGGGGCACTTTATCTATACATGAAAAACCTGATAACTTGGGGGCTGCTGAAGAATTAATTCATGCAGTGGTAGACTCAGCTATAGCGGTTAATTCGCCTCAGGAAATCTTTGAAGATTCGTGTGATGCGATATTACCGCAACCTATAGAAAATTATTTGTATAAACCTATACCCGATCATCTTGAAACAGTAATTTCTGAAATACACGGTCTGGTTCAGAATCAAAATCAAGGGAATACTGAAAAAGGAAAATGTTCCAATGTTGATGTTATTCCTGAAATTGTAATAACTGAGGCCATTGAAGCGATCACAAGTTCAGTTGTTGATGTAAATGAAGAGAAGAGTCTGTCCAGAGAAATTGCTGAAAGCAAATCTGAGGCAAATAAGGCCATTATAGATCAAGTGGGGCATTTAACTCGGACTTTACATAACAGTCTTAGAGAACTCGGGTATGACAAACGACTGGAGTCACTGGCAGCAGAAGTACCCGAAGCTCAAGATAAACTTTCTTATGTGGCAACAAAAACAGAACAAGCTGCTGATCGTACTTTAAACGCTACTGAGATAGCGATGCCCATACAGGAGAAACTCTCATTCGAGGCTTCACAATTATCTGAAAAATGGAAGAGCGCTTTTGAGGAACAGAAAGCACAGCCAGATACTGAAAAATTCAAATTGTTGCTAATAGAGACATTGAGTTATATTGATAGAGTACCTGAGCAGGCTGATGCAACGAATGCGCAGCTTATGGAAATCATGATGGCGCAGGATTTTCAGGATCTCACAGGACAGGTGATCAAGAAAATAACAGCTATGGTGCAGAAATTGGAACAAGATTTATTACAGCTTTTGCTTGCAAATTTTCCTCCGGAGAAAAGGCAGGCGCACACAGAAGATGGTGTGTGTCTTATGAATGGGCCGGTAACAAATCCTGAAAAAAACCCTGATACGGTCAGCAATCAAGATCAGGTAGATGATCTTCTGGCAAGCCTCGGGTTTTAAACCAGCCTGTTAATTTTATACTGAAGCGGTGTCGTTCATAACGCATTGGAGCTTACATGATAATGACATCGTATTGTTCCTGTGTATAAGATTCTTCGACCTGAAGTCTGATAGGCTTGGCGATAAAATCGCCAAGCTGTGCCAAGCTTTGTGATTCTTCATCTAGAAATAAATCGATAACTTGCTGAGATGCGAGAATGCGAAATTCATTGGCATTAAATTGTCTTGACTCGCGTAGCAATTCGCGCAATATTTCATAGCAAATCGTTTGTGCAGTTCTGATTTCACCGCGTCCGCCACAAGTAGGACATGATTCACACAAAATGTGTGAAAGACTTTCTCGCATGCGCTTACGCGTCATCTCAACCAGACCAAGTGATGAGAACCCGTTGACGGTCATACGTGTTCTATCCTTGGCTAGCGCTTTTTTAAATTCTTTTAAAACTGCGCCTTTGTGTTCGTCGGAATCCATATCAATAAAATCGATAATTATGATTCCACCTATATTGCGTAAACGCAATTGCCGAGCAATGACTTGCGCCGCTTCAAGATTTGTTTTAAAAATTGTATCGTCAAAATTTCGTACGCCAATAAACCCACCTGTATTTACGTCCATAGTTGTTAATGCTTCAGTCTGATCAATAATCAAATACCCACCTGACTTAAGATTCACGCGTTTTGAAAGTGATTTCTGAATTTCATCTTCTACGCCATAAAGGTCGAATAAAGGGCGTTCCCCTGTGTATAAGGTGATTCGATTTGCCATGTTTGGCATATAGCTTTTTGCGAAATTTATCAGTCGCTGATGGTTTTCACGCGAATCGACTTGAATGCGTGTGGTGCTTTCAGTCGCGAAATCACGCAAGGCTCGATGGCTGAGATCAAGATCCTGATAGAGCAATGCTGGCGCTGCTACAGCGGATGCCAATTCTTGTATGTTGTGCCAGAGCTTATGCAGGTATTCGATATCTGCTTGTAAATCATTTTCTTCAGCTGATTCAGCCATTGTCCGGATAATATAACCACCGGTTTCGTTTTCAGGTAAGACGTGCTGTAATTTTTGTCGCAATAATTCACGTTCTTCATCATCTTCTATGCGCTGCGAGATGCCAATATGAGATTCCTGTGGCAGGTAAACGAGCATTCTTCCAGCTAGGCTGATTTGTGTGGATAGCCGTGCTCCCTTCATGCCGATGGCGTCTTTAATCACTTGAACCAAAATGTGATTCCCTTCGTGCAGCAATTTCTCAATTGGCTGACTTGGCTCATCGATGTTGTTAGATTCCCAAATATCTGCAACATGCAGAAAAGCAGCGCGTTCTAAACCAATATCAATAAAAGCTGATTGCATGCCAGGTAATACGCGACTCACACGACCTTGGTAGATATTGCCAACAATTCCGCAACAACTGGCGCGTTCAATGTGTAATTCCTGGGTAACCCCCTGTTCTAAAATAGCTATGCGGGTTTCCTGGGGAGTGATGTTAATTAGGATTTCGTTGTCCATAGCAGCGCGAACAGAAAAAGACATATTAACGGAATTCGTTAATACGAATAATGAGTTATTTGAAAATTTTAACGCCTACTTCTTCCAGTAATTGAGCTGTTTCGTATAAAGGCAATCCTTTCACACCACTGTAGCTGCCACAAATTTCGACAATAAAAGCCGCCGCTAGGCCCTGGATGGCATAAGCGCCTGCTTTGTCATATACCTTGTCATATTTTATACAGCTCTGTATTTCCTGCTGTGTTATTTCACGAAATCGTACCATGGTGGTCGATAATTTCATTTGCATTTCATTTTTGTAGACTACCGCGATAGCTGTTAGCACTTGATGAGCGCGACCGGATAACGAACTGAGTATTTCCACAGCTTGTGCATTGTTTTTAGGCTTGCCTAAAATACGGCCGTCCAGTGTTACGATGGTATCTGCTACCAGAATAGGTAACAGAGGTAATTTGCGCTGAGATAATCTGATCCAGCTGGCTTCAGCTTTGGTATGAATGATGCGGTAAATATAGTCATTGGGTGTCTCATCGGGGAGAGGTGTTTCGTCAATATCGGCCGGTCGATTGAGTGTTTCTCTCATCAGCAGAATATTGTATTTTACGCCGATCTGTTTAAGTAATTCACGTCTGCGTAAACTGCGCGAGGCTAGATATATCTGATTATCAGGAATTGCCATACGATTAAAATCTGTAATTTGAGTTCGATTATTATATGCGATGATAAGGATGATGCTTGATCAAAGATATGGCGCGATACAATTGTTCGACCAATATCACTCTTGCAAGTCCATGGGGAAAAGTCAGCTTGGATAGTGAGAGTGTAGCATGCGCCGATGATTTGATTGACGCATGCAAACCGTCGGCGCCGCCAATAACAAAGACGGTGTCATGGCCTTCTTGCATCCATTTTTCTATAACATCAGCCAGCTGAATTGTCGTATAGTGCATTCCATGAGTATCCAGAGCGATAATGCGGCATCCTGCGGGTATTGAAGTTTTGATGCGCTGAAACTCAGCACCCAGAAGCTGCTCTTTATTCTTGTTGTTAGTGCGTTTCTCGGGTTTGATTTCGGTTAATTGAAGAGTGATTTCCTGAGGAAACCGTTTTGAATATTCCGTGAAAGCATTATTTACCCAAGCGGGAAGCTTGTTTCCTACAGCAACGATGTGGAATTTCATTGTTTCGCCTTTGCTCAACCGGGTTATTATTTAACGAACTTTTGAGAAAGAGTCTTGCATAAATTCAATTGATTGATAACACTCGACGAATAGGTAACTCTTCCAGAGTGATTTTTAGTTTCCAGTATATACATGCAAAAAATCCCACGCTTACAGCGAATAATCACCCGCTATTTAATCATCGTCGGCATAGTGACCCATCTTGCTGTTATCGTTGCACTCATTGCTGCCTTGAAATATTTTCAGCTGACGCCCAATCAGTTTTTTGTAAAGATTGTTGAAAAAAGTCAGATCGATATGCCGTGGCTGGTAGAAGCCATAGCGCCCAAGGCGCGTTTTTCTGATCATATACTAGATGGACAGATACGTGCCACCTATCCACGAATACTACTTCCTGAGTTATCCGTCTGGCCGAATCAAGGTCAACCGGATTTGATTGCAAACCGAATTGCTTTGTTCCAGAAACGAGGCATACACGATTTTGATCCGTGCGGACCATCGCAGAATATTCTGTTGCTTGCCGTGTGCTGGATCAGCAGCGGAAACCCGCAAGTGGGGTCACAACTGATTGCTGCACTCAAAAATTTTCAACTGCAAACACCGACGGCCAGCGGTAGTTATGGTAATGGCTGGGAACTGGCTTTGGCCTATGATCTGGTTGCAAATTTCCCGGGCATGTCAGTCGATGACCGCATTCTGATCGAATCAAAAATAGAGAATGCGTTGACAAGCTATCTACAGTTACTTGATGATTCGTCTTCTTCACTCTGGCACGGGCGTGCGTCACTGGCGGCAATGGCATGGCTGGCCGCCGTCACTCTGAATACCCACGATAACCAGCAGTTGCAAAGCCTTGTGTCACGTGCGCAAGGTCATTTTCTTGACTTGATTCGGGCGCTGGAAATCACAGAAGCCTGGCCGGAAGGATACAATTATTGGATCCAGAATCGCGGTATGATCATCAGCCTTGCGGCAAGCGCCTATATCAATGGATTGGATAATGCAAAACATAAAGATCGAATTCAGGCGCTGCTTAGACGAACAGGACTTTGGCATATTTATGCCACGCGACCTGACAACCGCATCGAGAATCTGGGTGATGAAGGATCAAGGGTGGATTTAAAAGATGAAACGCGTCGTGTCATTGATCTCATTGGGCAGATGACCCGCGATCCTGTCTTTTCGGGTTATTCGCAATATCTGCAACAATTACATGGTACAGCAAGCTATTATGCGGGCTATCGATGGGGAATACGGTTATTCAATGATCCGACCTTGTCCAATCCTGCTTTTGCGGCGCCAGGCAATGCCGCGGAGAAAGGGGCGGCCAACCTGACTTTTCTCAACGCACAGCTACCTCGCGCGGAATTATTTGGCCGTGGCGGCATGAATCAGGCTTATATCCGTTCAGACTGGTCGCCATCAGCCACATTCATAAGTTTCCGGGCGGGTCATACATTTACCCACCATGGTCACTACGATGCCGGGCATTTTACGCTATTCAAAGGTGCGCCACTGGCGATCAACAGCAGTGTCTATGGCGATTATGCGGGAAGCAACCGGCTTAATTATTCTATCCGTACGGTTGCAAAAAATTCCCTGCTCATTTTGAGACCGAATGAAAAAGTACAGCCCAATCGCTTTTTTCAGCACAATGTGGCAGATGGCGGTCAACGTATCATTTTACCGACGGGCAGTGCTGTGCAGAATGTCAGCGACTGGGTGAAAAATCTGGATAGCGGTAATTACTTTGCCGGCGGGAGAATCAATCATTTCAGCACAGTCGAAGGTGAATATACCTATATCTCGTCTGATCTGACTCAGGCATACAATACGCCCGTGCGTGATGAAGGCGGACGGGGAGGGAAGGTTCGCAAGGTTGAACGTGACTTGCTGTATCTGGATAACGAAGACCGCTTGTTGATTTACGACCGCATAGAAAGCACCAGTCCCGCATATACCAAGAAGTGGCTCCTGCACACGGTAAACCGTCCTCAGGTGAGTCGGGAGGAGGTATTGAAAGGACAAGCGACCAATGGCATATCTGAAACTTCCGACCCAGTTGTTTTTGTGCGGAACGATCCCGGACATTTGCGCATTGATCGTATTTACCCGGAAGATGCAAAAATCCGTCTGGTCGGTGGACCGGATTATCAGTTTTACGTGGAATCGGATGGCGATGATACTATCCTGGATGGTGAGAATTTCTCCAGTGGCGCCTCGTTCCAGCCCTGGTTCGATGTCGGGATGTGGCGCATCGAGATCCAGCCGGGGGCGCCACGTGTTCGGGATGAATTTCTTATTGCATTATCGCCAAGTCTGAACAATCCGCGTCATGACGCCCCCGAGTCTTTGTCCATTGAAGGCGTTAAGGCAAAGGGTATCGATACCGGGCAGAGTATTGTTGTATTTGCAGAAACCCTCAGTCATGGTGAAATTAAAATCAATACCCGCCAGCCTTCAGTGCAAAAAAAACTGCGTCGGCTATACGTGTTGGGCTTGCCTGCCGGGATGCATGTTCAGGTCGCTTCCCGCGATGGGATGAAAACTTACGCAATCAATTCCAGCGGCGTATTAGCAGCTGTAGTCGGTGCAGACATCGTACAGATTGTCTTGAAATGGTGAGTGTTCAGTAGCGATTTTTCGCTCATTCTCCTTCGACTCTCTGGAATCTTCTGTGCTTTATGAAGGATCTTTATGGCGGTTTGCTTTTGCTGCAACGGTTCATTTCTGGAGATCAATACCGGACATTTCATCACGATTTTTTCCGTTCCCGAATGAATTTCGTTTTGTCGGTTGCTGTGATAACCTTCCGGATTTTTTGAACGATAAAAACTATGCAACAAAATAATATTCCGGCGACTTCAAAACGAATACCGTATATTGCCTATTTTCTTTTTCTGTCCCGCTGGTTGCAGTTGCCCCTGTATTTAGGGCTGGTATTGGCGCAGTGTGTGTATGTTTTTCATTTCTGGGTGGAGCTGACGGATCTGATTGGCGCGGTGATGGGTAAAAAAGAATCGCTTGATCATATTCTCGACGTCGTGACAATTGAAGGCGCAACCCGGCCGGATCGACTGACTGAAACGACCATCATGCTGGTGGTGTTAGGTTTAATCGATGTGGTGATGATTTCGAATCTGCTGATTATGGTGATTATCGGTGGTTATGAGACATTCGTTTCACGCATGAATCTGGAGACCCATCCCGACCAGCCGGAATGGCTGTCGCATGTCAATGCATCGGTGCTGAAAGTCAAACTGGCAACGGCTATCATCGGCATTTCCTCGATTCATTTGTTGAAAACTTTCATCAATGCGAGTGCTTACGATGAAAAAACGTTGATTGCGCAAACCTGCATTCATCTGACTTTTCTGGTGTCGGCGCTGGCGATTGCCTATTGCGACCGGATTATTGCACAAACTGACCAGAATTCAGACAGGCACTGATCGCTGTCCGATTGAGGGTTGAGCAAGCGTCGAATAACATCCATAAATCGTGTGATAAGCTGCGCTGAAAAGTTTTAGCCCGCCGCTCTGTCACCGGAAATGCGAGATTGCCATGTACGTCAGAATAGCACGCGCTTTTTTACATCTATTATGTTTTCTCCCTGTCAGCGTAAGTGTGCTTGCGGATACTGTGAGGTCGCCGGATGGTAACCAAGGCGCCGGCGCGTTGGGACGTATCGAACCGCGTTCTCGGGTGATTAAGGTTTCTCATAATGCCGGTCCCGAGGGCGCGCGGGTTGAGCAGCTTTTTTTTGCCGAAGGCGACCAAGTGAAATCGGGCGATATTTTGGCAATCCTTTCGGATCATGGCAAGAAAACTGCGGAAGTCGAGGCAGCGGGCACGCGCATTAAAGTATTGAAAGCGCAGCGCGAGACCGAGCAAATAGCATTCAACTTCAATCAGAAGGAACATTTCCGCTATCAATCCCTTAAGCAGGATTCCATGGCCAGTATTTCGCTCGCGGATGCAAAATATCTGGCGTTCGCGCAATCGGAGGCGAATCTCAAGCAGTTGTCCGCTGAAATCGCGCATGCCGAGGCTGAACAGCGTATCGCGGTAGAAGCATTAAAAAATACGCGTATTCATGCACCGATTTCAGGTACGATTTTAAAAATCCTGACCTGGCCTGGAGAACGCATCAAAGACGGCGGTTTGGTGGAAATGGCTGATTTGACGCAACTCGATATCGTGGCGGAAGTTTATGAATCCGATCTCAATCAGGTGAAAGTAGGGCAAAAGGCGTATGTCAGTGGGAAAGGATTGGGTCAGGGCTATACCGCCGAAGTCCGGGAACTGGGCTATCTGGTAAGAAAAAACGATCTCAATGATACCGATCCTCTGGCGGACAGGGATAATCGGATCATCGAAGTACGGCTAACCCTTGATCCGTTGGCGGTTGCTGATTTACAGCATCAGATCTTCCGGCAGGTATATGTGCGGATAGCGCCGTGAACCTGTTTTCTTGGTACTATTTTCCGGCACGATTGGCCTGGCGGCAGCTCTTTCACGACCGGACCAAATTGGTGGCGGCCATCGCCGGTGTTCTATTCGCTTGTGTTCTGGTTTTTATGCAACTGGGCTTCAGGGATTCGCTGTACGCCAGCGCGGTTTCCGCGCCGACAAAATTAAGCGGCGATTTATTTCTGATGCACAAGCAGAGCGAAGCGATGTGGCGGCCGGTTACTTTCAAGCGTAACGAACTCCTGCGCACACTCGGCCATCCGGCAGTCGCCGAGATTGCACCGCTGTATTTGGGTCTGGCGCCGTTCAAAAATATCAAAACACAGACTAAACGCACACTGATGGTCTATGGCTTTGACCCGGATGCCGAGTTATTTGATGTCGACTCTGTAAGAAGCAGACGACATGAATTGCGGCTCAAGGATACGGTCATGTTTGACGAGTTTTCCCGACCTGAATTCGGCCCGATGCGCGAGCTGCTCGAAGCCGGACAGGCGGAGACGGAAATCAATGACTATAAGATAAGCGTCATCGGCCTGTTCCGTCTAGGCGTGTCCTTTGCCGCAGACGGTAATGTGGTGGCGAGTGACTTGAATTTCATGCGTATTTTTCCGGGCAGAAATCCGGGCGATATTGATATCGGTGTGATCAAACTTCACCCTGGCGTAGCGCTGGATCAGGTGAAAGCTGATCTTGCCGAACGACTGAATGAATTCGTCAATATTTTTACTTTTGGCGAATTGCTGGAACACGAGAAAAATTACTGGGCCAACACAGCGCCGATCGGCTTTATTTTCGGTTTTGGTACGGTAATGGGACTGGTCGTCGGTCTGGTGATCGTATATCAGATTCTTTTTACCGATATCGTCAATCATCGTTACGAATTCGCCACATTGAAAGCCATGGGTTACAAACAGGGCTACTTTGTTCGTCTGGTATTCGCCACGGCTTTTTTTTTGGCCGTTCTGGGTTTTATTCCGGGCCTTGTTCTGTCCATCAGCCTTTATCACCTGGCCGAGTCCCAAATGTTCATGCCTATGCCGATGACCTTCGAGAAAGCCCTCAATGTTTTCATTTTCATTCTGTCGATGTGCTTTATCGCCGGATTCCTGGCGATCCGCAAATTGAAAGATGCCAATCCTGCGGATATGTTTTGATGTCGATTGTCATCGATGTTCACAATCTGAATTTCAGTTTCAGCCATGATGCGCAGGCGCTGCCTGTGCTGAAAAATGTAACTATTTCAATTCAAAAAGGGGAAATCGTGATTATGACCGGACCTTCCGGTTCCGGGAAAACGACTTTTTTAACCATTGTCGGCGGTTTGCGTCAGGCATTTGACGGCAGTGTTGAGGTACTGGGGCGGCAGCTCATTAACAGCAGCGATCAGGTCAAAGTCAGCATCCGTCAGCAAACGGGTTATATTTTTCAGCAACATAATCTGCTGAAATCATTGACGGCGCAGCAAAATGTCAGCATGACACTGGAGATGTTTAATACCATGACTGAGCGAGAAAGACTCGAACGCGCTGCCGAAATGCTGAAAGCCGTTGGCTTGGGCGATCGGCTGGATCACAAACCGGATCAGCTTTCCGGTGGACAGCGTCAGCGCGTTTCAATTGCACGGGCGTTGGTCGGGCAGCCTAAAATTGTACTCGCCGATGAACCGACCGCATCACTGGACAAGCAAAGCGGACAGGA
>JADZAR010000223.1 GCA_020852475.1 Nitrosomonas sp.
ACGCCTTCGCGTGTTTGCGTTAAAACCAGTACCTGGGCCGAAGTTAACAGGCCATGAATGAAGTCTCTTTCCATTTCGAGTTCCAGGTTTTTTTTGGCGATGGACTGACTATTTGTATCGAGTCTTTCGGAAAGCGTCAGGGCGCTGTCATACAAAATATCAATTTCATCATGCAACAGTTTTGATTTGCGGTGTGCAGCGAAGTAATCACGCACTTGACGGTAGTTTCCGGCGGCAAGCAGCGGAAGCCGGTGCGCAAGTTCCTTGATTCGCTGGGTCGGTATGCCGACGAGATAAATTAAGCCCAGTTCGGCAATGAACAGGAAAATGATGGTTATGATCAATCCCTGCTGAACCGCTTTGTCGATCTCATTGAGGCGGTCCGTAACATCCGAGACAAAAATAATGGCGCCATCGTCGACATTCAGAAAGCCTGGCAGGGGACTGGAGCGAATATCGTAGCTGGCGTGATCCCATTCGACGATCTGACCGTCCTTGAATGCCAACGGACTATCGAAGCGCACGGTCAAGTCATGCAATAGCGGTATGACTTTGTTTGCGTTTGAAATGCCTGCAATGCGGGTGGACCAGCGTTCCAGAATGTTATCCTGTATACCCCGCTGAAGCGGCATGATGAGTACAAAATTGGTATTGGTGACTACGTTAAATTCAATGATAAAGTCGGCAATGGACTGACTGATGGCCATGACGCCCATGCTGCGGCCTTGTTCCAGGATTGGAACAAAGGCATAAAGCAGGCAGTCCGGCGCACAAACCAGAAGGCTGCTGGGTTTTTCCTCGTTTTGGACTTCCGCCACTTTTTTATACAGCCAGGCTTCAATTGCATTCGTATTGATATTGCCCGATTGCGTCCAGTACCAGGCCAGATTGAGGTCGGCGGTGAAAAAGCCTATTTCATGAATATCCAGTTCAAAACCAAGTTTGGTATAGTTCGCATGCGGAGAATTGAGTCCGACGGATTTTTCGAGTTCAGGGTAATCGAGTGCCGCATCATTATCAAAAATCGATGCAAGCGCGCCGCCCAGTCGCTCGAGACGCTCTGTTGTGCGACTCAGTAAAACTTCCACTTGCCGGTTGAGATACATGACCTCTGTTTGTCGCTGACGGAGAAACTGTGAAGTCAGATAATGATGGTTTAACAGGTAAAAGGCGGAACTGAGTCCTATCAGGAGCAGGCTCACCCACAGGAAACCCTTCCAGTGCAGGCCTAAGAATGGATGTTTCCGTTGACTTATAAACATCGCCGCGTGTCGCTATAGCATGCCGTTTAAGTTAAAAAATCCCGGAGACCTTTGCACGGCTACTACGCGGCACGATAATGGCGTTAAAATTTTGCAAAAAATGCTCATTTACTCCGTGTAAACTCCGCTTTTTCGCAAAATTTTGCCTTATTCTCGTACCGCTTATGACGCCGTGCAAAGGTCTTTCCCGGTTTCGCGGGAGAATCCTGCAGAAACACGTGCTAACGATAGCCTGAGTGTTCAGGAAACTTACGGGCCATCATTACCGGTGAAATACTTTGCATGAATACACCAATAATTCATTGATTACCCGCGGCAAAAAACCGTAGTGTTTTCCGCTTTGTAGGCATCTGATCCATTGGAAAAAGACTGGAAACACTTTTGCTTGCGGGATGTTATGCTGGCATTCGCCAGACTTGCGTTCGACAGGTGCTCGGGTTTAAAGCAAAACTATATCTGATTTTCTATTGTTCAGCATGAATCTTTTTTATCGATGAATGCGCGAACAGAACCGGGAATTTGCAACGATTATCCAACGGTTGTGAATTAATGCGCGCAGCGGGAAATCATATGCCATTATGGAATTGCAATGCGCTTGGAAACGATTGTTTCCTTTGCTGGCATTCGATCCAGCTCAATCGCTTTCAAACACAGTGACAGGCGACAGGCTGCGTTGTAACAGCCAGAGAACGGGAAGTCCCGGATCGGCTTGTTCGGTGAGCTGATCTAATAGCCGGCGTTTGCTGGCGCCGGTTGCAACCAGAGCAATCTGTTCGCTCTGGGCGAGCGTTGTCAGTGATAGGCTCATCCGTGGCGGCAGTGTGGGAGCGAGATTTACAGCGAGGCAGGGTGCTTCTGTTGCATTGTCCGGTTTTTCATGCAATTTCAGGTGGGGAAACAGCGAGGCGATGTGACCATCCTCGCCAAGACCGAGAATGGTGAGCGTAAACGGTTGCGGGACTGTCGCGAGACGTTGAGCAATTTCAGAAATTGCCTGTTCGGGTGTGTCATGCCGTGTTTTGAGGCCGACAAAATGGGCCTCTTCCGGCAAGCGATCGAGCAGATTTGCTCTGATGAGTCGTTCATTTGAGTTTTCCGAATCGGTATCGACCCAACGTTCGTCACTCAATGTAATGATGACGCGACGCCAAGGCAGTGGCTGTTTTGCGAGGGCGGAAAGATAGATACGCGGTGTTTGCCCGCCAGGGAAAACCAGGCTTGCAGTCTGCTGCTGCTTGAGCGCGCACGATAAAACGCTTGCCGCATATTCCGCGAAGCCGTGTGCCAGTTCTGTGCTATTGGCAAACGAGATTCTTTGAATCCTGTCGCGCATGATTCTCGTCACGCTATTAGTGTGCTGAAATCGGCAACCACCGATGTTCCGGGAGGAAACGGATCGCTATCGCCGGGACGGACGCGGCCAAGGAATGCAGTGCCGTTGGCTTGCGCACCGGCGTAATCCGCCATGGCGTCGCCGATCATCAGAACGTGTTCTGGACTAAGCGCATGATCAGCCAGAATTTCCGCGATCAATGTTTCTTTGAGCTTAGGTGCGCCACGCACTTGTTTGAAGTAGCCGGTCAAGCCGCGGCGTTCAACGATGACCCGGAGTTCTGTTTCAGGTGTGCCGGAAGCCACAAACAGCGGAACTCTGCTGTGCTGCTGACGAATGAGTTCATAGGCACCGGGAACCGCATCAGCCGCGATAACGGCTTCTACGACGAGTTCGGAAAAGCGCTGGTCAAGCATCTGCTCTTCTGCGGGTGTCAGTGGCGATTTGTTCAATAACTGTTGCTGGAAATAGCGGAATTTGTTGTAGCGCGACAAACCGCCATTTTGCGTATGGTATTTAACGACTTCGGCGACGATTGCTGCGCCATAGGGGCGATAAAGCGCCGCAAAAGCCTGCGTTTTGATATCCCCGGATTCCGCGATAACGCCATCAAAGTCAAAAATGATGGCCTGGAAAGCTGTCAGATCAAACATGCGTCAGTCTCGATTATGCCCGGTTATCCGACGAAGTGGGTGTGGCGTCATCGTTCTCGTCTGCGTGTTCCAGGTCTTGATGAATTTCGCGGATACAATCGAGCAATCCCTGACCGAGATCAACATGCTCGTTCAGCACCAATTTGCGGCCGATGCGCGGCTGGAAGGCATAGGGCGTGATTTCGTAATGGTGGACGGCATTCGCTTCGTCAAAATGGAGTGCTATCGGCCATGGCATGATTTCAGAAATCATCGTCATGACATCGCGGATGCGTAGTTTTTCCTGTCCGGTCAGGATGAGATGCCGGTTGGCGTATTCCGGTGCAAGCACTTGCACACTCAGGCGCGCGGCGTCCTCGACATGAATATATTCACGCATGGCATTGCCGCTGCCTTTGTAAGTGATGGTGCGATGCATGATGGCTTCGTGCAGCATGCGATAAATACCGTTGCGTCGGTCGCTGCGGCGGCCGTACAGCGAGCCGTAGCGCAGAATGTTGTATTCGAGGCCGTAGCGGTCATGATAGGTTTCCGTAAAGCGTTCGGCGGCCTGCTTGCTGGCGCGGTAAAACGATCCGGATTCCGAATAGACATACACGCTGCTGGCAAAAACAAAACGCCGAGCATTCGCCAGACGCGCGGCTTCAAGCACGTGTGTATTGCCGAGGACGTTGATCGCGGCGGTTGCCACTGGTTTGTTATGCGCTTCGTCGATGTCGGCGATGGCGGCGAAGTTGTACACAATATCGGCGCCTTTGACGGCATCAATGACTTGTTGCAGATCCATGATGTCACCGACAATCATTTTCTGATTTATTTTTTGAAACGGGGACGGGCTGCGGTCGAATAAGCGTACCTGATAGCCTGCCGCCGAGAGCGCATCGGCGACGTGGCTGCCCAGAAAACCACTGGCGCCGAATACGATAACAGTCTGACCGGAAGGTAAAAAATCAGGCGCTGCTTGGTTGTGCGTCATGAATTATGCCTGTGTTGATGAGTCCGTGAAGTAAATTTTCCGCAGCTTCCAGTTCCATGCGCTGACGTGATTCGCGCGCCAGTGATCCAACATGGGAAGACAGAATTAGATTGCTGCATTGGAGTAACGGACCCTGATAAGGTTCCTGTTCGAAGGCATCCAGTGCTGCCGCACTGAGTCGGCCATCGTCAAGCGCTGCTTTGAGCGCCTCCTCGTCAATCAAGCCGCCGCGAGCGGCGTTGATGAGCAAGGCGCCGGGCTTCATTCGGGCTATCGCCTGGGCGTCGATCAGGTGGTGCAGTTCGGGGTTGTACGGCGTGTGCAGGCTGATGATATCAGCGGTCTCAAGCAACTGTGTCAACGGTTTCAGTGCGATACCCGCAGGCGCCTGATCAATGTAGGGGTCATAGGCAATGACATCGGCTTCAAATGCCTGACACAGTTTTGCGACACGCTTGCCGATGTGACCGAGGCCGATCAGTCCGACAGTCTGGGCGGCAAGCAATCCGCCCT